>CP089983.1:11227500-11570000 GCA_037157805.1 Sorangiineae bacterium MSr11367 | reverse complement strand
CCGGAGGGCATCCACCGCGCCCTCGAAGTCCTCGAGGTTCAAGCCCACGAGTGCCTCTACGTCGGAGATGCCGTCATGGACGTCGAAGCCGCCCGCCGCGCCGGCACCTCCTTCGCCGCCGTCCTAACCGGCGCGACCCTCCGCCACGAGCTCGAGGCCCTCGGCGCCGTGTTCATTTTCGACCGCGTGAACGATCTGGATCTCGGCGCGATCTCGCCATCGACGCCCGTCGCGGGGCCAATCTAGGACGGCCCCACGACGTTGGCGCGGGTAGCCTAGGGTGTAAAGGTAAACTGGTCGGCAACAACCCGCGCGGAGGTCCCGAACATGTTGGTCACCGTCACGTCGACGACGCCGACGCCGGGAGGTGACGTGGCGGTGATGGTGCCGTTGGAGTTGACTTCGACACGCACTGCCGGCACGACGCCAAAGTCGACTTGGCTATCGGCGCTGAAGGAGCCACCGACCGGCGTGATGGTGATCGCGGTGCCACCGAGAGCTGGCCCGCTGCTGGGCGAGATCGATGCGATGCTTGGCGCGACGGTCGGAAGCGGAGGTGCTCCCAGCAAAGTCAGATAGGTGTTGTTCGCATGCTGATACGCAACTTCGGTCAGCCAATCGTCCAAGGTGCCGATATCGGCGGGATTGGGATTGAAATATGCGAAGTATGCATTGAGCGCCGGCTGCTGGGTCGGCTGCGTATAGGGGTTGATCGCCGGAGCTTTGCTCGCGATATTTTGGACGATCTTTTTGATTTCTGCGCTCAAAAGTCGGTCGTTCATTCCCGGATAGAAGAACTCCACACTTTCCGGCGTGGGCGGGTTTTGCGATTCTCCATTGACGAGGTTCTGCCAAGCGTTGGGAACCAGGTCGTATTGATTCCACTCACACATCGCCTGCGGAAATTGGGTGTTGAAGCTATTGGCGAAATTCGCATCGCCGGCCGTGGGGGCCGCGAAGGTGAATACCTGAAGGGTCGGCGTCGGCGTCCACGTCTGGGCGGCGAGGTACAGGCTTACCGTCGTTGCCAAGGCACCTCCGAGGCTGTGCCCCGTCACATAGATGGTTGGCCCCGTGCTTTGCGCGGTGACGAGCCCCGTCAGTGCGGCGACGAGCCCCGTGTTCATGATGATCTCCGTGAAGGCCTGCATCGCGCCCTGGGAGATGTTCCCCAATGAACCCCCCGAAGCAAAAGGACCGAAAGGGAGGAGCGTTCCCACGTCCATGTCTTCGGCACTGTCGATGGGGGATCCGCCCATCGTCCCTCGGAAGCAGACAGCGTAGGTCGCCGCCCCTGCCACCGTGGGCATGTTCTCGGCGATGTAGACGAGGTTCGCGCGGTCTTGCGTGAGTCCCACCCAGATCGCGCGCCAACCGTTGCCCGTGGCGAGGTTGGCATTCGCGAGCTGCGCATTGATGCCCGCGAGGATGCGCGCCTGTTGCTGCTCGACGCTCTCCCCCGATGGGCGCTCGGTCGCACCGGTGGGGGCCAAGGCCGCGAGGGTCATCATGACTTGCGTCATGTTCGTGGAGGTGAGGAACGTGAACTGGTCCGCCGGCGGGTTGACGGGCGACGTTCCTTTCGAGGTCGTGACGGTGACGTCGACGGTGCCTCCTGCCGTGTAGGCCGGCGAAGTGGCGGTAATTTCCGTATCCGAATCAACGGTGAAGTTCTGCGCTTGCACACTTCCGAACGCGACGGCCGTGGCGTTGGTGAACCCCTTGCCGAGAATCGTCACCGAGATGCCACCTGCCGACGGGCCACAGTTCGGGCCGACCCCCACGACCGTTGGCTTGCTCCAAGGCCAAGCCGCCGCGCCCCCACTTTCGTTGACGCCGATGCTCGTTTGCTTGTCCATCATCGCCCTCCCTTTCCCCGCGCCGACAACCCATCCCACCGCGCCACGCCAATGGGCGACGTCCGTCGGCAAACCAAATGAGCGATCCTAGTCCTCGACG
This sequence comes from Sorangiineae bacterium MSr11367, assembly GCA_037157805.1. Taxonomy (NCBI): domain Bacteria; kingdom Pseudomonadati; phylum Myxococcota; class Myxococcia; order Myxococcales; family Pendulisporaceae; genus Pendulispora; species Pendulispora rubella. The sequence continues at coordinate 11,568,041 of CP089983.1, read as the reverse complement.
TCCCCACGCCGATAGCGTGGAACCAACGTCTCGACCTGCTCGCGGAAGCTCGAGCGAGCCATCACAGCGGCAGGGATTCGCTCGTTTCTGTACGAAGGCTTTGCGCAGTACAGGAACGACGAAGACCAAGCGGTGGTTTCGGCGTTTTCACACCGAAACAAGAGGCTCGGGCACAAGGATTCGAACCTTGATAAGCGGATCCAAAATCCGCTGTCCTGCCATTAGACGATGCCCGAAAGAGACGCGAAAGCTACATCGACACAGCCTTGTCGGCTAGATCCTTCAGAACCCTGGCGTCCTCGCCACGTCCTTTTTTGCAGGGCGCGGGGACCGCAAGGGGCGCGTGGAGGGCGGATCACGACGGCCTGAACCGTTGCTCGTGGCCGGTGCCTCCGTGGATTCAGGCTCAGCCGTTTCCGCGGCGGCCGGCGTCGCGCCCACCGCGCCTGCGGCTGCAGCGGGCACAGCCGGAGTCACGGCGGTCGTGGGAGGCGGCGGCGGGGGCGCGGCCGCGGCGTTGCGGTTCGTCACCCGGTCGTGCGCCTCGTGGAAATAGAGACCACCGCAAAAGACGAGCGCCAAAATGGCCACCGCGGCGACACCGCAGGCAATGAGACGGCCCCGCGAAATCCGCAGATGGTGCTGCTCCTTGCCGTTCTCGTCGACCGTGCTCGCGATCTCCGCGATGCCCAAGCCCCGCGTGCGCACGGACGGCTGGCTCGAACGGTACCCCGAGATCGACTCACTCGACGAGCTCTCCGACTGCGAGATCACGTCCATCGCGTAGTCGCTGCCGTCCTCGTCCGAGTCGTAGTCGTCGTCCATCGAATCGCCGGGGATGCGCACACCGTTCTCCGGCGTCGCCAGGCCCTTGCGCAGCGGCTCGTCGGGTCGATGGATGCTCAACGTCGTGGAGATGCGCGGCGGCGGCTTGCTGCGGCGCAAGTTCGCCAGCAGCGCGTGATCGCTCACGCCGATCGCTTCCCGCAACGCCTGCGCGAGCTCCGCGCAGTGCGCGTATCGCTCGTACGGCCGCTTCGCCAGCGCGCGCTGCAGCACCAACCATAGACGCGGATCGATCCGCGGATCCGGATCGAGCAGCGTCTCCAACACCGACGCCAGCGACGCACTCGGCGTCTCCGCCACGAAGGGAGATTGCCCCGTGAGCATCTCCATCATCACCGCGCCGAGGCTGAAAACGTCGCTCCGCCCGTCGATGTTCGCCTCCGAGCGAATCTGCTCCGGCGACATGTAGCGCGGCGTTCCGAGCACGCGCCCATCGAGCGTCTGCACCCCGTTGCCGCCCTGCGGCACCTTCGCGATCCCGAAGTCGAGTAGCTTCGGCACCACGTGCCCGTCCGGATCGACCGCGAGGAAAATGTTCGCCGGCTTGATGTCGCGGTGCACGACACCCATCTCGTGGGCGTGCTCCAACGCCGACAGCACCGGCAGCAGGATCGCAATCGCCTCCTCGGCGGAGAGCGGCCCCTTCTTCTTCAAGTGGCGGCGCAGCGTCTCGCCCCTCAGGAGCTCCATGACGAGGACCAGCGAACCATCGGGCTCTTCGACCAAGTCGAAGATGCGCACGATGTTGCGGTGGCAGAGCATCGCCCCGAGGCGCGCCTCGTGTCGGAAACGCGGCTCGACTTGGATCCTCTTGTCGATGTCCGCGCGCAGAACCTTGAGCGCGACCTCCGCGTCGGTCATCTCGTTGCGCGCAATCCAGATCTGTCCCATCCCACCGAGCGCGATGCGCCGAATGAGGATGTACTTTCCGCCGAGCCGATCGTGCGAACGGAGTTTCTGAAACGGCTCTCTGACGGGCGGCGAGACCATGTGGAAGGCGTTACCCATGTGAAGGCCTTAAGATTATTCCACGCCCTTACTTTGGACGCGAGGCTCACACGTCAGTTTCGCGATCCCAAGGTATGCCGTAGAGCCCGCGTTTGCGAAGCAATTCTCGGAGGTGGTGTCGGGCCAGGTCGGCTTCGCGCGATGCCATCGAAAGATTGCCGGCACAACGCTTCATGAGTGCCGCGAGGTACGCCGACTCGAATCGTTCGATGGCGCGCTCTTTTGCGGCACCAAAAGTGCCCGTGAGGTCGAGTGGCGTCCGCTCTTCGCGCATGCCGCGGAAGCCGAAGCCCTCTCCTGCGACATCCACACGCCGAATGACATTGTCCGTCGCCAATGCCGCGGCGCGCGCCAGCACATTCCGCAGCTCACGGACATTTCCAGGCCACGGCTGCGACGACAGGAATTGCACGGCGGATGCATCGATGACTAGCGGGCTCGGACGCCCATCTCCGATGTAGGAGAGTAGGCGGTCGCACAACACCGGGATGTCATCGGGTCTATCGCGAAGGGCCGGCAGCAGGATGCGGACCGGCGCCAACCTATAGTAGAGGTCCTCTCGAAAGCGGCCCGCCTCGATCTCGTGACGCAGATCGCGGTGCGTGGCCGCGACGACCCGCACGTTCACCTTAATGGGGGTCTGCCCGCCGACGCGCGTGACCTCGTGGCGTTCGAGTACGCGCAGAAACTTGGACTGCAGCGGTGCAGACAGCTCGCCGATCTCGTCGAGGAAGATGGTGCCGCCGTCGGCTGCTTCGAAAAATCCGACCCGCCGCTCGGCAGCCCCGGTGAAGGCTCCCTTCTCGTGTCCAAAGAGCAACGAGTCGGCCAACGTCTCGGGCAGCGCCGTGGCATCGATGACGATGAACGGCTTGTTCGCGCGCAGGCTCTTGATGTGAATCGAACGCGCGACCTCCTCTTTGCCCGTCCCGGTCTCACCTTGGATGAGAAGACCAATCTCCTTCGGGGCGATTCGCTCCAGTGTGGCGAACAGCTCGCGCATCACCGTCGAGCGGCCGACCAACACACCGAACGAGTCGTTGACGCTGAGTGGCGAGGTGCTCGCTGCGTCGTCGAGATCGACTTGGAGGATCGTGGAGCCGACGGTGATCTCTGCACCGGCCCCGAGTTCGATCTCCATCACACGGTGCTGTCCGAGCCACGTGCCGTTGGTGCTGCCCGCGTCGCGCAGGCGAATGTGATCGTCGACGCGTTGCAGTTGGAGGTGCACGCCGCTCACGCGCGGATCGTCGAGCACCATGTCGTTGGTGGGATGGCGGCCAACGGTCGCGAGCGCATTGGCCATTGCAAATGCGCGTCCTTTGGCCGGTCCTGCAATGGCCGTTAGGCGCGGAATGGCCACCAACGTCCGCGGACGAAGTCCAACGTTAACCTCTGTTTCGCCTCGCGATGATGGATTGGTCATGGGTAGGAGAAGATATCGTACGTGTGAACGAGGGCGTGTCTCTAGCCTTTTTCCTCTCTGATGTCCGAGTGCGTTTCCTTCGAGTCGCCGGGCGCGTACCCTTGGCAAAAATGTTCCCGAGACGGACTCCAGCCTGCGGTCTCGTCATGCTTGCGCTGGCTCTCTTGCCACTCTCCATTCCGAACACGGCTTATGCGCAAAACAGAGAAGATGATGGCGCCGCTGCCGCCTCCGACCGTCTGGCCTCGGCACGCAAGCTCTTCGCCGAAGGCCTGAAGGACGAGGAAAAAGGGAACTTTGCCGAGGCTTTGGAGAAGTTCCGACGCGTCGCGAAGGTCCGGGACACCGTCCCGGTCCGCTACCGCATCGCAAGCTGCCTGGAGGGTCTCGGCAAACTGAAGGAGGCGATGGTCGCCTACCAAGCGGCCATCGATCTCGGCGCCGACGGCAAGGATCGCGACGTCGTGCGCGCGGCCAAGGAGCACACGGGCTCGCTCAACGAGCGCATCCCGCAGGTGACGCTGGTGCTCGCTCCCGAGGCGCGCCCCAAGTCCCAGGTCGCCATCGATGGTCAGCCGGTCCAACCGAGTGAGCTGGACAAGCCCATTGCGCTCGACCCCGGCACGCACGCCATCACCGCGAGTTCCCAGGGAAAAATGGCCTTCGAAACGCGGGTGACCTTGCCCGAGCGGGCGCGGACCACCGTCGTCGTGCCCTATGTCGAGCCGAGGGACACGAGCAACGGGAAGGTCGGGAGCGATACGAAGGATGTGAAAGCAGAGCCCCAGAATGCGCCCGCCGATGGCGCGCCCCATCCCATTCCGACCCCCGCGCCGGAGTCCGAGTCCAACCCGGGATCCGGGCGGCGGACGGCGGGCTGGATCACCGCGGGCGCGGGGGCCGCGTTCCTGGTCGGCGCGGCCGTGACGTTGGTCATGCGCCAGTCCGACATATCGTCGCTCGAAGACGCATGCCCCGACGGCCGATGCCCGATCGCCCGCAGGTCCGAGCTCGAGAGCCTCCACGATGGGGCGCAGACGAAGGGCACCGTCGCGGCGGTGCTTGCAGGCGTCGGAGTGATTGGCGTTGGCGTGGGAACGTATCTGCTCTTGTCGGCGCCCTCGTCGAGCCGCGCATCGCAAGCATCGGCTCGGGCGTTGAACATCTCGGGGCGTGTCGCACCTGCGGGCGGCCAATTCGTCCTGACCGCCACGTTCTGACGCCCCGTTGTACACTCGCGCGATGGTGCGTCGTTCGGACCGAGCCACGGTCGCAGTGTTCGCGTTCGCGATGATGGCTGGATGCAGCTCGGTGCCGGAGCTGCGCTTCGTCGAGGAGCCCACCACCGATGCGGGGGACGCGGGGGATGCAGGGGACGCGGGCAAGGATGGCGCACCGTCCCACGATGCAGGTATCACCATGTGTGGGGACAGAGTGGCGCCACCCGGCACGGTGCGATGTTGCGGCAGCGTTCCGTGCGGGGGCAGCGAGTGCAAGACCGGCGATTGCAATCTCTGCTCGGTATGCAGCACCCCGGGTACGATCTGTTGCCTGGGCAAGAACAGGCCCAACACCTTGTGCAAAGCATCTGGCGAAACGTGCCCTTGAAAACGAGGTCCCTATGAATGCCTTCCTTCGATTCAGCAGCGTGATGTGCGCCGCGTTCTCGTTCATCGCGTGCAGCGGCAGTGACAGCTCGAACGGCATCACGGGCGACGCCGGCACCGACACGGGTTCCAACGGCGGTACGTGCGGACGCCTCGGCGACAGTTGCAAGGCCGGCACGAATGATTGCCCGCAGGGACTCAAATGCGAAGGCAACGGCGAGCACGACTTCTGCGCGCCGCAACACGATTCATGCGGCGGCATCGTGCCGCGCGCATGCCCCGCCGCCGCCCCGCATTGCATGGTCGTCGGCGGCGCCGCCGACTACGGCCTCTGCATGTCCGACGCCGAGCGCCAATGCGCATGCACCAAGACGCCGCAGTCCTTCACCGCGGCATCTTGCGGTATCCGCTAAAGCGTTCCCCTGAGGATGGAGCGCCGGCTTCGGCGATCCATCCGTGGGAGCCCCTTCAGGGCAAACGGCCTAAAGCTGATTCTCGAGTTCGTCCGAGGCTGCCGGCTTGGGGGTCGGCGGCTTCGGCTTGGCGCTGCTCGTCGGTGCGGTGCTGCCTTCGCTCGACGTGCCCGTCGACGTTGCGGCGGGCGCGGGCGTCGGGGCGGCGGTGGCCGTGGCGGTTGCCGTCGATGCCGGCGGCGAGGAAGGCTCCTCGGCGGTGGCGGTCTCTTTCGGCTTCGGCGCGGGGCGGGGCTTCACCACCGGTGCGGCTGTTGCCGTGGCAACGGTTGGCGTCGCGCTGGCGGTCGCCGTCGCGGCGGCGGCGGCACCGCGCGCGGTGCTCGGTGCGGACGCGTCGACTTCGGCGGCGGTGGTTGCTCCGGCGTCGACTTCGGCGGCGGCCGTTGCGGTTTCGGCGGGCGCGGGCGTCGGCGGGGCCGAAGCGCTCGGCGGCGGCGCCGCGGACACGCTGGCCGAGGGCGCCGTCTCACCCGTCGACGAGCCTTGGCTCGTGAAGAAGAAGACCAACGCACCCGCCGCCACCACGGCGAGACCACCCCAAAGCAGCCAATTCGGCTTTTTCGCGCCCGAGACTTCCGCACCGTCGGCCGCGAGGCTCGCCATCGCCGAGATGCCCATCGGGCGCTCTTCCGGCGGATCGATCAACTTGAGCGGCGACGGTCGCTCGCTGACGGCGCGTGCAGCCGGCGGCGGCATCTCCACCTTCGCCGACGTGGACGGCTCGGTGGCAAACAGCGCGGGCGGCGGCCGCTCGCTTTGCAGGCGGGCTGCGACGGCGGGCGGCTTCTCCGACGGAGCACGCACGCCCTCCTTCGTGACCGCGTCCATCCCTGCGGGCGGCGTGGACTTGAGGATCGACTCGACGACCAGCGACGATGGAACCGCCGCGTCGTTCTTCTTCTCCAGCTCCTCGCCCGTCTCCTGCGTCTTCTCGAACGAGAACAGCGCGGCGGGCGGCGGAATCGATGGGCCCTTCGGCGGCGGCTCCGAGAGCACGGCCGTCGGCGTCCTCAACGCCTCCGCCGGAAGCGACGGCGCCTTCGGCACCGGCGGCAACGGATCGGCGAGCAAATCGTCCACCAGCGCGGTGACCGCCGCGGGCGGTGCCGACGGTGCAACGGGTGCGGGCCGGGGCGGCGCGGGCATCGACGGCGGACGCGTCGAGCCGGAAGCCGCGGCGGGTGCCGACGGCGCAGGGCGCGGCACGGACGGCGGCGCCGGGGGCGGTCCCCCACCGAGCTTCTCCTGCAAGCTCGCCGAGAGCGGCGACGGCGTCACGATACCTCCCGGACGCGGCGGCGGTGCCGACGGCGGCTTCACCGCGGGCGCCGATCCGGGCGCGGGCGGAGCGGCATCGGCCCTCGGCGTGGGCTGCGGGCCCGAGCGCGGCGGCGGATTGGACAGAGGCTTGGGCGCGGTCCCCGGGAGCGATTTGGCCGCCGCAAACAGCGGGTTGTTCCCCACCTCCTCCATGGATCCGCCGGCACCTTTGAGCGCTTCTTCCAGCAGCTCCTCGGCCTGCTTCATCATGGTCCGCTCTTCTGGCGGCGGCATCTCCAGCTCCGGCTGCGTCGGCGGGAAGAACCCTCCCGCCTTCGGCGCGGCCGGCGCTCCCGCCCCGGTTCGTGGCGCCGTCGCACTGATCGGTGCACGCGGCTCCGGCGGATTACCAGCTGCGGGCCTCGGGGCGCTGGTCGCCGGCGCATGCTCCGGGTGCAGCGAACCCATGCCCATGATCGTCGATTTGCCCGGCCGCTCGGCCTTGGCGCCGAGCACCTGATTCGCACCTGTGGTGGTGCGCTCGCGCAGGGCCGCCAGCGGCTCCTTCAACTCCGACGTGAACGCCGAGCCCGCGTCTTCCTTGGCCGCGACCAACTTGTCGATGACCACGCGCGAGTTCTCGTCGATCTTGATGAACTTGACCCCCATGCCACCCGGCCGCTCGGCGCTGGCTTGCGAAGGCTCCCGCTTCCACACCACGCGCCCAACGCCCGCGATGACCGCTTGGTCACCGGCCAGGCGAATCTCGAACTTGAGCAGTGTTCCTTGGGCGAAGGGCGTGGACGTCTTGATGAAGATTCCGCCCTTGCTTACGTCGTGCGAGTGATTCTCGATGAATTCGTCGACGGTCGCGCTCTTGTAGCGGACATTCAAGCTGACGATTTTCGCACGCGGATCTTTGCGGGTGTCCTGGGTCATGGATGGGTCTCTCTTCGCTCCGCCGTGCCATGGTAACCGGTTTGCGGTTCGTTACGCCAATGGTGTTCCAGATCCGCCCCCAGAAGGTCCCCAGAGAAGGGGAGGAGGGTGGTAGCCTCCCCACGAGCCGATGGGGCATGGGTCGAGGGACAGCGTAGAGCGCCCTTTTCGGGTACACGAGCGCAAGCCGGTGCGTTTTGTCGTGGGGATTGTCCACCCCATGGCCGGCTGGCAGGCCGAGGCCCGGGTCCACAACATGAGCCTGGGCGGCGCCGGCCTGGAAATGCCGGGCACCGTCCTGCGGGGGGACGACCGCGTGGTCCTCTCCTTCATCGCGCCCAGCCTCTGGGATCCCCTGGAAATTCCCGCCCGCGTTGCTTGGGTCCGGCCGGCCACCCGCCTGGAGCCCACCCGGTTCGGCGTCGCCTTCGAACCGACCGACGCCCCCAAGGTCCTGGCCCTTTTCGAACTCATCGCCGCCTTCGTGTTCGACGGCTAGGTCAAACGCCTCCGACGCATCCGGGGCGCGGCGCGTTAGCGCTTTTTCTTGGTTTTCGTCTTCTTCTTGGTCACTTTCCCGGGTTTTTCCTTGGGAAGCGGGAAGTCCAAGGTCGGCATCAGCTTCTTCCGGCGCTTCTCGACCTCCGCCTGAAGGCTCGCCACGGCCTTTTCGCGTACGTCGTAGAGCCGGCGGTGGCGACGATGGATGCGCGGGTCCGAGAGAAGCGCATACGTCAGCCACGGAAAGACCGCCGTCACGTCCGAGTGCACGTACACGGATCCGGTGGCCACGCTTTCGGCCGAGACCTTGCCCCACGTGTGGCCCTCACCCGCCGGACAGGAGCTCAGCGCGCCATTGTCGACGGGATCGACACAGAACTGCACGTCGATGTCGAAGCCATGGGTCGGCACCGACAGAATTTGGTCGAGCAACGGCTCGCCCTGCAGCGTGTAATTCTTCGGCACGCCGCCGCCCAGGATCCAGACGGCCATCGGCTTGCCGAGGGTCCCGAAGCAATGGCGCTGCATCGCGCCCATCTCGAACACGTCGTCGTTCACGTCGATCTCGAGCTTGAACGCCGGTCCCAGGAGCCTCTTCAACTTGACGATGTTGAGGAAGATCGACCCATCCTGCACCGCGCCCACGAAGATGGGCACCCCGTAGCGGTACGCCGTGGAGAGGAGCGAAGGGCTGGTCACCCCCAGGGCATCTTCGATGCGCGCGATGTTCTTGCCGAGCAGGTAGTGCAGCTCGGGGGTGGTCATCTTCTTCTGGAATTCGGGCTTCTGCAGAATCGCCGAGAACAACTTGTCCGTTTCGAGGAGGGTCTCTTCCCAGAAGCCCAAGTCGTAGATGCGGATGATGCGCGCGAGCCGGTACTGCAGATCTCCCGCGTTCGGTTCGATCTCGCGAATGCGGTGTCCGATGATGCGGTGGGCGTCGTGATAGAGATTGGCGCCCGTGGTGGTGATGCAGTCGATCAGCCCGCGATCGAGCAACGGGATCAAACAGGACTGGTGCAGCCCCGCCGGCGTCATCGCCCCCGACATCGTCAAGAAGGTGCAGCAGTCTTCCGTGATGCTCCGGCGCATCAACTCGAACGCCGTTCGCTCCTGACGGCCGACGTAGGCCGGGAACATGTTCGTGATGATGTCGTGCGGCCGCTCCTTGCCCGTGATCCCCACCGGGTGCACGGTGCGGGCCGCCTCGAAGGCCTTGCGGGGCGAGGAAACTTTCGGAGCGACGCCCTTCTTCGGGGCGCGAGGACGACGGGTGGTGGCTTTCGGCGTGGGCATCGGACGATCCCGAGCATATCGACCCGTCTCGACGTTCACGTCAAGCGTGGCGTCCGGGCCGCGCCCGCTGTTCCCCGCCGGGGGGCGCCCGAATTTGCCCAAGCGTCACATACGCGCCATCGTTCCTTCTAATTGAGCGGGGCGCTTGCCTTCTTCAACTCCGCCAGCCGCTCGCGGATCTGCGCCGCGTCTTCGGCTTGGGGCGCCAGTTCCAGAAAGCGCTCGAGATCGGCCAGCGCCTGTTCGCGCGCGCCGAGTCGCGCCGAGAGCAACCCGCGTTCGCGCAGGGGCTCGGCCGCATTGGGCGTCAGGCAAAGAATCCGATCGATGCTGAGCATGGCCCGCGCAATGTCCCCCCGCGCCAAGTGGACAGCGCGCAGGTTGACCAAAATGCGATGCAAGATGGCGCGCGGGGACGCAGGCGCCAACGACTCCGGCGCAATGGGCGCCTCGCCCATGACCTTTGCATGGAGTTCCGCCAGTTCCTTGGGACCGAGGAGCCGACAACCGAAGAACGGATCGACCAAGACGGGCGTCGCGGTCTCCTGGCCCTCGTGCGCCTCGCCATCGGCGTCGAGGCGCACCAAGAAGTGCCCCGGAAAGCTCACCCCGCGTGCGCGAATACCAAGGCGCTTGGCCACTTCGCAATAGACGACGGACAGCGTGATGGGGATCCCCAGCTTGCGCTCCAGCACATCGGAAATGAGACTATTGCGCGGGTCGTAGTAATCCGACTCATTGCCGTTGAAGCCACAGGCAACATGAAGGTGCTCCCGCAGATGTTCCGCTTGCAGCGTAACGCTGGCCCGAGCGAGCCGGTGTCCGTCCACGCGAACGTCTTGCAGGGGCTGCGCCAACTCGTCGAAACGCGCCAACGTGCGGTCGATATCCAGGTCCGGATAAGCGTCCTTCGCGAGAAGAACCGTGCCGAGACCAACGTCCATTTCGTCTTCGGGCAAAGAAGCTAGTTTCTCGAAGGTTGCCATTGAATATCTCGGATGTTCGTTCGTCGCTGTTGGTTGGGCGGGTGTTGTTTCGTGACAGCTTCTCGATCGTACGAGTTGCCGCGCCTCTTTTCATTTCTTTTCTTTTTCGGCGCAACTTCGGGGAAGAGGTGGCGTCCTAGCGACGTAAGAACGCGACAGCATTGAGATTCGGATAAGCATTCCCATTAAAGTCAAAACTAACTTGACTTGATTTATGGCAGTCGTCTATGCCCTTGAGCGCGCGAGCTTCTCTAAAAAACCTGAAGCTTGTGCACTTGAAACAACTTGAGGGGGCGATCTCGTCTCCCCCGTTGGTATCAAACGTTCTTTCGAGGTGAAATCGCAATGAAAAAAGGGATCGCTCTGTTCCTGGCCGTGGCAGCTCTCAGCAGCGCGGCGGGATGTTCGTACGGTGGCGTCGGCGCGGCGGGGGACAAGGTCGTTGTCGCGCGCAATGACGGCTTCCTCTTCGGCATCCTGCGCAAGGCCTATGTTTGCAAAGTTTCCGACGCAGGCCTCACCTCCTGCCAAACCAGCGAGAATCCGTGACATGGTGCGCGCACTTCTCGTGATCGCGCTCGGCCTCTCCGCCGTTAGCAGCGCGGTGGGTTGCGGCTATTCGGGTGTCACCGTTTCGGGCGACAAGGCCGTCGTCGCGCGGAATGACTATTTCCTCTTTGGAGCTCTCCGCAAGGTCCACGTCTGCAAGATCTCCGACGCTGGCCTCACGTCCTGTGCGGACTCCGAGTCGCCCTGATTTTCGCCAGCTTCTAACCCTGGTGCCTTCACCGTAGGTGGTGGCGCAGTGTTGATGGTAAAGAGGTCAGCCCAAAAGCTGGCCTCTTTGCTTTTGTCGTACGACTCGTTTCAGGAATTGAAAAGTGCATGATCGCGTTCAGGACTGCTCGAAGTATCGCCGCCCGCACCTTAATGATGTCGATATCGCTTCTCGCCGGTGCGTGCTCAAAACCGAATACTGACGTTCAGTATGGTGAACCCATCGCGGTTCGACTCGCGCCGGGTCCAGGGCGTCCGGAAATGGAAATGGCGTTCGCGGTAACGGGGGGCCACCAAGTGTCACCGGCGCCCGTGGCCGATGCGCTCGTGCGGATTGCCAAGGCCTGTCCCGAGCTCGATTCGCTGGCCAAGACGGATGGCTATCTGCGCCTTCGTCTCAAGGTGCAATCGAACGCACTGCACCCCGCGGAGACGCCCTCCGAACCCCTCGCGAGCTGCGCCGCCAAAGCCGTCGAGGGCGCGCCCATTCCCGGGGCGGGCGATACGGGGTTCGCCATGGCGGATATTCGCGCGGCGACGTCCAAAGACAAAGGAGCGAAGGAATGATTCGGCGAAGTCTCGTGGTGGTCGCAACCGTCCTCTCGCTGCCGTGCGTTGCGGCCGCGCAATCCGCGCCCGAACCCGCGCCGCAGCAGCAGCCCGCGCCCGAACCCGCGAATCAAGAGAAGCAAGACAAGCCGGAGAACGCGGCGAAGCCCGCGAAGCAGGAGGTCGTGACCCTCGATTCGTTGGGCGTGCACGTCATCACATGGGACGCGAACATCGAGGGCGGTTTCGGCCGCGCCTTCGGCGACAACCACGCGCGCACCGTTTCGTTCGGCCGCATCGGCGGCGGCGTCATGTGGGTGCACGGCCAATGGTTCACCACGGGGCGGGTGTTTTACGACCTATCGAACTTCACGCCCGGCACCTTCGGCGTCCAACTCGAACAGATGCACCTCTCGAGCGGCGTATGGATCCAAGTCGGCGGCGGCATCGACGTCGAGCCGCGTCCCATGGGCATGCTCTCGGTGGGGTGGAGCGTACTCGGCGTCGAGGCGCAGTACCGCAGCTTCGGTGATGGTGGCATCGGTCCGGCCATCTTCGCCAAACTGCGCATCCCCTTGGGCGTTATCGGTTTCGCCCTGGCGAATCGGAAGTAAGCTCGCCTTCGTTGGCGACGCTCGCATCCTTCTCCTCGCAGCCCCATCTCGCACGCGCCGCGTCCATCGCCGCCGGCATGTGGCTCCTTTTTTCGGCGCGCGAGGCGCATGCGCAGCTCCATTGGGACGCGGGCGTTCATGCCGGCGTGGCTCGGCGCATCTACACCGGCGGCCCCGGCGACGGTCGATTCGGACCGATTGCGGGCGTGCAAGGTCATGTGGCGCTCCTTCCATTGGTTCGCGTGGGCGCGTATCTTTCCCACGACCTTTCACCGACCGACGACGGCGGCGATGCACGCAACGTCACCTCGGCGGGCGCCCGCGTGAAAGTCACATCGCCCTGGCCGAACGGAAAGTGGCACGCGTGGGCCTTCCTCGGCGTGGGGTACGTGGGCGTCTATGCACGCAGCTACCATCGGTCGTTCGCGACCAACGGCGGTACCGAGGACGGCCTCGTGGCGGGCGCCGGCGGCGGACACGTCGAGATCCCATTCGGCCTGGGCATTGGCTACCGTGTCTGGCGACCGTGGGAGATCACCCTCGAGGTAGGTACCCGTTTTGGGTTCGCTTTCACGGGCAGCCTCTACCAAGATCCAGGACGCACCGCGTTTCTCACAGGCGCGGGGAACCGCCACATCGAGCCCATCGGCAGTGATACGGTCACCCCGTTTGCCGTCCTGGGTTTGAGCCTCGATCAATAAGCTGTGATAATCGTTCTCCGCGGGCTTTATGTCGACGAGTCAACCCACCGATTCCGCCAGTGAGGACGAGGCCCTCGTCCCGGGCGATGAGCCGCCGTCCGGGCCTGCGCTCGCCGAAGAAGACGTGCACCCTCCTCCTCCTTATGAAGAAGAGACCGGACACTCGGGCCCTGCGGAGTCGCTGCTCGGTACGGTGATTAGCGGTCGCTACCGCATCGAGAAGCTGCTGGGTGAAGGTGGGATGGGAGCCGTCTACCAGGCTGAACACACCCACATGCGCAAGCGGCTGGCCGTCAAAGTGCTGCACGCCGAAATGAGCCGCCTGCCCGAGGTGGTGGCCCGCTTCGAGCGCGAGGCCATGGCGGCGGCGCACATCGACCATCCCAACGTCGCCACCGCGACCGACTTCGGAAAGCTGGAGGATGGCTCCTTCTTTCTCGTCCTCGAGTACGTCGAGGGCCGGAGCCTCCGCGACGCCATTGCCGCGGGCCCGCTGGAAGTGGGGCGCGCCATGCGCATCCTCCGCCAGATCGCGGCCGCGTTGCAGCGCGCGCACGCCCTCGGCATCGTGCACCGCGATCTCAAGCCCGAGAACGTGATGCTCATCGAGCGCGACAGCGAGCCAGACTTCGTGAAGGTGCTCGACTTCGGCATCGCCAAGGTACCGGTGGCCGAGCTCTCGCGCGACGAGCACAATCGCGCAGGGCCCGCCGGCCAAGCGCTCACGCAGCTCGGCATGGTCTACGGCACGCCCGAGTACATGGCGCCGGAGCAGGCACTCGGGCAGAACGTCACGCCCAGCGCCGATGTCTACGCGCTCGGCATCATGACGTACGAGATGCTCGCCGGCGAGCGCCCGTTCGATCACGAGAGCAAGGTCACCTTGCTGGGCATGCACGTCACCGCCCCGGTGCCGCCGTTCTCGCAGAAGGCACCCGGCGTGGTCATCCCGCCCGAGGTGCAGAGCATCGTCTTCCACATGCTCGAGAAGGAGTCCGCGCATCGCTTCCGCGACGCGAAGGAACTCATCGACGCGCTCGATGGCATCTGGCTCGCCGCCTACGGCGTGGTGCCCAGCGCCAATCCCGGCAGCACGGCGAACCCGCGGCCGTCGCTCGTGTCGTCTCCGCGCGATGTTTTCGGTTCACAGCCGGACGCCAGCGGTCCCCAACAGCTGCCCAGTGTCGAGTTGCCGGCCCTTCCGAAGCAAGGCTTCTTCCCGAGCGAGCGTCTGGCGCAGCTCCGGCAAAATCCGAAGCTTCTCCTGTTCGCGGGGCTCGGAGCCATTGGGCTCATCGCGGTCGTCTTCTTGGTGGTGATGGTCGCCAGCATGGGCAAAAAGACGGACGACGCGAGCACCGCCGACGCAGCGGCGGCCGGTGGCGAGACGGCGCAAGGCGCGCCCAAAGGCGATCCGGGCATCGACACGCAGGTGGCGGCGGCGCTCGACTTGATCGAAAAGGGCGACGCCACGTCGGCCATCGAGAAGCTCACCCCGCTGGAGAAAGAGCATCCGGAGCGCGCAGACGTCCACCGCGCGCTGCAGAAGGCCTACTCGGCGACGAAGGACCCGAAGGAGTCGCTGCGTGAGGCCGCCCTGTGGCTCGAGTTGGAGCCTACGGCCATCGACGATCTCAAGCTCGACGAAGACGTGCGCAATGCCGCCTTGGCCCGTGAGCGGGACGTTTCCGACATGGCCTTCGCCCTCCTCGAGAAGAAGATGGGAAGCGCCGGGCCCGACATCCTTTACGACTTCGCCTACGGCCAGTGGGCCTCGCAATCGAAGGTCGTGTCCGAGCGTGCGCGCGCGGCGCTCTTGCGCGCGCAGACGCGGAAGCTTGCCAACCCCGCACTTCTCGTCACCCTCGATTTGCGTGCCGCCACCTCCTGCGAGGACAAGAAATCGCTCCTTCCGCGCGCGCGCACCGACGGCGATGCGCGCACCATCGAGCTTCTGCGCACGTACAACGGGCGCTACGCCTGCGGCTTCCTGAACCGCCGCACCTGCTACACGAACCCGTGCCTCGGGCGCGACGGTTCGGTCACCCGCACGATTTCCGAAATCGAATCGCGCGGGCGATAGCTCCCTTAGGCGAGACCGAAGCGCTCTTTGTTCGCGCGAACGAACTCGACGTAGACCTCGCAGGGTTCGTGCGAGGGAACTTCGCCCGAGGCGACGGCCTCCTCGAGGGCGCGCTTGATCTCGCCGATGAGGCGCGACGGCTTGAGCGAGAACGCCGTCATGATGGCGTCGCCCACGCCCGACGGCAGCGGCGGCACCTTGGCGTCTTCCTCGGCGAGTACGCGAATGCGCTCGGCCAGCTCGGCGATCTGCGAGAGCCCCTTGCGCTTCTTTTCCGGGCGCTTCGTGGTGATGTCCGCCTGCGCGAGGCAAATGAGATCGTCCAGGTGGGCGCCCAGCTCGCGTGCGAAGCGGCGCACGGCACTATCGGTCCACGACGGCTCGTACTGGTTCGCCCGCAGGTGGTGCAAAATGAGAAAGCGTACCGTCTCTTTGAGCGCGGCGTCGGGCGAGAACAGGCGCACGCGCCGATCGAGCCGGTCGAACATGCGCGTGCCCACCTCGGCGTGGCCGAAGAAGTGGACCTTTCCGTCCGGCGTAATGGAACGCGTCTTCACTTTGCCGATGTCATGGAACAGCGAAGCCCAGCGCACCTCCAGCCGAGGCACCGCCTGACGCACCACCTGCTTCGTGTGCTTCCACACGTCCTTGTGGCGCCACTCGCCATCGCCGAAACCGACCATGGCCTCCACCTCGGGAAAGAGTGCCCGCAGCGCATTGTGCTCGAGCAGCACGTCGAGCCCGAGCTCGGGATCTTGGCCCATCACGACCCGATCGAGGAGGCTGCGCACCTTGACCGGATCGAGCTTCAGCGCGGCGTCGAAGTCGATGGTCGTGGCGGGCACGATACACTTCGTCTGACCCGACTCGGCGGCAAAGGCGGCTAGGGCTAGTGCGTCCATCGCGCGGTCGGCGTTGGGCGGAACAACTTCGTGCGGGGTTGCCATCGGCATGGTTGAAACTTGGAAGCTCGCGAGGGGAAAAGAGGGGTAGAAGAGAAGGGCGCAGGGGGCTTGGTAGAAGGGGCCGACGCTTTTATCAGAGTCCCGGGCGCTGGGCCATGCGTTGCGAAATAGTCGTGCCATGGCAAACTGGCGACGTCGACCGAGCTTTTCCGGGCGCGTCGGTGGAGCCACGCCGGTGGGAGGGGTTGGAGGACCTATGAACTTTGGTTACATGTTGCGCTTTGCCGCTATTTCCGTCGGCGTAGGACTTGGCACCGCGGTGGGCTGTGGTGGAGCGAACTCGAGCGACCTGTTGGATCCCAACGGGCCGGGCCCGGGCAGCGATGGCGGCGGCAACCCGGGCTTCGATAGCGGAGGCGGGCGCGATACGGGTTCGGGCAGCGATACCGGAACCGATGCGAACGAGCCCGAGGAGGATTCGGGCCAGCCGCTCCGGGGCGTCCGCTGCGACAACGGCAGCGGTACGCAGAAACTGTGCAGCGGCGGTCAGCCCCTGTGCTGCATCGAGCGAGCCATTTTCGGCAAGAGCTATTCGTGTTTGGGGTCAGGCGGGGACTGCCAGCCGTCGTCGACCCGCTGGTCCATGCGATGCGACAGCAATGACGATTGCACGCAAGGCAGACGCTGCTGCGGACATCTAAGCGACAACGGTGGTGGGCAACAGCATTTCGATCGCATCTCGTGCGATGCGACGGAGCGGTGCGGGGCCGACTCGGTCCAGGTCTGCACCACCGACGAGGATTGCCGCGGCAGCGACCGGTGCTCGGGCATCGATCCTGAAAACTCGGTCTACCGCTTCTGCCAATGAGAAACGAGAAGCGTCGATCAAGCTAGAGACGGGGACGCCTGCTGCGCTGCAGGCGTCGCCGGAGACATGATGAGGGGGGCATCATGCGCATTCGTCCGATTCTTCTCGCTGCCGTCGTGGTGGCGAGCATCGCTGCGTGCAGCGGTGCGACCGGTTCGGAGCTTCTCGAGGAGCCCAGTCGGGGCGCGTCATCCAACACGCCGCCCCCGGGCGGCGGATCGGGAGGCAGCAACGATGCGGGCGTGAACGACGCGAGCCTCCCGCAGGATGCCGGCCCGCCCGATACGGGGTCGCGGCCGACGGGCGTCGTTTGCGGGGACATCGAGAACGCGCCCACGTACTGCAACCGCGAACGCGAATACTGCTGCGTGTCCACCTTCATGGATTCCACACTGCGTTCGTGCATGGTGCGCGGGCTGTCGTTGTGCGGCGGCGTCCGAATCGGTTGCGACAGTGCGAGCGACTGCGGCAAAGGCGAGGTCTGCTGCGGCATCTACAGTGAGCGGACTGCGAGCTACAGCACCGTCGAGTGCACGCCGCGGGTACGCTGCATGGGACGCCCCTCGACGGAGGAGATCTTCGTCCTGTTTTGCGATCCCAATGCCCGCGAGGACGAATGCGCCGATACCGGCGCGACATGCATGCGAAGCCAGAGCATCAAAGGCTATTTCGTTTGCGGAAAGTAAATCGATTGATGATCGGGTAAGGCACGAGTGCTGCAACCGCAGTGTTCGTGCGGCAGGTGGAGGAGCGCGAATACCGATGGCTCGTAATGTTTTTCTTGTTGGGAACGCTCTGTACGGCGTGCGCGCCACGTGGCGGAGCGCCACGCGGCGTCGCAGTGCCTTCCGACGCGAGACACTCCGCACCTTCGCCGAAGGTGCCCGCGGCCACCGCGTCCAACCGCGACGCGCCCCCCTCGGAGCGGACACACGACGCCGTTCGCGTTCGGCGAATCGCGTACAGTGAGCACGAGGCGAAGGAGCGCTACGCCGTAGGCCTGCTGCTTCGCGGCGCATCCGATGGCGTGGCGCGTAAGACGCACGCGCTCGAGCTCCTGGCCGACCGCACCCGCGGTGCGAGCCAGGCCACCGTCTACAAGGCGCTGCAGGCGCTGGAGAAGGAGCGCGCCATTTTCTCCGAACTGGAGGGCCGCCTCGACACGGTGGACGAAACCGATTGGGAGGACTTCAAACTGGAAGCCCTGCGCGCCCTCGATACCGTGCGCGATCCCGAAGAGGACGAGCCCGCTGCGCACCCGCCTGCGCGTCCACCCGCGCGGCGGCCGCGCCCGACCGACGCTGCCGCCGCCGCGAAGAAGCCCTGACGGGGCGGGGCGTCACTTCTCGAAAATGCCCGCGTAGTCCGCCCGCAGCTTCGTCTTGAGGAATTTCCCCGTCGACGTGCGCGGGATCTGCGCCAGCTCGACGTAGGCATCGGGGAGCCAATACTTGGGAAAGCTCGACGCGAGATGGGCGGCGAGCTCCTCGTGGCTCGCGCGCATGCCCTCGCGGAAAACGATGGCCGCCACCGGCCTCTCGCTCCACTTCGGATGGTTGGCCGCGAAGACGGCCGCCTCCAGCACCGAGGGATGAGCCATCAGCGCGTTCTCCAGGGCCACGCTGCTGATCCACTCGCCGCCCGACTTGATGACGTCTTTCGAGCGGTCGCAAATGCGCACGTAGCCTTCCCCGCAAATGCGCACCACGTCGCCGGTCTTGAACCAGCCGTCCTTCGTGAAGCGGTCCTTGCCCTCGTCGGCGTAGTACGACGACGCGACCCAGGGCCCGCGCACCTCGAGCTCGCCCATGCTGGTGTTGTCCCAGGGCAAGATGTCTCCCTCGTCGCTCACGTGGCGCTGCTCGACGAAGGGCACCGCGAAGCCCTGCGTGGCCCGGTAGCCGAGGCGCTGTTCGTCATCGCCTTCGCGCTGCAGTTGCTCCTTCACGCGCGCAACGGTTCCCAGGGGATTCATCTCGGTCATGCCCCAGGCATGGATGATCTCGATGCCGTGCCGCTTCGCGAAGCCGTCGATCATGGACGCCGGCACCGCGGCGCCGCCCACGATCATGCGGCGCAATGCGGAGAGATCCCAGCGCCCTTTCTCGCGGTCCAGGCGATCCAAAATGCCGAGCCAGATGGTGGGTACGCCGCCCGCGAACGTCACGCGCTCGCGCTCGATCAAATCGAGCAGCGATTCGGGATCCAGGTGCGGGCCGGGGAAGACGATCTTCGCTCCGCTGATCGCGGCCTCGTACGGCAGACCCCACGCGGCCGCGTGAAACATGGGCACCACGGGCAGCACCGTGTCGTCGCCGCGGATACCGAGGTTGTCGGGCATGCACGCGACCAGCGCGTGAAGCACCGTGGAACGATGACTGTAGAGTACACCTTTTGGCGATCCCGTCGTTCCCGAGGTGTAGCAGAGCATCGCCGCCGAGTTTTCGTCGAGCGCGGGCAAGGTCACGCCCGCGGGATCCGCCTCGGCGAGCAGCTTCTCGTACTCCAGCAGCCCGTCTTCCTTTCCATCGACGACGATGACGTGTTCGAGCGAGGGCACGTCGGCCTTGAACTTCGCATAGAGCGGCAGCAGCGATTTGTCGACGAGCAGAACGCGGTCTTGCGCGTGGTTGGCGATGTAGCCAATCTCGGAGGGCGCGAGGCGCAGGTTGAGGGTGTGCATCACCGCGCCCATCGCCGGGATGGTGAGGTACGCCTCGAGGTGCTCGGCGTGATTCCACGAAAGCGTGGCGATGCGATCGCCCGGCCGCACACCGAGTTTGCGCAGCGCCGCCACCAGCCGCAGGCCCCGCGCGTACACTTGTCCGTAAGTGCTCCGGTCGAGCGAGCGATCCGCGCGACGGCTCACCACCTCCACATTGGGAAAGAAGGTTCGCGCTCGCTCGAGGATGTGCGTCACCGTGAGCGGGAAGTCCATCATGCGGCCGGTCAACATGTCCTCACCCTCCTGATCGCATTAACGATAACGCGAGCCATGCTCGACCGTTAACGGGTTTCTCACGACGAGTTAAGGGATCTTCACTGCTTTGGCGTCGGCGTTGTCCGGATCGATGCGCTGCGCTTCGGCCAGATGCTTGCGTGCCTCGGCAACGTTCTTGAGCGCTGCGTACTCGGCGGCCAGCAGCGCGTGGGCCGTGGCCTTCTCTTTGGCCGGCGGTGCGCAGGCGAGTGCGCTTTCCAGCTCGAAAATGGCTTTGGCGCGGTCTCCCAAGTTCGAGAGTGCGCGGGCGTATGCAATGTGGGTTAGAGGATGCTCGACATCGACGAAGATGGCCGATTCGCCGGCGGCGCGAGCCTCTTCCCAGCGTTTGGCCGCCACGAGCTTCTCGACCAGCATGCGCCATATTTTTCGATCGTGCTGCTCGAGGGGCGCGAGTTTTTGCAGCAGATCGAGCTCGTCCGCATCCCGCTTCTCCTCGTGCGCCAGGTCGTAGAGGCCTTTCAACGGCTCCGATTGACTCGGGTCGTAGTGGTATGCACTCTCGAGGGCGTTGCGGTACATCGCCTTGTCCTTCTTCGCCTCGGCGATGTCGGCGAGAGCCATCTGCACGTAGAACCCGTCCCCGCCCGCGCGCTGAACGGCCTGCAGGTGCGCGAGTGCCACGTCGCTTTCCTTTTTCGCGAGCTTGGCCAGGAGAAAGTGCGCCTTCTTGTGGTCCTTGTCGATCTTGAGCGCGCTCTCCAGCTCCTGCTTTGCATCGTCGATTTTTCGAGCGTGCGCATACGCCAGCCCGAGCTCCACGTGCGCCGAGGCATCCTGCGGGGCCTTGGCCAGCGCCGCCTTGGCATCGTCCACGGACTTGGGGTGATCGTCGAAGAGGAATTGATTCTTGTAACGCGACATGCGTGCGACGGCCCATTCGCGGAACGTCTTGTCGTACGCTGCCGCGGAGACGCCGAACGCACGTTGGATGACGTCGGCCGTGCGCACGCCCTCGCCCCATAGTTTGAGCGCCTTCACGACGCTGGCCATGCCGTATTGCTCCACGGTGTACACGAGCATTTGGCTCGCGGCGTAGTAGGCCACCGTGACGTCGGCCGCGCCTTCGGCGTGGGTGAAGGCGCGGTTCATGTCCACGGCGCCGGGCAGGGTGCCGCGCTGGATGGCCAGGTACAACTCGGGATCGAGTTCGCGCTTCCACTCCGGCCGGCGGGCGATGGTCTCGTATTCGCTCAGCCCCTCGGTAAACCACCGAGGAACGTGGTTTTTCGAAAGCTGAATGGCAAACACGTGCCCCAGCTCGTGCCAGAGCACCGTTCCCCAGTTGAAGGGCTCACTGCGCGGGCTCATGGCGGCCACCACGCGGCCGAAACACACGCCCTGAATGCCGATGTTGGGCAAACCGCTGGTGCGCACGCTGAATTGCTCGCGCGTCGCATAGAGCTCCACCCCCACGGGATTCGTGGGCACGAAGCCATAGCGCGCTTTCATCGAGCCCCATGCCTCGCCCAAAAGCCTTGGCACGTAGCGTTCGAGGACCGGTTTCTCTTCTTTGGAATATCGAATTTTGAAAATGCCAACTTGGGTATTGTCGTAGCTGTTCGGGATTTGCTGCTCGTACAGATTGAGCGTATTGAAGACGCGCACGTTGAAGTGGTCTTTGCCCCACGCCTTCTTCAGCGCATCCATCCCGCCGGTTTCGTCGCCGCTGCGCAGGAGGGTGAGCCCTAGCTGGGCCCAAGCCTTTTCGTCGTCGGGGTCGATCTTGGTCGCCTCCCGCATCATGGTGACGATGTCGTCGTAACGGTGCTCCCACTCGGCGTAGTCGCCGACGATGGCGTAGAGCTTCGAGTATTCCTTGTTGCGCGCGAAGGTCTCGCGCTTGGCGGCCTCGTAGCCGGGGCGGTCGTCGCCGAGGAACTTGGTGGCGGCGCGCAGGCTCCAGAGCTCCAAGTCGTTCGGGTTGATCTGCATGCCCGCGGCGATGGCGCTCTCCGCGCCGGTGAGATCCATGTCGTGCAGCGCGATGCCCGCGCGCACCGCAAAGGCGCCCACGTGCTTGGGATTCACGGCGAGGGCATCTTTGATGAGCGTTTCGGCGGCGTCGAAGTCGAGGGTCTGCTCGAGCTTCACGCGGGCCATGGCCACCAGCGCGTCGGCGCGCTTCGGGCCGACGGTCAGGGCCTCTTTGACGACTTGCTCGGCGTGGCCGGGATCGTACTTGTCGAGAAAGAGATCGGCGCGCCAGAGGAGCGTCGTCACGTTCTTCTTGTCGATGCGCTCGCTCTCGTTGAAGGCGTTGTTCGCGTCCTTCGGGCTGCGCAGGAAAAACGCAGCGCGGGCGACGGTGGCGAGGCCCTCGGCGTCGCGGTCGCCGATGGAGTTGTCGTTGTAGTCCTGGATGATGGTCATCAACACCGGCTCGGCGTCGTTGCGCCGTCCGGTCGCGATGAGGTACTCGCCGAGGGCGAGGCGTGCGCGGCGGCCACCCGCGCTTTTGTCGCTTTTCAAGGGCTCCAGTATGCGGATCGCCTCAGCGATCTTGCCCGAGCGAAAGAGCACCTCGGCCCGAATCGCCGCCGCGTACCCGCGTTGCGCCGTGTTCTGGGCCGCCTGCAGCGCATACTTGTCCGCCTCGGGAAAGCGCCCTTGCTCCAGCATGATGCGCGCGAGCGCGGTCTGCGCCGCCGGTTGATCCGTCCCGCGCAGCGCCAAGAGCTCTTTCTCCGCCCGGGCGTACTCCGTGGTGTTCACCGCCTCGAGCGCGGCGGCCAACGTCCCCGGTGCCGCCGTCGACGCCGGAGGTGCCGCAGGGGCGGGGGCGCGCGAAGCCGGCTGCGCGTCGGCGATCGATGCAAAGCCCAGGGACAGCGCGGTGCAGGTCAAGAAAAGAGAAAGGCGGTTGGGTCGCATGCGTCCTCGTTCAAGCAATGGTGATCTCGTCCGGCTGGGGGACGATTTCCTTCGTCTTGGGATCGAAGGTGAGCATCATTTCGATTCCGTCTTCGCCGTCGGAGTAGTAGCCGCGCCGCACCCCCATCGCGGAAAATCCGAGGGTGCGGTACAGCGCCATGGCCGCGCCGTTCGAGCGGCGCACCTCGAGCAGCACCAGGCGCACCTCGTGCTTTTTCGCGAAGGCGATGGTGTGGTGCATCAACGCGCGCGCGTAGCCGTGCCGCCGAAACGACGGATCCGTCGCGACGTTGAGCACGTGCACCTCGTCGGCGACGTGCCACAGCACGATGAAGGCGGCGAGTTGGCCCTGCGGCGTTCGCGCCACCCAGAGGTGCGACCACGGCCGATCCATCTCCTCCTGCAGGTTGTCGGTCGTGGTGCGGTGGCTCTGGAACGACGCCGCGTCGATGGCGAGCACGTCGGCGATGTCCTCGGAGCGCATCGCAGCGATGTTCGGGACGTCCGACGGCGAGCGCTCGGGTAGCATCTCCATCGAGTATAGCTACAGCTCGTCGCGAAGCGGAAAGACGCTGGTGCGCGCTTCCGGTACGGCCCCGAGGGCCCGCGCGCGCGGGGCCAGCGCATACACGTCGATGGCCAGGCGCAGCGATCCGTCTTCGCGGACGATGGCTCCGGCGTAGGGCCCCATCGTGGCCAGCAGCGGGGTCAACGGCCGCACGAGCACCTTTTCCGTGCGCCCCACCGAATCGATGCCCACCGCATACGGCGGATCGTCGTACATGCCGATGTCGAGCGCGAGCGGGGCCAGGTCGTTCGTGCGCGCCTCGAGGCACGCCGAAAGGTGCGGCACCCGGGGATCGGCGGCCTCGGTCTTGCGCACGGCGCGCGCATTGGCCGCGGGAACGGCGTATTCGTCGCCACCCGCGCCGACCCAGAGCACGCTCACCAAGCCGGTCTCGATGGGCACCTCCACGCGGGCCGCAAAGCCTTCCCCGTGCCGGCTCGACAGCCGCAGCGCACCGCGCAGGCGCTGGATCGAGCCCAGCGCGATGTCGAGGCCGATGCCCCGTCCCGCGAGCAGGTCCGACGTCTCGCGCGTGGAAAACCCCGGCAAAAACAGCAGAGCGAGCAAGGTGTTATCGTCCGCCGCATCCGCCAGGGCCGGGGCCACCGCGCCCACGTCGACGGCGCGCTTTCGCACCGCGGCCACGTCGACGCCCTGCCCATCGTCGGAAATCGTCAAGGTGAGCCGGCTCCCACCCTTGCGCGCCGACAGCGTGATCGTTCCCGTGGCGGGTTTCCCCAACTGGAGGCGGGCCTGGGGCGGCTCGATGCCGTGTGCCACCGAGTTGCGGGCCATCTGCAGGCAAGGCTCGAGCAGCATTTCCGCGAGGCGGCGGTCGATGGTCTCGTCCGCGCCCTCGATGCGCACCACGACTTCGCGCCGCGAGCGCCGCGCCTCCGCCTCCACCGCGCTGGCGATGCGCGCGAACATCTGCCCAACGGGCGTCTGCCGCATGGCCGACAGCTCCGAGCGCGCGTCGCTCACGCTGTCCTTGAGTACGAGATCGCCTCCGCGCATGTCCCCGATGGATCGCTCGGTCTCGTCGCTCACGTCGGTGAGCGTCGAAATCGCCGAATCGATGCGCTTGAGCGCCGCCGCCGGTGCGCCCCAGGGCCGCGGCGGTCCGATGAGGCGCAGCGCCTCCGACAGATCGGCGCGCATGCGCCGCATTCGCTGCACCCGCCCGCGCGAGCGCTCGAGTTGCCCCGAGATGCGCTCGCGCGCGAGGCCGATGACCACGAAGCGATCGAGCAGCCGATCGATCGACTGCGCCTCCACGCGGATGGTCCCGTCGTCGACCGCGATGGTGGAGCGCGGTTCCTCCTCGGGCCGCTGCGAGGCGCGCGGCACGGGCACCGTGCTATGGCGCGACGGAATGGGCAGGCCCCGCAAGGTGCGCAAGGCCGCCTCGGGATCGTCGAGCAGCGCGCCCAGCACGGCGCGAAAGCCACCGAGCTCCTGCAGCGCCGCGACGGCGGTTTCGCGCACCGTTGCCCGTTTGAGGTGCTCCTCGAGGCCGTGGCAGAACCAACTCATGGGCTCGTCGCCCACCGCGCTCGCCGCGCCCTTCATGGTGTGCACGTGGCGAAACGCGGCCATGGCGGCATCGACGGGGTCGCCGGCGAAGGCCAGCGCCGCGTCGATCTCGCGCAGTCGATCCGAGATTTCGTCCGTGTACTGCGTGCGCACCAGCGGATCCAACGTCGAGGGGCGCAGGTCCGACGGAGGCTCGGGCCACGCCGATCCGCTGAAGCGCCGCCCGCTCGAGAGGCGATCCACCGCGCGCGACACCAAGTGCGACGCCTCGACGATGGCCGGAATTTCCCCTTCGCGCACGCGGCGCTCGAGCCGTTGCAGTGACGCGGCCAGTTCGCTTTCACCGGCGAGCCCCGCCGAGCCTTTGAGCGCGTGCAAGGTGCGCCGGCACACCTCGAGGTTCGGCGGCTTTTTTTCCAGCGCGGGCAAGTGCCGCCGCAGCTCCAGAATGAGCAGCCGCGTGAGTTCCGGATCGACGACCTCGCTCACGTGGCCTCGTTCTTTTCCGTTGCCGTGGAGTCTTCTTGCTCCGCTTCGTCGTCGACGAGCACGCGCGCGATCGGTTCCAGCATCGGACGGAGCGCCGACATGAGCTCGTCGTGCGAGAGCTTGCTGCCCAAGGTGCCCAAGGTCGTCATCAGCGATTGCACGTGCTCGTTGGCCTCGGAAAGGGCGCGCGCCGTTTCGGGATCGCTGCCCGTGGCCTGGCGGATGCGCGCTTCGATCTCCGCCAGCGCCCGCTCGGCATCCGACGCTGCACCGGCGGCGAGTGCCGCGTGCTGCGCCATCTCGCTGGCGGCTTCGCGCGGGCCCTCGAAGCTCGAGTGAAGCTGCGAAAGGTCGGTGCCCATCTCGGAAAGCGCGGACGAAAGCTCGCGCACCGCCTCGGCGCCGCGCAGGGCGTGGGTGCGCACCTCGTCGCTGACCAGCAGCACCGCGCGTCCGGCCGACTCACCCAGGCGCGCACCCTCGAGGCCGGCGTTGAGCGCGACCAGCCCGAGGCGATCGAACACGTCCGCGACGCGCGCGAACGTCGCCGAGAGCTCCTGCGCGCGGGCCGACACGGCGCGCGAGCGATCGGCCAGCGCATCGACGGTGGCGCGCTGCTTGGCGACGACCGAGGCGATCCGCTGCGCGGCCTCGGCGGCCTCGCGCGACCGATTGAGAGCACGCTCGTGGGCCATCCAGAACGCGCTTTCCTCGGCGGCGTTGCGGCTGGCCGCGGACGACGCGGCGCCTTTGGCCGATCGACGCAGGAGCCGGATGAAGTGACGCTTGGATCGTTCGATCGGCATGAGCGAAGACTATCAGCCTCCCCAGCGGCCCGCCCACGCGCCTCCTTGCAGGGCGTTGTAAACCTCGGATAAGTCAATGTCTTCCGCGGTTTCGCCGAGGAAAGACACCGAGTCGGCATCGGTGGTCGACTCGAAAATGCCCGCGCCGACGACGCTGGCGCCCACGATGCCGAGCAGTTCACCGCCATAGCGGCACACGACCATGACGCTGCGGTCGGCCCCGATGGCGATCACCGGGAGGACCTCGCCCTCGTGCGTGGCAATGCCCAGGATCTGCGCGGGGGCGCCGGGGACGCGCACGATGGGCGGCACCGGCTCGATGCTGACGGTGACGTGCGCGGGCAGGAAGAAGGGCTGTCCGTCGAGGCGCACGAGCAGGCCGCCGCGTTTGGCGGCCGACGGTCGTTCGCTCATGATGCCGGGCGCCGGCGAACGAGGCGGGCTTCGATCAGCTGAAACAGGATGCGACAGCCCTCGAAGCTGGACATGTGCGCGGCCGAGACGATCTCACCGATGGTGCGCCGCCCGTCGATGGCATCCAAAATGGCGCGCTCCGATTTGACGAGCCGGCCTTCGCCGAGGGCTGCGATGGCCACGGGATCGCGCACGAGGACCTCGTCGAAGCGGCCGACGCGCGCTTCGATCACGCGCCACTCGTCGACGCGGCGGAAGCCCTCCATGACGACCTGCGCGGCGGGGAGGCCGAGGCGCGAGGCCGCCGCGAGGGACGGTGGCGGGCGCCGGCGGAACTCGAAGTGCCCGCACTGCCATCGCAGCGCTTCGTAGACGAGCTCACTCGATTGGCGGATAAGCGCGGCGCGGAGATCGCCGAGCGAGATCTTTCGCGACTCCACGAGCAGGTCGCCCAGCAGCTTCGTGCCGTTCTCACCGCGTGTGGCCTGCACTTCCTCGAGCTCCTCGGGCGTGACCAAGCCGGCCTCGACGAAATAGCGCCCCAGGCGAAACTCGTCCCCGGCGCCGCGGCCCGCTTGTGGAGTACGGGCCCCAGGCCCCGTTCGGGACTGCACCAAGTCGATGAGCCCCTCGCGCAGGGTGATGACGATGGTCCGGCGCGTGGTCGTGCGTGTCGCATCGGTGGCGCGCACCTCGCCCTCGACGACGAGGACGCCGGTCTGGTTCTCCATCTGGAGCAGCTGCAACACGGCGCCAATGGGCAGACTGAGGTCGCCCGAGAGAATGACCTTCCCCTCGCCCGCGGCCGCGGTTTGAGGCGGCTCCGACGGCGGCTGCAGGATCGACGGCGGAGCGATTTCCGTCTCGGTGGTCGCGCCGGGCGCGGGGGCGTGCTCCACCTTGCGAAGCACGTTGTCGACGACCAAGAGCAGTGCCTGCGGATCGAACGGCTTGCTGATGGCATCCAGCGCGCCCGCCTGCTGCAAAAAGCTTTCGCGGATGCGATCGGCTTTGGCGCTCATCAGCACCACGCCAATCTTGCGATCGGGAAATCGCTTTCGCATCTCGCGGCAGAACGCCAGCCCGTTCATCCGTGGCATCACGAAGTCGACGAGCACCAGCTCGGGATCGCACGCCCCGTTTGCAAGGGCCGCCAAGGCCGCCTCCCCATCGGGCGCGGTGTAGGCCGTGTACCCGTTTCGCTCGAGGATCGACGCGACCACCTTGCGAAGGGTGGGGCTATCGTCGACGACGAGGATGCGCGGGCTGGAGGCCACCACGAACGGGGAGACTGAAACCACAGAGCGCCAAGTATAAGCGAAGACCCTAGGTCGGTTCGCAGAATCGTAAAGCCCTCTTCTTCGACGTCATCGTTGAGGTGTCGACGCGCTGCGTGTGACGCGCGGCCAGCCGCCCAGGGTACTAGCTAGCGTACCAGCTAGGGCACGAGCTCGGCTTGCCAGAGCTCGCGTATGCCGGCCGCGCCAACATACCGCACGTAGTAGAGCGTTTTGCCATCCGGAGATATCCACGTCGGATACGTATTTTCATTCGCCGGATTGAGTCCGCATACCGCCTTGTCGTCCGCGAACGATGTGCCGCTCTGACCCGTGGCCACGCGGATGCGGATTTGTCCGCCCGTTGCGCGTGCAAAGTACATCGTCTTGAGGTCTTCGCTGACGACGGGGGCATATTCGTCGTTGCCGGGAGCATTCACTCCGTCGACGAGGCCGGGGGCCGCATAGCCCGTGCCTTGTGGCGTCGAATGGAAGATGTCCAAGGACCCGTTCTGCTTCGTCAGGTACATGTGAGCGCCGGTCTTCGTGACGTAGACGTCCGCATACGTCGTTCCGGACAGGCCCTGCACCGCACCCTCGGTTGTGTAGGACGCCCCGGCGGAAGAGCGCTTCGCGCGCCAGATGGCTCCGAAGGTGCTCGTGCCCGTGAGCTGAATGTAGAACATCGACATGTCATCGGCTGTGGCGATGGCGTGACGCTGGAAATCCGTCGAGTTGATGTTCGTGCCGGGCGGTGGCTCGGGATTGCCGAACCCAGAGCCTCCGCGCGTGGCGCCAAACACGTGGCTGCCGAGATCGATGCCATCGGCGGGACGTTCGCTCGTCAAGTACACCACCGGCCCGTCGCCGACGCCGCGGACGCTGTGCTGATGGATATTCGCTTTCTCGAGTCCGGGGATTGGCCTCGCATTGGTGAAACGCGGCCCTCCTCCCGTGCACTCCGGAATAGGAGCATCCGTACCAGTATCGCGAGGGCCGCTGTCGTTCCCAGGGTTGCTTCCGTCGGTCTGCGGGTTGCCGCCGTCGTTGCTACCGCCGCCGTCGTTGCCCGGGCCTGGACCGCCGCCGTCGGCCTGGTGATCGTCCAGACTGAAAAGCGCCACGCAACTCGAAGTGGCTAGAAAAATCAGCGAAGCGAAGCCGGCGACGATTCGTATGTGAATACGCCCACTTCCCCTCGATAGCCTCCCCATACCCCAAGGCTATCAGATTGAGCGATCAGATCGATCGCGCTTCGACGTCGTCGATCTGCGCCAGCGCAACCGCAAGCGCATCCTTGGCACGCTCGAGGGATACGCGGTCGGCGCTCCACTTTTCGGTGGCTCGATCCGCGCGGGCGGTCTCCCCGGTGAGGCGCTCCTGGGTATTGGCCAGGTTGGATTGTAGGTTCGATCGCTCGGTTTCGAGCTCCGTTTTCTTCGCCTGCAGGCTGGCCACTTCGTTCTCGAGGCCCTCGCGGACGCTGCGCAGGCCGGCGAGGTCACGGTCCAGCTCCGCGATGCGCGCGGAGTTCGTCGCGTCGTTCTCGCGCTTGGCCGCCGTCATGGCGGACAGCTGCTCGCGTGTATTCTGCAAGTCCGTGGTGAGCGCTGCGATTTCGCGCGCCGCCTGCTCGCGGGCGTCGGCGCTCTGGGTCCGTTCGTCCTGGAGCTCCTGCGTGTAGCGTGTTTCGAGCGCCCCGAGCCGCGTGTCGCGATCCGTCTCCAGCTCGCTCACGCGGGCCGAGTGGGCTTGGTCCGCCTCGCGGATGCGCCCCTCGTAGTGCTCCGTGAGCTCCTCGAGCTTGCGATCGCGATCGTGCTCCAAGGCGGCGATGCGCTGATCGCGGTCGCCTTCGAGGGTCGCAATGCGCTCGTCGCGATCTTTCTCCAGCGTTCCGATGCGGTCGTCGCGATCGCGTTCCACCGCGGCGATGCGGTCGTCGCGATCCTTGATCAGGGCCCCGATGCGTTCGTCGCGATCGCGTTCCAGGTTGGCGATGCGGTCGTCGCGATCACGCTCCAGTGTCCCGATGCGTTCGTCGCGATCGCGTTCCAGTACCCCGATGCGGTCATCGCGATCGCGTTCCAGCTCGGAGATGCGCCCGTCGCGATCGCGTTCCAGATCGGAGATGCGCATGTCGCGATCGCGTTCCAAGGTGGCGATGCGCTGATCGCGATCGCTTTCCAGGCTCGCGATGCGCTGATCGCGATCGCCCTCGAGGTTCGAGATGTGCGTATCCTTCTCGAGCGTCAGCGCGGCCAGGGCGGCGAGCTTCGCCTCTTCCATCTCCTGCTGGTGCGCACGGAGGCGCTGCGCGAAGACGCGCTGCTGCGAATCGAGTTCGCTCTCACGGCGCGCTTCCGCCTCGGCCAGCTCCGTCGTGCGGCGTGCCTCGGCCGCAACCAATTGCGCGGCGTGCTCGCTGCGGACGCCCGCGATCTCGTCGGCGTGCGTCCCTTGCACCCCTTGAAGGTGCGTCGCGTACTGCTCGCGCAGTTCCGCCTCGTGCTCGGACACGGCACGGGCCCGCTCGCGGATCGCTTGCTCGGCTTGCTCGTCGAGCTCCGTCTGCATCTCGCGCCGCAGGTGCGCCAGATCGGCGATGCGCTGCGCTTCGGCACCGTCGAGATCGCGTTGCCGTTTGGCGTCGGCTTCCGCCAGCTCCGTCGCGTGCTGGTTGCGCAGCGCCCCGAGCGCCCCCTCGTGCTCGTCGTGCGCCGTCTGCAAGGCCGCATTCGCCGCGTCCTCGTGCTCCTGCGTGAGCGTGTTCACGTAGGTGGCATGCTCGGACCGCAGCGTGTGGATCTCTCCCTCGGCCCGCGCAATCTGCTCGGCCAGCTTGGTGCGCAGGTCCTGCGCCTCTTGCGCGCGCGCCTCGCTCTCGGTCTGTGCGCGCTGCATGCGTGCACGGTGGTCCTCGCTCGCCTTCTTGGCCTGGTCCTTGTCGGCCGAGAGCTGCTCGATGCGGTCGCGCGCATCGGCGAGCTCGCGTTCGAGCTGCAAGAGCGCGTCGTCGAGCTCCCCCTTGGCCCGCTCGAGGGCGAGCGACTTCTCGCGCACGTCGATGGCTTCGCGATCTTTGCGCGACAAGGATTCCTTGAGGCTGAGGATCTCCTTGTCCTTCTTGTTGAGGTTCTCGCGCAGATCCAAGAACTCGCGGCTGGAAACACCGCCGCCCTTGCTGGCGAGCCGCCCCTTGAGGTCGTCCACCTCGCGTTGCAGGCGCTGCGTTTCACCTTCCGACGATTGCACGCGCAACAGCTCGTCGCGAAGCTGCGTCCCCTCGTCCTTGGCGGTGGCCAGCTCGCGTTCCAGCTCGGCGATCCGCGCCGTCAGCCTTTCGTCGGCCAGCGCGGCAGTCCGTACACTTTGAGGGGGACGCGCGCTGGGGTAGCGCTCTTCCGCGCGCGGCTCTTCCACGGGCTGCGCGTACGTCGAGGCTCCGTTCGAGTCGCCCCCGGTGATGCGGTGGAAGGCCGCATCGGTCAGTGCCTCCACGTCCGCCGAGAAGGTCTCTCGGCTCTGCACGCGCGTTTCCAGGGGAAGGTCGTCACCGGCTTCCTCCTCGGCGAGCAGCTCCTCTTCCACGTCGTCGTCGATGACGATGGGCTGATTCGACGCAGCGGACCCGGGTGCGATCGATGCATACTGGCCCGACGCCGCCGGCCCCGAAGACGAGGACGAGGCGAACGAGAGAAGCGGGACGAACGGCTGGATGCGGGCCGCGAGCTCCCCAAAGCTGATCGGCTTGTGGACGTAGTCCTCGGCGCGGGTTCGAAGCTTGCGGTGTTGTTCGAACGTCTCGTCGCTGGACTCGCTCGACATGATGATGAGCGGGATGTCCTTGAGGTTCATGTCCTTCTTCAGCTTGTTGCAGACCGAAAACCCATTCATCCTAGGGAGTTCGATCGAAAGAAGGATCAGGTCGGGCTTGGTGGTCGCCGCTTGCTGCAAACCTGCATTCCCGTCATCCACAACGAGGGTCGAACAGCCGAGTTTTCCCAGCTCGGTCCGAAGCTCGTTCGCGAAGGTCGCGTCGCTTTCGAACACGAGGACTTTGGTGCTCATGATTTCCTACGAGAATATCGGAGCGCCTCACGCTTGTCACGGCGCGAGCGCATGCAGGAGCGGCCCGCGCGCAAGGCTAGGGGGCTCGCACATGCATAAGCGGGGTCGAAGTCGATGACGAGGGCTCGCCAAGCGCGCCGCCGCTGCAGTACGGTCGCGTAAGATGAATGCGCCATTGCTGTATCCAGCCCTTGCGTTCGCCAGTCCGCGCAAGTTACCCAAGGTAAAAGAGCTCAAGGGCCGCGTGGTCGTGCTGGACATCGCCTTCGCCTCGGAGGCCTCGGGCAAGGGCTTCGACGACATCACGCGCCCGTTCATCGACCAGCTGGGGCCGCGGCTCGCGGGCTGGATCGACCATCATGACCACGTGCTTCATGCGAAGTACAAGCTCGATCCGCGCTTCGTGCTGGCCACCAAGGCCGAGCACGGGGCGTGTCCCGAGATGGTCACGCCCGACGTCGTGGCGCGTATTGGCCCGGTCGAGACGGTGGTGTGCCACAACGACTTCGACGGCTTGTGCAGCGCCGCCAAATGGATCCGCCAGGGCGTGGAGCCCTACCCGGGCGCCGACGCCGACGCCCGGGCCATCGACACGCGCATCGGCACGCCGAGCCCCATCGGTGCCCGTTTCGATCGCGCGCTGCGCGCCCGTCCCCGGGATCTGGCGCTGTTCGGCATCGTGGTGCGTCACCTTGCCTCGGGCCTGGGCGACGCCTCGCTCTGGGAGCGCATCGATGAGGCCGCGAGCGAGCTCTCGGCCATCGAGCAGACCACGCGCGAGATCGCGACCCGCTATGCCATCGTCCCCCTCACGGGGCCGGCACCCAACGTGGCGTTTCTCGAGGCCACGGACCAGCACGGGCGCTACGACAAGACGTTGCTGCTCCTCATGGGCCAGGCCCGCGCGCGCATCGCCATGGTCCTCGACCGGGATACGCTGACCTTGGCCGCGCCCTTCGACAGCGGGCTCGATTTTCTCGCGCTCATGGGCCTCTCGGGAGGCATGCCGACGCTCGTTTCCATCCAGAAAGAGCGCCTTCGCGAGGCCCTGGAGAAACTCGGCGCCGCCCCGGCCGACGTCGCCCGGCTCATGTAACTCAAAAGGTGTACCCCACGCCGAGCGTCGCGCGTCGCTCGCCGAGGAACGCCAGCTCTCCGACGACGTCCCAGTGTTCCGAGAGCGCAAACGCGCTCCCGGCGGCGACGTGGTACCGGTAATGATCGCCGCCGTGGCCGCCGGCCACGTTCCAATCCGTGCCGGCGCCGAAGTAGCGCGCGGCCACGAATGGGGCGGCGAAGCCCCCGACGACCTTGCCCACGGCGAGCCCCGCGCGCCAATCTTTCGACGTGAAGGTCGCCTCGCTGCCATCGGGCGCCTCACTCCGCGTGCGCGCGATGGAGTACGTGAACGACGGCTGCACGAAGGGCAACCCGTTGCGGCCGAAGAAGCGGTACGCGACGCCGACCCCCGCGAGCCACCCTGGCTGCAGATCGTAGCGTGCCCCGCCATAATCGACGCGCCCGCCCAACGAGGCCCCGCCCGAAACGCTAAACGTGAGCCCATCGAGCGGCGTCACGTCGAACGTGGCCACCCCGGCGCCCTGCAACAGATCGCCCCTCCCACCCGGAAAATCGAGCGATGTCGACGTCCCACCCAGGGAGAGCCCACCATGAAACCGAATCTCCGAGGCCTCCCCATGGCAAATCGCCGGAAGCCCATTCGGGCCTATCGGCGGCGTCAGCCCACATGCCTCGGCCACCCGCGGTAGCCCCACCCCCATCACCCCGACCAGTGCCAAAATAAAAACCCGCACCTGTCCCACTACGCCGCGGGCGGCGGCGGGTTTCACCGCCGAAGAGAGAAACGCCAGGACGCCAGGGGTTCAAACGCCAGGGCCGCCAGAGGGCTCGGAACTGAAAACCCAAATTTAGGGTGGAGGGATCTCCACGCCTCCAACCCTGGCGACCCTGGCGTCCTGGCGGTTTCCCTCTTCTGCGGTTTCTCCTCTAGTCCGCTAGTCCGCGCGCCTATTGAAAATGCTCAAGTTGCGAATCGTCGCGAAGTCATCGCAACTCGAGAAGCCGCACGTGCCGCCGTTGACCAGGGTCTCTTGGGCGGGCCACAAGGTTTGGTCCTGCAGCACGTCGAATTGATGGTGCCGTTCGTCCTCGAGATCGCTACCCCCGCACGTGGGGCTCGTGTTCTCGTAGAACCAGTAGTCCTGCCAGATGCGCACGGTGCGGTTGTCCGGCTGGAGCTGACAGTGCGCGTGGAAGCGTAGCCCCACTTCGTCCGAGCATAGCTCGCTGGGCTCCATCCCGACGTCGTCGTCGCGGTGGAGCGGATTGACCAAGCATACGCGGTGCATCACCGGATGGTTCCACTCGTCGGCGCTCGCGCAGTCGCAGTCTTTCAGGTCCACGATGCCGTCGAAGACCACGGCGCGGAAGTCCGCGCGTGGCGGTTTGAGGTAGATCCGCGCCTCGTAGTACACCTCGTTGTCGAGGTACTCCGTGAAGTTGCTGCAGTTCACACGCCGCAACGTCGCGGAGCTCGGGTTGTTCGGCTCCGCCGGCACGTAGCAGGTGTCGCCTTCGCGGAGCTCGTCCTCCATGTACTTCTGCGCGTGGATCATGATGTTGCCGCGCGGCACGCCTTCGACGAGCACGACGCCGATGGCGTTGGCCGTCACGGGGTTCGCCGTGAAGCCTCGCACCTCGACCTGGGCGTACGGCACGGCGTATCCCTCGGGCGTGTACACGTGGATGTCGAGGGGCATCGTTCCTTGCGCCGGACGCCACTCGAAGACCTGGCGGTAGTCCTTGCCGCGGTAGATCATCCGCTCGCTGTACCCGTACGGGCCGCCCGTGGCCGGTGAATCGAAGTGGTCCACCAGGTTGTCCGGGCTCACCGCGAAGCCATTGCCCGGCTCTTTCCAGGCATCGCTGTCCTTTGCCGCCTCCGAGCAAAAGTCGGACGCGAAGCAGTTGGCAATTTGATTCGCAATGTCGTTCGGGGCATCCGTGAGCCATCCCGCGATGGGGCCGCTCGAGGCCAAAAAGCTCGAGAGCATCCCCGCACCATTCCAGAGCGGCCCATTGTACGAGTCCGAGCCGCCCCACCACGCGTCGTCCACCAGCGAAGCCCCCGCCCGCGAGAGCTGGTACTGCACCGTGTCGTACAAGCCCGAGTATAGAACGTTGCCCGCGTGCTTTCGCTCCTGCACATCGTAGAAGAAGATGCCGTCCGGCGGGCCGTTGGTCACGTCGCTCGGTTTGGGCTGCGCCTTGTCCTGGTCGACGATGAAGCCCGCCTTCTTCAGCGACAGCCGCACGAACGACGAACACACCGTCGGCGTCTTGCCATACGTCTCGATGCCCGAGGATCCCGAGACCGGTCCCGGCCCATTCGGATCGGACGTCTCGGTGTCCGGTGCATTGGAATACGAGTAGAAGCGGTAGTGCCCGTGGATCGTCTTCGCCGCGTCGGCCGCGGCCATCAGCTTGGGCCGCACCTCCTGCTCGTACTCCGGCGGCGGCTTCAGCACCCGCGGGTAGACGATCTGCGCATCGCCCGGGCAGCGCACTTGGAGCCGCTCGAAACCGCGCACCCGCCACGGCTTGCCCTCGGGCGTGCTCACCAGCCGCCCCTCTCCGGCGAACGCTTCCCGCACCGACGCCGTGATCGTCCCAGGCCACAGGTAGCGCAGCGCATACTCCTGGAACCCGTCCGTGGGTTGCCCGAAGACGCCACTCGGATGCTCCTTCACCAAG
Source organism: Sorangiineae bacterium MSr11367 (assembly GCA_037157805.1). Lineage (NCBI taxonomy): Bacteria > Pseudomonadati > Myxococcota > Myxococcia > Myxococcales > Pendulisporaceae > Pendulispora > Pendulispora rubella. Next base: position 11,532,389 of record CP089983.1, on the reverse strand, counting down.
TAATCATCGTCGCCGGTGGAGTGCGTGATCTCGAAGCGGTGCTTCGTCATGATCCCGCTGTGCGTGAACTTCTGCGGCGGATCGACGGCACCCAGCAGCGGTGCAATCATGCCCGTGCAGCTGCGCACCACGATGGCATCGCCCTTGAGCGCATTCTCGATGTGCTCATCCATGGGCTGCTCGCCCGGCCCGGTGCCCTCCCACTGCCCGGTGGGCTGGCAACTGAACCCCGGCTGCGGCGGCGCACCCGGGTTGTCCGGATCGCACGTCTCGCGCACCGCCGTCTCCGACATGAGCCCTGCTTTCGGCGACAGATACTGCATCGCCGACTGCGGGATCTTCCGCTCGCGGTACAAAGCCGCAAACTGCTCCTCGCTGATGCGGTTCTGCGTGGTCGCAAGGCTCGCGCGCGGCCTCGCCGGGCCCGTGAGGGAGCCCACCAGGTCGTGATCGTTCACGTAGTTCAGCAGATTGGCCAGCTGCTGCGGTACGCGCAGCCCTTTCCCGGCCTTGCCCGGTCGCTCGAACTGGAGGGTCACGTGCGCCTTGAGCGCGCCTACCGTGCCCCAATAGTGAACCGCCACCGCGCAATTCGCCGAGTTCACACTGGCCTGCGGAACTCGGAACGTCTGCGTCACACTGCCTTTGGCGGGAATGGATAGAGAAATGGTTTCTCGGCCGCCGTAGGCAATCGCATTGTCGGCATTGCACGGTATTTGGTCGATTTGACGCTGCGTGTACTCGAGCGGAGTCCCCTCGAGGTTCTTCAATTCGATTTGCGCCACGAAGTCCGTACCATCGGCCTTGAGCTGGGAATCGAGCGCACTCGCCGGGGGCTCCAGCACCCCGCGCGCACGGCTCGCCGCGTAGGTACTCCAAAGAATGAACGTGCGTTTCGCCGAGACGTCGGCCAAGCCGGTCCGCTTCACGGTCACTGTGACATCGAACGATCGGTAATCGACATCGATGGGCAGGACGTCCGAATAGTCGTGCGAAACCGCCGCCAGCTGCCCCGAGGCCGTCTGCCCATCGCCGAAGTCCCACACGTACGTCGTGGAGGGATCTTCGAACTCCTTCGCATTCACGACACTGAAATCCGCCGTATCCGTATGAAATACGTTTTCCTGCGCGAAGAGCTTCGGCAGTTTCGGCGCGGTGGTCGGGCACGCCGCCACGTCAATCGGGGCCACCTGCGATTCCTTCGTCCCATCGGCCGCGGTGGCGTGAATGGTATAAAGGTGTTTGCCCGGCGCGCTCTCGACCTGATCGTACATCTCCGCAATGGGCATTCCATCGAGGGAGACCCGCGCGGGGGTGCCCGGGGCGGCAGGTTCCTCGGCCTCCACCTTTAAATGGACGCTCTCCCCATTGCAGGTGGCCGGCTTGTCGAAGGTCACCCGTTGGATGATCCAGGGGAAGTCATGAAGTGCGATTTCCGCGTCCGGACCGACCCGCACGGTTCTGCCGTAAAACGAACCCTCGTGCCGGCCGTGGGAAATGGGATCTCCATCCAGCGAAATCGTCCCTTTGGGTGCAATGACGCTGCCGGCAAACGGTTTGCGCAAAAACACCGTGCCCGTGCCCACGTAGGAGACCAGCCAGCGCGGATAACCTCCATTGACGCGCGCAATCGTCCCTGCGTCATCGAACTCCCGTTCGACGAAGACGAATATCGACCCTTTGGAGTCGTCGATGTTGAGTTTTGCGCCAGCCTCCAGAACGAAGCTTTCGAAATAGTAACTACCCGCGATCAACGTGGCTTCGGCCCGTTGGCCCAACCGCAGTGATGCGTAATATCCGGGCTTTACGGGGGTGGATAAGATTTGACCCTCTCCCACGCGAACTTGTTCGCGACTGCTCGCGAATTTCGCGCGACGGACCAGGTGCCGCGTGGCGACGGGCTGGCGCTCCACCACGCTTTCATCCACCGTGAAATGGCCCTCGGATTGGATATTGCCTTCGGTGCGCACGTGCCCGTGAATATGGCTTCCATCGAGCAGCGATACCGAGCCAACGCTGTACAAAGAGCCCATTTCGGCCTTGGTCGCCAGCTTGGTCAACGCGGGGCCGACATTCCCCACGCTCGCAAATCGCGAATGACGCGTGACGACGCGTGAGCGTTCGCCAATATCGACTTCTTGACCAATGAGCGCCAACTCCGAAATGGCGACTTGGGAGGGGACGAGCATATCGACCGTAACGTCTTTATCGGTCGGTCTGGCGGCGGTGGGCGCCGGATTCTGCGAAGTTTGATTGGCTTTTTGCGGTGACTCTTCCGGAGAATTCGATTTGGAATCCCCACTACATCCGCCCATCGCCACCGCCGTGATGGCGGCAGCGACGAGGAGAACGGCTATCCACAGCGTCCGGTGTTCCCGCGAATGCGGGATCGATCGCAATCGGCGTCCCATGGCGAAGCTCCTTCCAGCCACCCGGCACACGAGCCTGACGAGAACTTCTTCGGCCCCGACGCACGCAGCGTTGCGTCGGATGCGCAGATGAACCCCCCGGCCCCTCTACTACTTTGTCAATCCGGAATATCTTATGGATGGGATCGTTGTCTACGGTGGAAAGCTGCGTAGAAAAATACGCATTTCATACTTGAGGTACAGCGAATCCGTCGTAATAGCGGGCTTTTTCGCCCAACCCGTTGACCCTGAAGCGAACGCCGTGGTACCCACATTTCAAAGTTGAAACGTGCCTCCGGGCACCTTTCAGGTGGGGACGTCAGGTGAGAGCGGCCGGTCGAGAGGGCTGGCAAGGGCGGGAAGGGGACATGGCGGCAAAGGCTTGGGCAACGACGGACAAGACGGACAAGAAGTCTGACGGCGAGATCTTCTTTCAGAATGACACCGTGTCGCTCTGTCTCTTGGTTCAGAGGCGCACGAAAGCGATGCGGGTGATCGATTTTCGCGCGGGGCCCACACCGGCCAAGCGCACCCTCGTTCTCTCGCTCGCGCGCCGCGAAGGCGTCGAAAAAGTCTACACGGTGGTCGAGCGCGACGAAGTGTCCACCTGGGTGAAGCTCGGTTTCACCAAAGAGGGAAACATCCCCGGCTTTTACAAGCGGAGCGACGCGTTCCTTCTCGGGTGCTCCGTCGAGCCGTCGCAGGCGCGCATCCCCGCGCAGAGCGAACGGCGCATCATCGCGCCCCGCACGCCGTCGTCCGATCCGGGATCGCTCGCGCGGGCCGTTCCGCGTTCGAGCATCGCCTCGCGTTCCTGGCTCGATCCCGACAGGCTCCCCGAGGACGAGGAGGTCGACGCGCCGGTCGACACCTCCGCGCTCGACTTTGCCGAGAAGACGCTGCTCCGTGCCAAGAAGCACGTGAAGGAGCTCGCCGAGCGCGCCTTGCCGACGGTGAAGCTCACCCCGATCCAAGAGGCGGCGACGCGAAAGCCACTGGCCGTGGCGCTTCGATCGGGGCGGGCGCTCACCGCGTTCGAAGCCTTCGGACGTGGCGTCGAGCGAACGTACTTCGCCTTCACGGCACGTGGCGGATTCGAGCTCCTGGCGTCGGTGGAGTCGCAGCCGTGCTTCGGCAACGCCTTCGTGGAGATCCTCACCGCGCCCCGGAGCGAGGGCGAGAGGGTGTGCACGGCCATCGCGTTGAAGGGTCTGTGCGAGCGCCTTCTTGCGGACGGGACCGTTGGCTGCTTCGCCCTCGCCCCGAGCGACGATGCGGGGCTGGCGACGGCCTTTGTCTACAATGGCTTCCGCCGAACGGGCGTCCTGCAGAACCACCTGGTGGTTGGTCGAGAGCGCAAGGACGCCATCGTTTTCGCTCGGAAGCTGGCGAATCCCAGCGGCGAGTGACGTTTCACGTCGAACCTGGGGCCAACCCGGCTATGCTCCGGGCCACCCGATGCGGTTCGAAATCACACACGAATTCGAGGCCCCGCTCGATGCGCTCGAGCTAGCGATTCTGTCGCCGAACCTGATCGACAAGGTCGCGAAGGGGCTACCCAACGTCGAGCGCGTGAAGCAAACGTCCCACAGCTTCGAGAACCGGGTGCTGGAGCGCATCTGGAACTACAAGCCCAACGTCAAGGTGCCGGCCTTTGCTCAGCCGTACGTGACGTTGGACATGCTGGCGTGGGACGAGCGGTCGACCTACTCGATCGACACGCATTCGTCCAAATGGGTCATCACGCCGAGCACCAAGCCGGAGTGGCACAAATACTTTCGCGCATCGGGAACGTACTCCCTCGTCTCCGGCGGCAATGGCGTCACGAGCCGCGTGGTCAAGGGCGAGGTCGACCTGAACGTCCCCCGCGTGATGAAGACCCTCGGCGAGCGGGTGATCGTGGCGGAGGTCAAAAAGACCTTCGACGCCGAGGCCGAGATCTTACGCGGTCTGGCTACGCTCGTGTAAGAGCGAGAGAGCACCATGCACTACCGTCTGACCGCGCTGGCGGTCCTCGTTTCGGCCCTTGGACTGTCCACCACGTCGAACGCGGGCGAGCCCATGCCCACGCGCGCGGATCGCTTGGCATCGCCCGGCCGCAATGCCGTGAGCGAGGATACGGCGGAGGCCATTGCGCGCAACCCGGCGAACCTCGCGTATTTGCCGTCGTGGGAGCTTCGCTGGACGGGCATCGGTTGCTTCGATGCGCCCCAACGCGTCGGTTGCGGGCACGCGGTGGGGGCGGCCACGCCGCTGCTCCTCGGCCTGAGCACCGGCCTGCGCGTGGACCACCTGCAGACGCCATGGCAGCTGGGCTTCCCGTACAACGGCGAGGACATGACGTGGGTGACGTGGGCGCTTGGCTACAAGCTGTCCGATTCGCTCGCGTTCGGCCTGAGCATTCAGCACTCGTATTCGGGCAATGCCTTCTTGAACGATCTGACAGGCCTCAGTGCCGGCGTGACGTATCGTCCGCTGCGCCAGCTGGGGATCGCCATCGTGGCGAACAACTTCAATGGGCCGGCCACCGCGCCGCTGGGGCCGAACCAGCAGCCGATTCTCGATGCGAACTACGTCTTCGGGGCGGCCTTGCGTCCCACCGGGCGTCGTGAATTCGAGCTCGGTTTCGAGATGCGCTATTTGGCCGGGAGCCAACAGTCCGACTCGAGCCAATGGATTCCGCGGGCCACTCTCGGCCTGGACATTCCGTACATCGGTCGCCTGCGCGGTGACGTGGAGGCGGCGCATCTCCCGTACGACGCGCGACGCGGCTTCGTGGCCAGCGCGGGCCTGGAGCTCGCGTACGGCCGCCTGACGGCGGGCGGCGGCGTTCTCTTGGGCAACGGACTTGGCAACTCGGACAGTGTGACGGGCTACGGCACCTTCGCCATCTCGGGCTACGGCACGCCGGGCATCCCACGGCTGGGATCGCGGTCGGTGTCCATTCGCCTGGAGAGCACCCCGGGCCCGCGCACGCACATCGCGCTGCTCCGCAAGCTCTGGAAAATCGCGGACGATCCCACGGTCGACGGTGTGGCCTTGGTGCTGCGCGCGGAGCCGGCCACGTCCTACGCGCACGCCGAAGAATTGGCCGACGCGGTGCGCGTGCTTCGCGCCCGCAAGAAGAAGGTGCTCTGCAGCTGGGAGGACAACGGCGCCAAGGCGCTTTACGTCTGCGCCAACGCCGATCGCACCGTGGTCAACCCGGCGGGCGGGCTTCGCTTTGCCGGATTGCGCACGCAGTACCTCTACATCAAGGGCATGCTCGACAAGCTGGGCATCCGCGCGGACATGCTTCGCGTGAGCGACCACAAGACGGCGCCCGAGATGTTCACCAACGAGCATCCGAGCGAAACGGCCGCGCACGATCACGCCGATCTGCTGAACCAGTACGCCGCGGTCTTCGAGAAGGACGTCGCCCTCGGTCGCAAGATGAGCGTGCCTGCCGTGCGCGATGCCATCGCCAAGGGCCCGTTCGTCGCCACCGAGGCGCGGGACGTCCACTTCGCCGACGGCTTTGCCTTCGACGACGAGCTCGATCGGGTGATGAGCGAGATGGTCGGCCACGCGACGAGCCTCAAGGAATGGGAAGAGGGGCCCAAGGCCGCCGAGTCCTTCGGCCCGCGCGGCAAAATCGGCCTCTTGCTCGTCGATGGCGACATGGTCGACGGCCGCTCCGAGACGATTCCACTGCTCGATACGAAGTTGGTGGGCTCGTACACGATTGCGGAGAACATCCAAAGCTTGAAGAACGACCCCACGGTGAGGGCCGTGGTGTTGCGCATCGAGACCGGCGGCGGCTCGTCGATGTCGGCCGATGTGATGTGGCGCGAGCTCGCGCAGCTGGCCAAGAAGAAGCCGCTCATCGTCTCCATGGGCTCCTCGGCCGCGAGCGGCGGCTATTACATCGCCACCGCGGGCAAAACGATTTACGCCCTGCCGCTCACCGTCACGGGTTCCATCGGCATCTTCTATGGCAAGGCCGACGTGAGCGAATTGCTCAAGAAGATCGGCGTGAACGTCGAGACGTACAAGTCCGCTCCGCGCGCAGACGCCGAATCGTTCTATCGCCCCTTCACCGACGACGAGCGCCGGGCGCTCGAGGTGAAGGTGCACCAGTTCTACGACAAGTTCCTCGAGCGCGTGGCCGAAGGCCGCCACATGACCAAGGCCGAAGTCGACGCCGTCGGACAAGGCCGCGTGTGGACCGGCCAGCAAGCCATTGCGCGCAAGCTCGTCGACAAGATGGGCGGCCTGCGCGAAGCCCTCGCCGAGGCCCGCGCCCTCGGCGGCCTACCCTACGATGCCCCCATCCGCGCGCTGCCGGCCCCCGACCCGTCGCTCTTCGAGCGCGCGCTCAAGTTGGCCGGCTTCGGGCGAGCCCAGTTGATGACCCTCGAGGGACTCCCCGTCCAAGTGCGCGACGTGGCCCGCGCGCTCGCCCCCATGGTCGTCTTCAAGGGCGACATCCCCATGGCGCGCATGGAGTGGGTCCCCGTCGAGGGCGAGGGCCACGACGAAGACTAGCGGGTGAACATCATCAGTGTGACCACGGCCGCCATTGCGACCACCACGCTGATGCCCATTCGCGATTTGAAATACCTCAGATCCATGTATCGGCCGGTGATGCAATCAACCTGCGTGCCAGCCCGGCGATGTCCTAACTACGCGAAATCCCGCGCCGGTGTACCGCGCGCGGGCCGGTACATTCGGTACAGTCTCGGTACGGATCATGCGGCGGTGACGCGCTTTTCCCAAGCCTTTCGCAACGCGGCCACGGTTGCCAGGACGGCGGGGCGTTCCTGGGAGGCCGCGCGCCAGGCGACGATCACGTGGCGGGCGGGCATGGGATCGATGGGCAAGATGATGACGCCCGAGGGGACGGAGATGCGCGCGAGTCGCGGGATGGCCGCGATGCAGAGCCCCGTGGCCACCAAGGTCAATTGCGTTTCGAACTCCTCCACCAGGAACGAGGGACGCAGGCCCGGCATGACGCGCATGAGCCATTCGTAGCAATTCGTGCTCGCCGTCGATGCCACCCATCGCTCTTCGGTTACCTGCGCGAGCTTGACCGGCCGTTTCCGTTGCGCGAGTGGGTGACTCGCCGGTACCACCAAGTCCGCATGATCGAGCCCCAACTCGGTGTGCTCCACGCCGGGCGGGAACGGAAACGGTACCTCGGGCCATTCGTCGACCAATGCGAGATCGACCTCGCCGCGCGCGAGCAAGTCGAGACTCTCGTGCGGATTGGACTCGAGCAGCTCCGTCTCGAGTTGCGGATGCTCTTTGGCCAGCCGCTTCAAGGCCTGGGGAAGCAGGGCGCGGCACCCCGTGGCAAACGATGCAATGGTCACCCGCCCCGAAACCGTCGTGTGGTGCGCGGCCAGCGCGGCCTCCGCGCGCTCCACCGCGGCGAGCACCAGCCCCGCGTGCTCGGCGAGGAGGCGGCCCGCATCGGTGAGGCGAAGCTTGCGGCCGTCCTTCTCGAACAGGTTCGTCCCCGTTTCCTGCTCCAACTTGGTGATGTGCTGCGACACCGCCGACGGTGTGCAGTGCAGCACGTCCGCCGCGGCAAACACGGTTCCGTACGTCGCGACCGCGGACAGGGCCCGAAGGCGTCCCAGTTCGATCATGCCAATCATTTAGCATTGCTAAATTAATTGCGTAGAAAGATTCGATGGTTCTTTACAGTGCCCAACCCCAATGTGAAGCGCATGATGCGTTCTCGGGACATTGCACTCGCCGTTCTGGTGATGGCGGTGTGGGGCTTCAACTTCATCGCCATCCACGTCGGACTCGGCCATTTTCCGCCGCTGCTTTTCTGCGCCCTTCGGTTCGGGCTCTCGGCCATTCCGGCCCTCTTTTTCGTCGGCCGCCCGCAGGTTGCGTGGCGCTGGGTCTTTGCCGTCGCGCTCGCCCTCGGCGTGGTGAAGTTCTCGCTGCTCTTCGCCGGAATGGCGGCGGGCATGCCTGCCGGTCTCTCGGCGCTGGTGCTGCAGAGCCAAGCGTTCTTCACGATGATCTTCGCCGTCTTGCTCCTGCGCGAGCGGCTCTCCACGCGTCAGGTCGCGGGCATGGTCATCGCGGCCCTGGGCATCGCCCTGGTGGCCGTGCGCCTCGGTCCGGATCGCCCTGCCCATGCCTTCGTGCTCTGCATCGCGGCCGCCGCGGCGTGGGGCGTGGCCAACATCGCCCTGCGCAAAGCTGCGGCCCCGGACATGCTGCGCTTCATGGTCTGGGTGAGCGCGGCTGCGGCGCCCGTGCTCGTGGTCCTCTCGCTTCTCGTCGAAGGCCCCGCCGCCGATCTCGCCGCGCTCCAGTCGATCGACGTCGCCGGTGTCGGCGCGCTCGTCTACATCGCCTTCGTGTCGACGTTGTTCGGGTTCGGCGTTTGGGGCTCGCTCATCCGCCAATACGGCGCCTCCACCGTGGCCCCGTTCTCGATGCTCGTGCCCTTCTTCGCCATGGGCTCGGGCGCCCTCGTTCTGGGCGAGTCGCTCCATGCCACGGACATCCTTGGTGGCGCCACGGTTCTATTCGGTGTGCTTTTCGGCACCCTCCCCCGCAGGGGGAGGGCCGGGGAGGGGGGGCCCATCCATCAGGCCGCGCGCAGCGTGTGAATCACCACGGCCGGGGCCACACCGATGCGGATCGGCGGGCCCGTCGTCCCCAACCCCGGGTGCACGTAAAGGGTCGCCCGACCCTTGCGGTAAATGCCCAGGTGAAAGTGGTGTGTCAGGTGCGACAGCGAAAGCACGCGCGCGAGAAACGGCACCGCGATCTGCCCGCCGTGCGTGTGCCCGCTCAAGGTCAAATCCACATTGGCCTTGGCGGCGTGCAGAAACTTCTCCGGATCGTGCGCCAGCAGAATGCTCGGCACACCGGCGGGTCGCCCCTGCAGCGCTTTGAACATGTCATCGCGCCGTGTCCACGTGTCATCGATGGCCGCGAGGTAAATGCTCTTCCCATTGCGTGACAGCACGCGCCCTTCGTTGCGCAGTACCTGGGCACCCCCCGCGTTCAGCATCGAGATGAGCGGCTCGCCCTCGCCGAAGTAATCGTGGTTGCCCATCGACACGTACACACCGAGCGGCGCACGCAGTCCGCTCACCACGGCGGCGATGTCCTCGTGGAAGTCCACGCCGCTGGTGACCATGTCGCCCGTGATGACCGCCACGTCGGCACCTTGCTCGTTGGCCGCCCGCACCCAGCGATCGCCCCACGACTTCGGCGTGATGGCCCCGATGTGCAGGTCCGACAGGTGCGCAATGCGCAGCCCGTCCAGCGCCGGATCGAGTCCCTCGATCGGGATGGTCACGTGCTTCACCACGAACCAACGGCGCCGAACGAGGATGCCATACCCCGCCACGACCAGCCCCGTCAGGTACACGGCCATGTAAAACGTCCTCGGCACGCCGAGCCACGGAATGGTGAGCGTGGCCACGATCGACGGGATGATCGCGAAAATCGCCGCGCACCAATGGACGAAGAACGGAATGTCCACCAGGCGCAAGAACGTCGTCGAGCGGCGCCGATCCGTCAGCCCCGCGCCCGAGCGCCCGACGAACAGGGCGACGCCGCCCGCCGCGAGCAGTACGCCGAGCACCCACGGGGCGGGCGCGCCGAGGCGCCGAAACATCTCGGCGAACGCGGCGGCCACCGGCACGTGCGCAACCGCCGTGACCGTGATGAGCACGCGCAAAAAGGTCCCCATGCGTGGCCGTTTTCCTATCGCGCGTTGAGCGCGCTTTGCGGGCGGAAGCGACGGGGCCGAGGGGCGGCCGGAGGTGGGGGGAAGGGAAGGCCGGCTTGCTTCGGGTGCATGCGGCACCTGGGTCGTATCGGTCGTTTGCATGTAGTTTGAGCGGTTGTCGGATCAGGCCTCGAGAAGCTTGAGGAGCGTCTCTCGATTCGTCATCCCGACGTACTGTCGCTTTTTCGCCCCGCTCTCGAACACGATCACCGTGGGAACTCCGCGGATGCCGTAGCGCTTGGCGATTTCGGGGCAATCGTCGATGTCGACCTTCGCCACTTTGTACCGTCCGACGTTCTCATCTGCGATCTCGGCCACCATCGCCCCGATGGTGATGCACGGCTGGCACCACGTCGCGGTGAAGTCGACCAACACGGGAAGCTCGGCCTCGAGCACTTCGCGATCGAAGGTCGCGTCCGTCAGTTCGATCACGTTCTCCCCGGCCATGGCGAGCTTCAATCTACCGCGCGAAGGCCACCTTGTCAGCGCGCGCCCGCGTCCTTCTGTGCAGGCGCAGCCTTCGTACCAGTGGTGGCATTCGCGACATTGGAGCCGGCGCGTGAGAGATCCAGTGCACGCTCGATCAAGCGGCGTGCGTCGTCCGTCGCGATGCGCGTGCGTGCTGACACGCGAGTCCCGTTCGCTTCCACCGTGAGCCCTTGGAGAACGCCGCCGAGTCCGATGAGGCGCACGCGCACGTCGGCGGCCCATTCGTCACGCTTCTTGGTGATGAGATCGCGGACCTCGGTGCAGGCCTGTGGGGTATCGCAGCGCAGCTCGGCGGCGAAATCGAGCACGCTGGGAGAGCTCATCGTAACCGCCATGCCCGCGGCCTCCACCCCGAGCACCCCGAGCATCGCCGTGTTGGGGACCTCGCCGCTCATCTCACGCTTGAGCCGGTCGCGCAGTTTGAGGGGAAGAAGCGCCGTCAACAGCACAGCAGGTTTGCCGGCGCCACCGCCGGAAGCTTCCAGCGTCTTGCGCAGATCCATGTGCCGCGCGTTGGTTTCCACGCGCGGTTTCTTGCGCGCCCACGCATCCATCATGGCGGAGAGCCAGGGCTCGCGCGCGAGCAAAAAGGGCCCCGAATCGCGCACGGCGAGCTTGCCATAGACGCCGCCCAAAATGCCCGTGTCCTCGGCGAGGACGAACCCCGCAGCCTTGCGCGTGCCCAAGTTGGCGCCGCGCGCGTGCATCAGTGTGCGCGCGCACGTGAGCAGCTCCTCCTGCGTGAGCGGCCCCGCGCTCGCGATGCCGAAATCGCCCGAGCCTTCGGCTTCGGGCAGCGCGACGGCGAGGGTATCGAGCCGCTCGATGGGATCGAACCCACACTGACTCTGCAGATCTTTGCCCATACCTGTTGCGCCGAGCGCTTTGAGCGGCTCGACCAGCGGCGAATGCCGCAGCGGCGCCACGTCGATGGTCGCGAGCAGAAACGTATCCGCAGGGATCGCCGCGAGCACGCGTGCACCGGCAGGCTCCGATGCGTTGCGATCTTTCTCCATGAAGTACAGCGCCGCGACCGTCCCGAGAACGGCCAGCACCAGGACGATGGCGTTTTTCTGCCGAGTGGTCACAGTGAGAATGTCGTACTACGCAAATCGGAGGGGATGGGGATGCTCTTTTTGCTCGGCATCATCGCGCTTGCCGCCGTCGTGGGTGCCGTCATCGCCGTGGTCGTCCTCGCCGGCCGCCAGGCCAAGGAGGAGCAGACGCCCGAGAGCGAGCCCACCGACTTCGTCGCCCCCAGCTCCGACGGCCGTTTCACGTGGCGTCAGGTCGACGAGAGCACCGCCGAGTTCAAGGCCCGCGCCGCCCGCGAACGCGGGCAAAGCAAATAGCCGTCTACACTTCCTCGGGATCGCCTTGCCGGCGCCCACCGCTCGCCCGGCGCCCCTCGGGCCGCGGGGGCATCTCCCGCCGATCGCCACCCGTGCGCCGATCACCAGGCGTGCGTCGTTCTTTCGATTGCGGTGGGGTCTTGCGTGACGGGGTAGGGGCTCGCGGCTTCATGCGCACCATCGATCCCGTGGCCACGAGAAATGGCCAAGTTTTCGGCGAGGCGTATCACCCCTTGCGTGGTTTGCGGCTCCACCAGGAGGATTCGAGCCACTCGGCGGCGTAGCGCACGAGCTCGCGCGGGGTCAGTTCGTCGCGGGCGAGCAGGGTCTCGGCGTACTGCCCCCACGTGGCGTCGGGGCGGCGGGCGCGGACCCGGGTGTGCGTCGCATAGACGCGCCCGAGCAAGGTGGCGCGGTGCTCGCGCCCCAACGCCGGCACGGAGATGGGCTTGAGGCGCACGAGGCGGCGTCGCAGCATGGTCGCGTCCTCCGCATCGAGCACGGTGCTCTGGGCGGACACCTCGTCGAGCAGCTCCTGCGATTCGTTGCGCAGTTGATCGAGCACGTCGGGCGTAATGGCCATGACCACGCACGCGCGCGGGAGCGTGCCGCCGCAGTAGAACGACAGCGAGCGCAGGGCGGTGCGTCGCTCGGAGCGTGAAATGCCCATTTTGTAGAGGTTTTCCGCCTCGTCGATGAGCACCACTGGGCCTGCACAGCCCTCGAGCCGCTCGAGCAACTCGACCCACACGAGCAAGCGCCCGTAGGCATCCTGGCGGTAGTTGGCGCCGCCCGGTTTGTCCACCAAGTCGGCCGCGCCGAGGAAGGCTTCCAGCGCTGCACCCCGCGCCTTGGCGCCCTTCGCCCGCGCAAGCGCCCGCTGCGCGGTCGTGCCGGTGTCGCCCTGCAGTTCGGCAATCGCCTCGAGCGCCCCCGTGAGCCGTTCGAGCGTCTGCGGATCACGCGTCCACGCCGTCAACCGGTCGACGGCGGCCGCTCGCCGTTTGCCTGGCAAAATGGACGTCTCGAGCACCCGCCGCAAATGACGCTGCGGATTGCCCAGGTCCGTATCGAGCCGTTCGAGCGAGAGCCGGAACACCGGCCGTTTCTCGGCGAGCGCGCGCGCCGCCAAGTGCAGCAGAAGATGCGTCTTGCCCGAACCATACTCGCCCGTCAAAAGCGCGAACACCGAGCTATCCATCAACGAGTGCTCGAAGAGCTGATCGATCGTCCGATCGATGCTCTCCTGCCCGACGCTCATCGACAGGATCGATTCCACCGGTGGCAACCCGTGGCATGCGCGGATGATCCCGCGAAGCTCGGCGTCGTGCGAAGGATCGGGTGGTGCGGGCGTGGGCGGTGTGTCGATGTCGAACGACGCCGGCATCATCAAGTCGATGAGCGGGCGATGCGGCGGTGTGAGCAGCGGCGATCCCGGCAGCGCGGCCACGCGCGTGGCCAGTGGCTTGAGCGACGCGAGCGATCGCGTGCCTTGAAACAACGCCGTGGTGCCGATGAGAACGATGCGCGTCGCGTACAGGCCATGGCCGCCGTCGGCGTTGTCGACGAGCTCGCGGAGCACGGTGTAGGCCGTCTCGCGGCGCGCCGGCGGGAGCCGCAGCAGCGTTTCGCCGTTGCGGAAGACCAGCAAGGTGCCCCGATGCCCGAGCACCCGCATCAAGTGGGTGACCTGCGCGAGGGCCCGCTTGGCCGTGCGCTCGGTGAGGGCGGACATGGCCAGCGGCGAATCTTCGGCGCGCGCGAGCTCCGTGCCCTCGAGCCACGCGAGCAGCCGCTTCTTCTGCGTGCGGGATGGCTGCGACGCGGCGGCCACGTAGGCCCGTGCGAGCGCGACCAGATCGCCCACCGCGCCCGTGACCTCGACGCCCTCGTCGAACAGGGCCAGCGCCTTGCGCCCGTTGCGTGACGCAAACGCGTCGAGCAACTCCAGCACCCCGCGCCCGCGTCCCGTGCGTGGACCTGGCACCCGAAGTGCGAGCAACACCGCGCGCACCAGCGCGCCCATCGACTCGAAGCTTCGTTCCGTCGCCACCCCGATCTGAGCGGTGACGAATCCCTGCGCAAGCGCCCTCTCTTCGACCTCGTCCGCATACCCGCTCGCGACGGATTCCCCCTCCGCGCGCACAAACACGACCTCCGCCGTTTGCGCTACCGCCAAATCTTCGAGCGCTTGCTCGGACGAGCGGAGGAGCTGCTCACGCCAAACCGCCCCGACGGGCGCATTCCGCGTTGAGCTAGACATCGATACTCCCTCACCATCCACGCCCGCAGTCTATCCCACTCTCGGCGATCTCCGTGTCTATTTGGTCACCACGCCGTTCGTCGACAGGGCTAGTTTCTGCCACATGGTGCGATCCAGGCTGTCGATGAGGGCCAGAGCGTCCCTCACCGAGGGAAGGCCTACGACGCGGCGCAGCGGTTCGGGGTAGGGGGCGTAGGCTTCGGTCCGGAGGTCTTGAATCGCTGTGCGGGCGGCCTTGCCGTACCGTGCGCGGGCGTCGCCGACGACGCGGGGCTCGAGCCAGCTGGCCAACGTCCATGCGAGGGCGGCGTGCTCGGATTCGTCGCGGGCGATGGTCTTCATCGCGGCGCGGATGGTGTCATCCTTCGCCGTTTCGGCCTGCCGTGAGGAGATGAGCGCCAAGAACGTCTCGCGCACGCACCCTTCGACGGCATTTTCGATGGCCACGTCCTCGATGGGGCGAGGGGAGGGGCGCTCCAACTTCGGCACCGCGGTGCTCGCGCCATGCCGGCGGGCGAGCGATGCGGTCATCTGCGCGTGGCGCTCGTCGTCGCGGCCCGCGCGTTTGGCGGCGCGCACCAGTGCGGCGGGGGCGCGGTGGGATTCGAGATCGGTTGCCAGCAGGCGGAAGGCGAGGACCGAGGCTTCTTGCAGCTCGGAACGAAGGGCGAAGTATTCCCCGACTTCGCGTGCATTGACGAGATTTCCCGAATAGCCGGAGGGGCGTCGCATGAAGTCAGCCGAATAGATCCTTGAGCTTCTCCATGAAGGTTTTCCTCTGGGGTTGCACGTCTTCCCCTAGTTCCTTGGCGAGTTGTTCGAGAAGCTCGCGCTGCCGCTCGCTGAGGGAGGTCGGAACCTCGATTGTAACCTCTACGAGCTGATCGCCACGCCCGATTCCGCTCCGACGCGGCATTCCTTTTTGCTTGATGCGAAGGAGGCTCCCAGGTTGTGTGCCCTGGGGCACCCGCAGCTTCCCCTTGCCGTCCAGTGTGGGCACTTCCACTTCCCCGCCGAGGGCGGCCTGCGCAAAGGTGATGGGAACCTGGCATGCCACGTCGTCGCCCGCACGGCGGAAAAACGGGTGCGGTCGCACCACGATGATGATTTCCAGATCGCCGGGCGCGCGTTCGGGACGCGGGCGATTGCCGGCGCCGCTCACCAGACGGGTCTGCCCCGAATCGACACCGGGCGGAATGGTCACCACCAACGTGTGACTGTTCGACACCAAGCCGGTGCCTTTGCAGGTGCCGCAAGGGTGGGTGATCATTTTGCCGCTGCCGCGGCACCGCGAGCACGTGCGCTCGACGGCGATGGGTAAAATGCCCTGCTGAAAGCGCACGCGCCCGCGCCCGTTGCAGGCGGGGCACGTTTCGGGAACGTGTCCCGGTGCCGAAGCGGTGCCGCGGCAGTCGGTGCACGTGACCACGCGCTCGTACTGCAGGTTCTTCTCGCAGCCGAAGGCGGCTTCCTCGAAGGAGATTTCCAGCTCCCGCTTGATGTCGCCCTTGTCGCCACGGCCCACGCCAAAGACGCCGAGCAAATCGCCGAGCAGCCCGTCGACCGCGATGTCGCTGATGTCCACCACACCACCGGCGAACGGCCCGCTGGCCGAAAAGGGGGAGCCGGAGGCCTCGGCGTTGTGGCCGAATCGGTCGTAGAGGGTGCGCCGTTGCGGATCGGAAAGCACCTGGTAGCTGGCGGCGATTTCCTTGAAGCGGAGCGTGGCTTGCGGGTCGTCCGGGTTCTTGTCCGGGTGGTGTTGCGAGGCCAGCTTGCGAAATGCCGCCTTGATCTCGTCGGCGGACGCGCTTCGCTCGATGCCAAGTACCTCGTAGTGATCCCTCTGAACCTGCGCCATGAGCCCGACTTGACTAGCATAGACATGGGCGGCGCATAAGCGACCCCGCCAGCCGGACAGCCCGTCCGGCGGGGTGACAGGTGGGGCCGGGGGCCTTGCGGGCTCGGCTCTTGCGCGTCTTGCGGATTGCGCGGCCAAACGGCAAGCTGGTATCCGCAAGTTCCCGATGTCGTTCGTTTCCAACGGTTCCAAGCCCGTTCACCCGCGTCTTTCCCCCGTCGAGCAGAGCGCGCTCTTGGGGCGCGTTCTCGAACAGTGCGCGCACATCCCCGGTCAGGAGCCGGCGCCCGTGGTCGTCTTCGACCTGGACGGCACCCTGATGGACAATCGCCCGCGCACCTGCGCGATTTTGCGGGAGCTGGGCGAGCTTTGGAGCACCCGCGAGGCGGAATTGGCCGAGTTTGCATCGGCAGTTCGCAACGCCAACCCGAGCTCGCTGGCGTACATGATGACGGAGACCCTCGGCCTTCTCGGGGTGACCCGCGACGATTTGGTCTTGGAGGCCCAGGAATACTGGCGAGCTCGCTTTTTCGCCGACGAGCACCTGGTGCACGACATCGCGTTGGCGGGGGCCGTGACCTTTGCCAAAGACTGTTACGACGCCGGGGCCACCCTGGTGTACCTCACGGGCCGCGATCTGCCGCTCATGGGGCTCGGTACCTTCCGCAGCCTGCGCGATCTCGGGTTCCCCATCGGTGTGGCCGGGACGCAGGTGGTGCTCAAGCCCGAGTTTTCCATGCCGGACGAGGCCTTCAAGCGCGATGTGGCGCCCACGCTTTTGCGCGTAGGGCGGGTCATCGCGTCGTTCGACAACGAGCCGGGCAACTGCAACGTCTTCAAAGAGGCCTACCCGGATTGCGAGAGTGTCCTGGTCGACACCCAACACATGCCGCACGCACCGCCGCTCGGGCCGGGGGTGCGCGTGATCGCCGACTTCGTCCGATGAAGCGAGGGACGCTCGCTCTGCTCCTGCTCGCGATGTTCGCGATGGAGCTGGCGGCGTGCCGCAACAATCCGGCCCCCGAGCCGCGCGATCCGCCGGACACGCCGGCAAGCCCGCAGGCCAACGCGGTTCCTGCACCGCTGGCCGTCGCGCCCACCGCGAGCGCCAGTGCCGCGCCGCCGCTCGATGCGGGGCCGCCCGCGCAGCCTCTGCGACCCGATCAACCCATGACGGCGGATTCCCTGCCGACCAAGGATTCGAGCGGCTACACCATGGCGGCCACGTTGCACTCCGCCGAGCAGCCGCCGCCGCCGCGGGGGCCCGAGTATCCGGCGCAGGCCGTCGATACCGCGCGCAAAAAGACCGAGCCGCGCCTCACCTTGGACCTGGGCGCGTCGCGCCTTCGCATGTCCATCGCGAGCCACGGCTTCGTATTGCCCATGGGCACCGAGCTTCGGGCGCGCGTCGATCGCTACGGGCACGTCGTCCTCACCCCCGACGGGACGAGTTACCGCATCGCCTCCCCCGGCGCTTTGCATGCGCTGATCGGCGAGCGTCGCTTCGACGTGGCGCCGGTCTCGCCCGCCGATGTGAACAGCGTCGGCGAGGGCACGCGCAGGCTCGGCTATCGCACCCGCAAGGTCGACGTCGTCAACCGCGCGGCGCACGCCACCTTCGAGATCGCGCGCGTGGCCGACGCCGGCGACTCGGGCATCCTCATCTGCCGCGCCTTGCTCGACATGATGAACGCGCCGTCGTCCACGCCCCTCTGCGGCCTCGACGAGGTGCCCATGTTCGCGGAGCTGCGCTGGACCACGCGCGGCGCACTCGTCTTCACCGCGACGACCATCGTGCGGCGCCTCGATCTTTCCGCCACCGCCCTTTTGATGCCGCCGCCGACGGCCACCTTCGTGACCGGCCCCTTGCCCGGCCAAGGCTCGGAGATCCTGCTCACGGGCGCCGAACTTCACGCGCTCCGCGCTGGCGAGCACCTTCCCGAGGACCGTCCGGCGCTCACGCTCTTCAACTCCAGCGACGTCCTGCAGTTCGCATGGCTCGACGGCATTCCTGTCGCCTGGGTTGCACCGGGCAGCCGCCTCGAGATCCCGTCCCTCGCCAAAGGCCGCGGCGCTGTCGAGTGGCGCACCTTCCTCGGCGACGTCGTCGATCCCCCCCGCCCGGTCACGCTCCCCGGTTTGAGCGAGCCGGGGGGAACCGACGCTTCCGTGCCCTAAAACCAGGGAGAGCAGTTGCCAACGGCGCAGGCGCGATCCATAGTCCGCCTGTCGAAAAACGGCAGGCCGGTTCTAGGTGAGCCCCGGTCACTCCCATGGTGGGAGCACTTTACCCCCCGTCACGAAGTTTTGGACGGGTGAGGTACCTCGGCGCTGGGACACGTGTGTGTTCCGCCCGGAGTTTTTCCCGCCATGCAACTGAATCACGCCGATCTGCAGGTCTCCAACGTCCCCGAAACCGCGGCCTTTTTGGAGCGGCACTTCGACTTCGAGATCCAAACCAACCGCAACTCGGCCGCGGTCATCGTCCTCTCGGATCGCCGCGGCTTCGTCCTCGTTTTGCAGCGCAAGAAGGACGACGCCGAGACGTACCCCGCCGGCTTCCACATTGGCTTTCGCGTCGACGACGTCGCCATCGTGCTCGAAAAGCGCACGCACTTGCTCGAGAGCGGCGTCGAGCACGTGGGCGACATCCTCGAGAACAACCGCGGCGTCATGTTCTACTTCCACCTGCCCGGCGACATTCTCTGCGAGGTGAGTTGCCCGAAGCCGCTCCCTGTGGCTCCCTCCAGGGCATGACCCTCCCCTCGCATCCCTCGCAGTGCTCGGCGGCGCTGGACGTCTTGCGTCATGCCTCGCAGGTGACGATTCACACCGTGGGCTTCGTCGCGCAACGACTCCCGGAAATGAGCGCCTACGAGGAGGTGCGCGGCCTAGGCGCCGCCGCCCGCGAGGATTTGCATCAACTGCTCCGCGATGGCTCGCCCAGTGGGCGGGTCTTCGCGGCGCTTCTGCTCGAGGCCATCGATCCCGAAGAAGGACGCGCCGCATGGATGTCCCTTCGAAACGATGGAGAATTCACCGCCGTCCATTGCGGAGGCTGCATGCCTCATTATCCTACGACGGTCGGCGCATTTGCGTCGGCCGTCTTGGACGCGGGGGGCGCGGAATCGGCCATGGCCGTGGGTGGCGTTCCCCCGTGGAGCATTAGCCCTGATTAGCGGTGGGCGCGAAGTCGCGCGCATCGTGTGAATTCCGCGAAAGGTGAAGAGCCATGACCACGAAGATTCACCGCAACCCGGACACCATCTACAAGCCGGTGGGCAACTACAGCCACGCCGTCGAGGTGCAAGGGCCGAATCGCACGCTTTACATCAGTGGAACCGTTCCCGAACTGCCGAGCGGCGAAGTGCCGCGGGACTTCGAGGGTCAGTGCGAGGCCACCTGGAACAACATTCTGGAGATCCTCAAGTCCGCGGGCATGGGCCCCGAGCATCTCGTCAAGGTCAACACGTACCTCACGAGCCGCGATCAGGCGGATGCCAACAGCCGCATCCGCCGCCGCATCCTCGGTGACGCGCGCCCCGCCTTGAAGGTCATCGTCACGCAGACCATCGAATCCGATTGGCTGCTGGAAATCGAAGGCATCGCCGTCGCGCCGCTCTAGCGCCGCGCGCATTCTCAGCGCTGTAAAGACAGGAAGAAATTCACAGGAAGACGGGAAGACGGGAAGGAAGAGAGAGGCGTTTTTGAGGTTTCCAACGCGTCCCGCGGGTCGATCGGAATCCAAAAACTTCCCGTCTTCCCGTGAATTCTCTCTAAGCAGCCGCTGATTCGAGCGGTCCTATTTGTAATCGTCCCGTGAGAACCGGACGTCGCCGAGACCCGATTGGCGCATGTGCGTTGCCAGTGCGTCGACGGCAATCTCGACGACGTCGAACCGCGTGGTGGGGGCGAAAAACTCGTCTTCCTCCACCTCGGGAAGGATCGCGAGCCGTTCGTCGAGGGCATCGCGCTCGCCGGGGTCCGTCTCGAGGTGCGCGTTCCATCCCGGGGCCTGCTCGCCGAGCAGCGCCTCGCGGACCATGCCGATCGGATTGAATGTAAGATACACGCGTGTCATGAGCACGCGCCACGCATCGTGCTCTCCTTCGGCGTCCCAAATGCCGTGGTGGACGCGGCGGATCACCTCGCCCAGGTAGGCGCCCAGGGCGGCCTGGAGCAGGTCGAGGCTTTCGGGCTTCTGCGCCACCTCGGGCTGGGCGTCGCGGATGTACTGATCGAGCAGGCTCAGCGTGTCGGGCGAAAAATCGAGTGGCACGCCATATTTCGAGGTGACGAATCGAACGCAGGCAGCGCAAAGTTCCGCCACGTTCGCGGGCATGGGCTCCAACTCCGGCTCCGGGGGCGGAGGATCCGTGGGGGCCGTATCGCCGGATTCATCGTCCACCTGGGCGTGATCGACAAGGGTATCCCGCTCGGGAACCCCGTTCAGAAAGCTATCGTCCCCGCTGCCATTGCTACCCGGGGAGCGCCCCAACTTCTCGTCACCCACGCCAACCTCCTCGTTTACCCAGTCTTTTGCACCGTCGAGCTCTTATCCAGCTCTTTAGGTGCATTTTCCACGAAGCAGCTTTAGTCTTTCCATCGACGATGCGCATCGGGATCTTCAGCGACGTACACGCAAACCATGAAGCGCTGAGCGCTGTTCTCGAGGCCTACCGTCGGGAAAGCATCGACGCTTACTACTGCCTCGGCGACACGGTCGGCTACGGCGGCTCCCCCAACGAATGCGCCGACCTGGTGCGCGAGGTGGCCAAGGTTACCATCCTTGGCAACCACGACGCCGCCGTTTCGGGCCGTATGGATTACTCGTACTACTACGAGGCCGCCCGCCACGCACTCGATGCGCACGCCGCCATGCTCTCGGCCGAGAACATGTCGTGGCTCAAATCGCTGCCCTACGAGCACCGGCTCGAGGCCATCAACGTGCTGCTCTGCCACGGCTCGCCGGTTCGGCTCGAGGAGTTCGAGTACATCTTCGCGCCCGAGCAAGCGCGCGAGTGCCTCGGCATCTACGACAAGATTGGGCATTTGACCCTCATCGGTCACTCGCACCTCTGCAAGGTCTTCGCGCTCACGCGCAACTCGGTGGAAGAGCTCTCGCCCATCGACTTCGAGCTCGAGCCCGACCGCAAGTACATCGTGTCCGTCGGCTCCGTGGGCCAGCCGCGCGATGGAGACAACCGCGCGAGCTACACCGTGTTCGACACGAAGGACAAGCGCTTCGAGTTCAAGCGCATCGAGTACGACATCGAGCTCGCCGTCGACAAAGTCCTGCGTGCCCGCCTCGATCCGAACTTCGCCCGCCGTCTTCCGATGGGAGTATGAGGCGGGGGAGTCTGAGCTAAAAAACGTCCCTCACGAAGGTCGTTACCTCGACGTGCACCGCATACGCGCGCGGGGCGCTGCCGATCGTACCTTCCACGACGAAGTGCGCCCCGCCGCCACGGCGTCGTTCGAGCTGCGTGACGCGCGCCTTCAGCGACGCACGCACGGGCGGCACCACGATGGCGATGCCACCCGGGATCTCCAACTGGAGCCGCTCGACCTTTGCGTCGCCGGGTAGGTCGCGGGCCATCGAGAGCTCGAAGCCGATGTGCGGGCGTGCGCCGGGTGAGACCGAATGCGGAACGGCGCCGAGCTCCTGAAGCGAGCCCACGCGCCACCGAACCTGGCCCATCTCGCGGGTGAGGACGATCCCGCGGTCCACGTCGAGCGACAGATCGGTCACGGCCTGGGGCGGATCGGCCGTGCCCTCGGCGCCGTGAATCGTCAGGGTGCCCTTGGGCGCTGGCAGCGCAGGTGCCGGTGAAGCGGAAGCACCGGCGAGCATCGTCTTCCAGCGTGAGGCGGTGCGCGCGCACGTGCGGCGATCGGCCTCGCCGCATTTCTTCTCGTCGCCGCTCGCGAGCGCTTCGCACGCGCCGCGCTTGGCCGGCGTCTCACCGGCGCAGAGCTGAACATCGCGCGCGGCGATGGCCACGCACGTGGCATCCCGGCCGCGGGAGCGATCGCCTCCAACGTCGAGCGGGCAAGCGTCGGGCGTTCCGGCGGCCATGGCCACGAAGGCCTCGCACCGCATGCGCAGCGAACTTGCCTCGATGGGGGCACACCGGCGCGCATCCCGCGTCTTGGTGGCTTCGAGCAGCCGGCAGGCATCGCGCGCGAACATGTCGTAACCCATGCCGAGCAGCGCATCGCCCAACACCGGATCCACCGCCGCTGCCCGCTCGGCGACGCACGCATCGAGCTGGGTGAAGCGCTCGAGATCGCCCTTTAGGTCCCCCGCGTTGGGAGGAGGCTCCTCGGGCGCGACGAAGGCCGCGGCGTCCTTGCCGAGGATGCGGGCAATTCGCTCCGGGGAAACGGGGTCGGCGGCGCCAGAAGGTGTTTCTTGGTGCGGCGGGCGCTCCCTTTTGTCACAGCCCGAGGCGATCGCGACGGCCGGGATCACCATTGGCAGAACAAATCGACGCATCCACGCTAGAGTGGCCCGGCTCTCATGGTTTTGCGTAAGCTTTTCGTTCTCGGCGTCGTGTTGGCCGCCGTTCCTGCCCTGGCGTGCGCCACGCGCGAATGGGCGCATGCCACGCCGCTGAACCAGGACGGCACCTCGCCGCCGCCGCCCCCGCCGCCGCCGCCCTCGGGAGAGGTCACGCCGCCGCCCTTCATCGGCCCCACGGCGGACGCCATTTGTGGCGACAATTGGAAGTGGGACGGCATTCGTTGCCGCGAGATGGAAACCGCGTCGAACGACGAGGCTCTGGCCGCCGGCGGCAGCGGCCCCGGGACGAAAAAGGCGTCGTCGGCCGGTCGCTCCCTCGGTCCGAAGCTGCTCATGTCGGACATCAAGCCGGGCACGGGCAAGGAAGCGCAGCGCGGCGACACCGTGAAGGTGCACTACGTCGGCACCCTGCCCGACGGCACGGAGTTCGACAGCTCCCGCCGCCGCGACACGCCGCTCGAGTTTCAACTTGGCACCGGGGCCGTCATCAAGGGCTTCGACACCGCGGTCACCGGCATGAAGGTCGGCGGCCTGCGAAGGGTCACCGTTCCACCCGAACTGGGCTACGGCCGCCAGGGCTCCCCGCCGAAAATCCCCCCCAGCGCGACCCTCGTCTTCGAAATCGAGCTCGTCGACGTCGTTCGAGATTAGCCGCTAACGACGCACGCCCACGGCGACGTATTGGATATCGGCCTCCTTCAGGAGGTCGATCACCCGCACCGTGCGGCCGTGGACCGCGGCTTCGTGGGATTGCACCACCACGCGCCCGTGCGGATTTTTCGTGTGAAACTCCTCGGCGCGGGCGAGAATCTTGGCGTCGGTGAGGAGCGGTTCGCCTTGAACGAAGGTCACGCCATCGCGTCCGACGTAGACGTGCAGCGCGTCCGGATCGGCCGGCGTTTCGACCGAGGACGGTTTGCGTGGGCCATCGCACGCGATCAACGCGCACGCTGCGGCTGCGAGCACACGGCTCACGTGTGTTCGTTGGCCGGAGCGGTTGCGACGCTGCATCGGCCCACCTGTACCATGCGCGCGCACGGTTGGTTGGGCGGAGCGTAGCAGCTTGCCACAAGGCAGAGCCCGATAGCGCGGGAAAAAGAGCACTTTTGTGCTTGCACGCGCACTTGGGGGGTGCGCGGAACGTCGGTTGCTATTCAAGGAAGACGAGAGAAGGAGGTTCGCGTGAAGCGTGCCTATTTGATGGTCGTGGACCACGATGTCCCCGCGCGCGAGCGGCTTACGCGCTGGCTGCGTTCCTCTGGGTACGTCGTCTGTTCGGCCGCCAGCGCCGACGAGGCGCTCGAGTTGTTGTGCGCCGCCGGCCGTCTTCCCGACATGATTTTCGTGGCCGACGCCATCCCCGAAGCCACCGCGCTCTACCCCACCTTGATGCGAAGCGCCTCGCTCTCCAAAATCGCGTACCTGATCATCGCGGCCCGTGGACACGACTTCGCCGTTCTCCGTCCGGGCTCCAGCACCGAGCGCATCTTCGACCCGCGCAGCCTGACCCAATTGATCGACCGCATCGTCATCCCGACCCGCTTCGCCCCCATCTCCGAACGCCGCGCTCTCCGCGCGTAAGAGAGAGAGAATTCACAGGAAGACGGGAAGACGGGAAGGGTTTTTGGGGATTTCCAATCGGCCCACTGGGCGCATTGGAAACCTCAAAAAAAAGCGCTCCGCGCCCTCTGTGCCGTCAGTCCTTCCCGTCTTCCCGTCTTCCCGTCTTCCTGTGAATTTCTCTTCAGTGCGTGCTGTCGCGGCGTTGGCGTTGTTGGCGGGTGACGAGCATCGTCACGGTGGCGGCGACGAAGACGACGCAGAGGCCGAGGACGCGCCAGAGGGCCAGTTCGCGCAGGGGTCGATTGGGAACGAGGCCGAGGCTCAGGCGCGCCAAAAGGGACGCGCGCGGCTTGCCAGCAGGCTGCGCGGGTCTGCTCGCGCGGCCTTCCAGCGGCAATGGACTCGGTGCGGAGGGGCGGCTCACGGCGGTCTCGCGAAGGCGTTTTTCCAGCACGGAAACCTCGTCGAGGAGCTGGTTCACGTGCACCCGGTCGTGGACTTCTTGCAGCCGACGTAGCTTCAAGGTCAGCGTATGAAGCTCGTCCACCAACTCGTTGCTTGCTCGATGCGAACGCCCTAGCGCAAGATCGATCCCACCCAAGGTGGTGCGCAACGCGGCCAGCGTTTGCGACGCGCGTTCCGCCTGCTCGGCATGTTCATGGCGGCTTAGTTCGTCTGCGGCAGTGAGCGCTGCGCGAACGTGACGATGGACCTCGAGAGCGTTCATGACACTCGAAAAGAGAGCAGTGTCCGTGCCATGATCCCGCGTCGAAATCCGTCTTCCAGGGCAAGATGGGGCTGCCGTGCCTTGACGGAAGCGCGCCGCCCCCGTACTCGAAAGATCCGCCGTGTCATTGCGAATCGTCACCCTCAATATCTGGAATCGGATGGAGCCTTGGGACAAGCGGCTCATCACCATCCGCAACGAACTTGCCACGCTCGATGCAGACATCATCGGTCTGCAGGAGGTCGTGCAGATCAAACCGACGTCGGCCATGGGCGATGCAGAAGCCTCCACCGAGTTCGGTTTCGACCAAGCGCGCGCCATTGCGGAAGGGTTCGACTACGCCACCTGCTACGGCCGCAACGTCGAGAGCCCGTACCCCATGGGCAATGCCATCCTCTCGCGCTGGCCCATCCTTCGCACCATGGCCTTGCCCATCCCGCGCGTCGAGACCGACGAACATCGGTCTTTGCTCTTCGCCGAGATCAAATCGCCGTACGGTACGCTGCCTGTATTCTGCACGCATCTCAATTGGAAGCTGGACGAAGGCCACGTGCGTGAGGTGCAGGTCCGCTACATCACGGACCAGATTCGCGGTCTCGTCGCGCCCAACCAAAGCTTTCCGCCCATCTTGATGGGCGACTTCAACGCCGAGCCGGATTCGGACGAGATCCGCTTCCTGCGCGGCCGCACCTCCCTTGGAGGCACCAGCGTCTACTTCGCCGACGCCTTCGGAGTCGCGGGCGATGGGAGCGCGGGGGCGACGTTCGTGCGCTCCAATCCGTTCGCGGCGGTCGCCCGCGAGCCGGATCGGCGCATCGACTACATCTTCGTCCGCGGCCCCGACGAACAGGGACGCGGCGAGCCGCTCGAGGCGCGGGTCTGCTTCTGCGAGCCGCACGATGGCGTCTTCGCGAGCGATCACTTCGGGGTGACCACGACGCTGTCGACGTAAAGATCCCGCGAGACTTTACCTGCGTGCATCGCAGAGCTTGCGCGCTATGGTTGGCCTCGGTGTAAGTTTCTCACACCGGACCACCCCACCCGCGTCCCCGCGAGGTCTCCGCATGCGATGTTCACGCTCCCTTCCGACCTTCGCCGTCCTGGTCACGGTGGTTGCGTTCGCGGCATGCGCCGCCAGCGGCGTCACGCCTTCCTTGGACGATCAAGGCGACGGCGACGCGGCTGCCAAATCCGACCGCGGCACCGGCCCCGGCGATCCGAATCCCGCGGATACGGGGGCGGACTCGCGAAACGATGCCGGTGAGGGGGGCTTGTTTACGTGCACGCCCTCGAGTGGGCCCAGTCCAGACCTGGTCATCAACGAGATCGACTACGACTCCGTGGGGAGCGAGGAGCAGCAGGAGTTCCTCGAGATCCTCAACCGAGGCAATGCGGACCGCAGCCTCGAAGGGCTGGAGGTGGTCTTCTTCAATGGCGGCGACCGCACGGATCTCAAGCACGTCGACTTGACCCCCGCGGGCACGCTGCCGGCCGGTGGCTACCTGCTCATCGGCACGAACACGTTCGACGCGGGCGTCCCGGTGCGGTTCCTACCCATCGACGCCAAGGTGATCCAAAACGGGCCGCGCGATGCCGTGGCCATTCTCGATCGCACCACGCACCAGGTGATCGATTCCTTGTCCTACGAAGGCGTCTACAACGATGCGTGCAACCTGTCCGAGGGCACGGAGACGACCGCGCAGGACAACAACGACACGCCCGGTTCATTGATCCGCGCGCCCAACGGCACCGACACCAATGTGGCGAGCGCAGATTGGAAATTCACCAGCACCCCCACGCCCGGCACTGCGAACCCCTAGAGGTAGCTGTCGATTTGGGCGAGCAGGTTCGAAACTACCTGGTGCTTGAACCGCGGCAGCGGGACAATCCCGGCGAGACCGGCGCGATGTGCGGTCCAGGGGGAGAGGATCGCCATCTCGTCTGGCGATCCTTGTATTGGGTAGGGACCAACGCACCGGCCCCGCCGGGATTGTCCCGCTGCCGCTGCTCGACTGCAAGGGACTTGCGAGCCGGCCACATTCAATCGACGTTTGCGTTTAGAGCTGCGCGAACATCCACGTGGCCATCGCCTCGAAGGCGCGAGCGAACACCGCGTCCTGCGGGACGCCCAGCTTCTTCGGCACCGCGAACGAATGGTCCCCTTGCTCGATGGGGAAAATCGTTGCAGGCGCACCCAATTTTGGCAGATGCACCGTGATCTCCTCCACCGTCCCGAACGCGTCGCGCGTTCCCTGCACGAACAGCTGCGGCACCTTCACCTCGGGCCAGTGCGCCACCCGCAGCTGGGCCGGCTTCTTCGGCGGATGGAGCGGATACCCCAGGAAGATGAGCCCACGCACCTCCACCTCGAGCCCGCCCGCGGCCACTACCTGCGAGGCAATGCGGCCGCCCATCGACTTTCCGCCCAGGAAAATCGGCGAGCCCGAGGCCTCGGCCTGAAGCACCGCGCGAAAGCAGCGTTCCAGCGCATCCTTGGGATCGGGCACCCGGCGCCCGCGTTCCGTGTAGCCAAAATTGAAGGTCGTCACCCCCACCCCCATCCCGGCCAGGGCCAGCGCCGTTCGCACCATGAACGGATGCCGCTGATTCGCCCCCGCTCCATGCGCCAGAATGAGCCGTGCTCTTTCCCGGGCCGCGGCGGCATACCGAATCGCCGTCACCGCCTGGTCCCCGACGTCAATCTTGCGCTCCTCGCGTACGGGCTCCGTCATGCGCCGCACTGTAGCGCACGCTGCCCGGCACGAGCCCTATTGACGTCCCCGCGCGCGCGGGCGAGAAACTCGGCGCCGTGACTGCAAGCTATTTCGATGTAGACGGGACGCTGGTGCGGACCAACCTCGTTCACCCGACCGTCTTCTACCTGCTCAATCAGAAGACGCCGGTGCACAGCCTCGGGCGACTTGCGCGCGCCGCCATCCAGAGCCCGCGCATGATCCTCGCCGAAATGCGCGACCGCCGCGCGTTCAACGAGCTGCTCTTTTCCGTCTACGAGGACATGAGCCAAGACCGACTGCTCGTCTTGGCCGACGAGGCCTTCGAGAAGGTCCTCAAGCCCGCCCTCTACCCCGAGGCTCGCGATCTCGTGCGCAAGTGCCGCGACCAGGGGCATGACGTGGTGCTCGTCTCCGGCGCGCTCGACTTCTTGATGAAGCTTTTGGCCGACTACCTCGGCGCCACGCACGTCATCGCCAACCGGCTCGAGATCAAGGACGGCTACGCCACCGGGCGCTTGCTGCGTCCGGTCGTCGCGGGGCCGGAAAAAGCGCGGCTCGTGCGCGAACATGCGCGCGCTGCGGGTCACGATCTCGATCATTGCTTCGCTTATTCCGACAGCTATTCCGACGTACCGATGTTGTCGGTGGTGGGCCATCCCGCCGCCGTGAACCCCGATGGCCGTCTCGAGCGCCTCGCGCACACGTACGGCTGGCCGGTCATCTCTCTCGAGGCGAAGCATGCACGCCGCACTTCGCGTCTCGTTCCATGGAGGCATTCGTGAGTCATCCGCTCGTCGTCACCCTCGATCGCAAGAGCGCCCCGCGCACCATCTTCGCTGGCGATCGCCTCGTCGAGGTCGACATGCCCCCGGGCACGCGGGTCATCTATCCGCGCTCGCCGCTGGCGCCGCTCAAGGACGTGGATGCGGCCATCCGCTACGCGCTCAATCATCCGTACGGCACCGATCCACTGCATGCGCGCCTGCGCCCCGGCATGAAGGTGGTCATCGCCATCGACGACATCTCGCTTCCCCTGCCGCAGATGCGCCGCCCCGACGTGCGCGAGCGCGTCCTCACCGTGGTCTTGAGCATGCTCGCCGACCACGGCGTCGAGGACGTGGAGATGATCATCGCCACCGCCGTGCACCGCCGCATGACCGCGAACGAGATCCGCCACATCGTGGGCGACCGCATCTTCAACGCGTACTACCCGGACCGCCTCTACAACCACGACGCGGAGGACCCGCACGGAATGAAGGAGGTCGGCGTCACCGATCACGGTGAGGTCGTCGAACTCAACAAGAAGGCCGTCGAGGCGGACCTCCTCATCTACGTCAATTTGAACCTCGTCCCCATGGACGGCGGGCACAAATCGGTCAGCGTCGGCCTCTGCGGCTACAAGAGCCTGCGCGCGCACCACAATCCGCGCATTATGCGCGATTGCCATAGTTACATGGATCCGAAGTCGAGCGCGCTGAACACGAGCGTCGAGCGCATGGGGCGATTGACGAACAAGACCCTCAACGTGTTCACCATCGAGACGACCATCAACAACCGCATGTTCGACACGCCGCTCGAGTTCCTCGCCAAGAACGAGGACGATCTCTCGCCGGCCGAGCGCGCGGCGATGAAGGCGCTCGTCTTCACCTTGTCCAAAGTCCCTCAGCCCGCGCGCCAGGCGATTTTCAATCGCGTGCCCTCGCCCTACGGCGTCACCGGCGTGTTCGCCGGGGAGACGGAGGCGGTGCACGAGCACACCTTGGCCAAGTGCTTCGAACAGTACGCGGTGCCGGTGAAGGGGCAGGCGGATATCCTCGTTAGCGGTATTCCGTATATTAGCCCGTACAACGTCAATTCATTTTTGAATCCATTGCTCGTGCAGGTGATGGCCCAGGGCTACCTATTCAATTCCTACCGCGGGAAGCCGCTGGTGAAGAAGGGCGGGACCCTCATCATCACGCACCCGTGCACCGACCAATTCGATAAAGACCACCACGCGTCCTACATCGAATTCGTGCACAACCTCCTTCCCGAAACGCGCGATGCCATGGAGCTCCACAAACGCTACGAGGCGAAGTTCGCGGCCAACCCTGCGTACATTCAGATGTACCGCACCGGGCATGCGTATCACCCTGCGCACCCATTTTTCATGTGGTATTGGGGCGAGGCGGGTCGGCAGCATCTCGGACGCGTCATCGTCGTCGGCGCCGACAACGAGTACATCCCCAAGCTACTCGGCTACGAGACCGCGCGCACCATGACCGACGCCATCGACATGGCCAAGGAGACGGCACCGCCCTCTCCCGAAATCACGTTGATGCACTACGCACCCATTCTCATCGCCGACGTCACGTGAGCATCGCGCGCCGAGCCCGCAGCTTCTCGCGTCGGGATTTTACGTTCGATTCAAACTGGTCACTGTGCTGGCCATGGTCGCGATATTGGTCACTTCGAGTAAAAAGTGACGAAATCGCAAATCGTGAATGCCGACTACTTAATCGGGATTCGAGTTCGCCGTAAACGGGGGGGAGAGGATCTGTTTTCGGATCGAGGGCTCGACCGATCGGAACACCTCGGAGGAGTGCGAGGCACACACGGCATGACCGCGCCGGTGCATGCAACCCGCATCCTTTTCTCTTCCCCCGTGCCCATGCCCGCGCCCGGCTCCCGTGCCCGGGAAAACGTGGACGATCGTGCAGGGGCAGGGGCACGAGCACGCGGACGAGAGGCGTCGCGAGGCGGCGGATGCGGCGCACCTGCACCGATACCCATGACGCGCGCGTCCGGTGCGGCGTTGCCAGGCCGAAATGGGTGTTGTAGGACAACCCCCGCCGCCGTATGCACAGCGAAAATGAGCAGTCCTACAAGAACGGAATAACACCGACCCACGTCGAGTCGGTCGAGCGCGCTCCGCTCGACGTAGCCGCGCTCTTCGATGGCGCCCGCTTCTTCGTACTGGGTGGCACGGGCTTCCTGGGCAAAGTCTTTTGGGTGATGCTCCTGGACCGCTACCCGGAGATTGGAAAGATTTTCCTTCTCGTGCGGTCGTCCAAGGAGATGACCAGCGAGGAGCGGTTTTGGTCCAAAGTGGCCACATCCGACGCCCTCGCGCCTTTGCGTGAGCGATACGGCAGTCGCTTTGAATCGTTTTTGCGAGAAAAGGTAGTTCCCGTCGATGGAGACGTCGGACGTCCGCAGTGCGGCATCGACGGCGCCCTGGTGCGCGAACTGCGTGGCACCATCGATGCGGTGGTCAACGTGGCGGGCGTGGTCGATTTCAACCCGCCGCTCGACGAAGCGCTCGATGCGAACGCCTTCGGTGCGCAAAACCTGGTTGCCCTGGCCCGGGCGCTCGGCGACGCTCCTCTCTTCCATACGAGCACCTGCTACGTGGCGGGCAGGCGGCGGGGCCCCATCAAGGAAGTCGACCCGCGCACGTACCCATTCCCCCGGGCCGAGGAGCTCGGGGCCGAGCTCTGGGATCCGGAGCGCGAGATCACCGAGTGCCTCGATCTCATTGCGCAAGCGAAGCATCGCTGCGAGGACGCCTTCCGCCAGAGCGAGTTCGCCGAGCAGGCGCGCAAGAACCTGTTGAAGCGCGGCGAGCCGAGCGAAGGCCCGGCCTTCGAAGACGAGCTCGCGCGCGTGAAGCGCAAGTTCATCAGCGATCTCCTCGTCGAGGCGGGCAACGATCGCGCCTCCCATTGGGGCTGGCCGAACATTTACACCTACACGAAGAGCATCGGCGAGCAGGTCATCGCGCGTTCGGGGCTGCCCTTCACCATCGGCCGTCCAGCGTGCTGCGAAACCACGTTGAGCTTTCCGTTTCCTGGTTGGAACGAGGGCATCAGCACCTCGGTGCCGATCATCTACATGTCGATTCAGGGTCAGGTTCTGACGCCCGCGCGTGAGACACCGCTCGATTTCATCCCGACCGATATGGTCACCTCGGGAATGATCCTCTCGTTGGCGGAGCTCCTCGAGGGGAACAATCCCGCCGTGTACCAATACGGCGCATCGGATCGGAATCCGTGCACCGCGGCGCGCTTCGGCGAGCTCACCGGGCTTTACAAGCGCAAGTACTACCAGCGGCGCGGCAAGGGGAATCCCTTCTTCAACTTCCTGCAATCGCACCTGGAGCTCACCGCGGTGCCGATGAAGGAGTTCGAGGCGTTCAGCTCTCCGTTCTTTGCGTCGGCCGCGGGCGGCCTCTCCAAGGCGCTCGCGCAAGTGCCCGCGCTCAAGTCGGCGTCGGTATCTCTCGACAAGGTGCGGGCGCGCGAGCAAAAAATCGCGGACATCATGCGGCTGTACGCCCCGTTCACCACGGAGGATAACGGGCCGTTCGACTGCTCGAACACGCGGGCCGCCTACGCGCGCCTCACCGAGGCGGACCGCGCGAAGCTTCTCTGGCATCCCGAGTCGCTCGACTGGGCGGACTACATGATGAAGGTCCACATGCCCGGCCTCGAGAAGTGGATCTTCCCCGAGATGGAGAAGAAGCTCAAAAGGCCGGTCAAGCCGCTGCGCGCGCACGAGACGCTCGTCACGTTGCTCGACCAGATGGCCAAGCGGCACGATCTGCTTCCCGCGTTGCAGCGGCTCGAGGCCGACGGCTTCTCGCGCCTCACGTACCGCGAGCTCCATCACCGTGTGCGGGCTCTGGCATGGCGCCTCGTGCGCGCTGGCGTGAGCAAAGGCGATCGGGTCATCCTCACGGGCAAGAACGATCCCTCGTGGGCGTTCGGCTACTTCGGGATCCTGTGCGCGGGCGCGGTGGCCGTCCCGGTGGATGCGGCCCTGGAGACAGCCATGGTGGCGAACATCGTCACCGAAAGCCGCGCGCGCTTTGCACTGGCCGATCGCGAGCTGGACATCGACGGGCTCGATGTGTGGAATCTGCACGAATCGTTCGAGGCCTGCGCCGACGGCGAGGCCGAGGTGCTCACCGCCGAGGACGGGCCGGAGATCACGCCGGACGACATCGCGAGCCTGATCTACACCAGCGGCACCACGGGTACGCCCAAGGGCGTGATGCTCTCGCATGCGAACTTCACCTCGCTGATTGCGGCACTGGCGCCCATCTTCCCGCTCAAGGCCGGGGACCGGCTGCTCAGCGTTCTGCCGCTGCACCACACGTTCGAGTTCACCTGCGGTTTGCTCCTGCCGCTCTCGCGCGGCGCGAAGATCGCGTACTTGGACGAGCTCAACGCCGACCGGCTCTCGACGGGGCTCAAGTCGGGCCGCGTGACCGCGATGGTCGGCGTTCCGGCCCTCTGGCAGATGCTCGAGCGGCGCATTTTGAGCCAGGTGCGCGCGCAGGGGGCCTTTGCGGAGACCGCCTTCGAGTGGGCCACGGAGCTGAATCGGCTCCTGGGCAAAACGCTCGGCGTCGATGCGGGGCGCATCCTCTTTGGGCCGGTGCACCAGGCCCTGGGCGGCAACATCAAATGGCTGATCTCCGGGGGTGCCGCGCTTCCGAAGGAGACGCACGATCTCTTCTCGGGTCTCGGCCTGCGTCTCACCGAGGGCTACGGCCTCACCGAGGCGGCGCCGGTTCTCACCGTGTCGAAGTCGTCGCCGAATTCGCCGGCGGGGCAGGTGGGCACGGCCATCCCGGGCGTCGAGATCAAGATCGACAACCCCGACGATCACGGCGTGGGCGAGGTCATCGCGCGCGGTCCCAACGTCATGGCCGGCTACACGGACGCCGAAGCGACGGCCCGTGTGATCGACGAGGGTGGGTGGCTCCACACGGGTGACCTGGGCAAGCTCGATCGACGGGGCCGCCTGGAGATCGTGGGGCGTCTGAAGGACGTCATCGTCACGTCGACGGGCGAAAATGTGTACCCGGAGGACGTCGAGCGGCGCCTCGGGCCCGTGGCGTACATGACGGAGCTCTGCATCGTGGGCGTGGAGTCGAAGGGCAGCGAGCGCGTGGCTTGCCTCGCCGTGCCCGCACCGGATGACGATGCCCTGCGCGCCGTGCGCCTCGATCGCGCGATGCGTTCGCTGCGCGAGGCGATTGCCACCTTGCCGTACGGGCAGCAGCCCACCATCGTGCACCTTTACGATGCGCCGCTGCCGCGCACCTCGACGCGCAAGATCAAGCGGGGCGAGGTCGAAGCGATTTTGCGCCGCATGATCGCCGCCACCGCGCCGCCGGACGAGGCCACCGCGGCGGCGGGCTTCGTGCGCCAGGCGATCGTCGCCGTGAGCGGGCGAAGCATCGCCGAGGTGACGCCGCAGGCGGCGCTTCAAGGCGATCTCGGGTTCGATTCGCTGATGCTCACCGAGCTGCTCGAGGCCCTCGAGTCGAAGGGCAGCACCCTCGATCCGGTAGCCCTCCAGGCTTGCCGCACGGTGGGCGACCTCGAGAAGCTCGCCGGCGAAACGACGACCACCGGGCCGCTGCGCCGGGCCGGCGTGGGCGACACGAAGAAGATCGAGAAGAGCGAGCCCGCGCCCGTGCCCCTGGTGCTGCCGCCCGCGTTGCAAGAGTCGGCCAAGGCGGTCATCGGCCGGCTGCAAGACGCCTTTTACGGCCAGGTCATGCAGCCGCGGGTCACCGGCCGCGCCTTCATCCCGCACAACCGCAACACCATCGTGGCGGCGAACCACTCGAGCCACCTCGACATGGGCTTCGTGCGCCATGCCCTGGGCAAATACGGCGAGGACGTGGTCTCGCTCGCCGCGCAGGACTACTTCTTCGAGGGCGGCCTCCGGCGCGCCTTCTTCGAGAACTTCACCAACCTGAAGGCGCTCGATCGCAAGAACGGCCTTCGCCAGGGGCTCCGTCAAGCCGCCGACGTCATCGAGCGCGGCCGCACGGTGCTCATCTTCCCGGAGGGCTCGCGCAGCACCACCGGCGAGGTGGGCGAGTTCAAGCCCATCGTCGGCTACCTCGCGCTCACCCATGGGGTGGACATCCTCCCCGTGTATTTGGGCGGCACTTTCGAGTCGATGAAGAAGGGCGCCTTCCTGCCCACGCGCCGCAACATCGTCGCGCGCATCGGCCCGCCGCTCACCGTGGCGGACATGCGCCGGCTCACCGCCGGCATGACCGCCCAAGACGCCGCCCGCGAGGTCGCCAAGCTGGCCCGTCAAGCCGTGCTCGCGCTCTCCGATGGCAAGGTGCTCGACCTGGCGCGCTCCACCGCGAGCGATCTCCAGAAGGAGCGCGAACATCCCCTGGTCGGCGTCTTCTCCGAGCTGGAGGAGCGCTTCGTCCCGGGGCAGGTCGACAAATCCGTGTCCTTCTATTTCACCTTGGGCGGCGATGCCTTCGCCAAGTGGACGGTGCACATCGACGGTGCATCGTGCCGCATCAAACTGGGCAAGCCCGAAAGCGGCACCGCCGACTGCGTCCTCAAGACGTCGCCCGAGATTTTCACGCGCATCGTGCGTGAATCGTACCTGCCGGGGCCGGCCGAATTTCTCTCGGGCGCGGTCAAATCGAACGACGTCTCGCTGCTCTTCACCTTCCAGAAGGCCTTCCAGCTTTCCTGACGACGACCATGGCGCGCTATCTCGTAACGGGTGCAACCGGTTTTCTCGGCCGTCACTTGGTGACGTCGTTGCTTCGCCACGGGCACGAGGTGGTGGCGCTCTGCCGCCAGGACGAGCCTTCGCTCGCCCAACTCGGGGTCGCGGTTCGTCGTGGGGACGTGCTCGATGCCGCGAGCGTGCGCGATGCGGCCGCCGGTTGCGAGGGCCTCTTCCATTGCGCCGGCAAGGTGTCGCGCAAGCCCGAGGACGCCGAGGAGCTGCGCCGTCTCCATGTGGACGGCACCAAGATCACGCTGGACGCCTGCAAAGAGGCGGGGGTTCGCAAGGTCGTCTACGCCTCCACCAGCGGCACCGTGGCGATCAGCGACGACCCCGAGCATGTCGGCGGTGAGGAAGACGAGACGCCCATCGGGCTCATCTCGCGATGGCCGTACTACCGCTCCAAGCTGTTCGCCGAACAGGCGGCGCTCGAGCGTCACGCACCGGGCGCATTTTCCGTGGTATCGGTGAACCCCACGTTGCTGCTCGGCCCGGGCGACGTGCGCGGTTCGTCGGTGGAGGACGTGCGCCTCTTTCTCGAGCGGAAGATCCCCGCCGTGCCCGCGGGCGGCCTCTCCTTCGTCGATGCGCGCGATGCCGCCGAAGGCATGCGCTTGGCCATGGAAAAAGGCGAGGGCGGTCAGCGGTACCTGCTTTCGGCGATCAACCTGACCCTGCGCGCCTTCTTCGAGCGGCTCGAGCGCGCCTCCGGCGTGAAGGCGCCGTGGCTGCCCACACCGCGTGCGCCGCTGTTCGCTCGGCGCGGCGCCGAGATGCTCGGCCGCGTGTCCTCGCGCCTGGGCCTCGACGTGGCGGTCGACCCGGTGAGCTTGGACATGGCGCAGTACTACTGGTACGTCGACGCGACGCGGGCCGAGACCGTGCTCGGGTTCCAGGCGCGCGATCCGCAGAAGACCCTCGCGGACACCGTGGAAGATCTCCGCGAGCGCGGGGTGGTGTGGCCGGCTTCCTCGTGGGTGGCCTCGTCGTGAGCGATCCGCGTCCCGTTCTCGTGGTGAATCCGCGTGCCGGCGGCGGTCGCGCCGGGCAGACGTTTCCCGCGATGCGGCGCACCATCGAGAAGGCGCTCGGCCCCATCGATGCGCTCTTCACCGAGCGCGCCGGGCACGCCATCGAGCTCGCTCGCGGTGCGGCCAACGGCGGCGCGACCCTCATCGTCGCCGTCGGCGGCGACGGGACCTTCAACGAGGTGGTGAACGGCGTCCTCGCCGCCGAGCCCGCGCGCCGTGAGCACGTGGCCGTGGGCATCATCGGCCAAGGCACCGGTGGAGATCTCTTGCGCGTGCTGGGCATCGAGCATCGGCTCGACCGCTACATCGAGGCCATCGCCTCCGGCCGCACCCGCAAGGTCGACGTCGGCCGTGCGCGCTACACGAAGCACGACGGTACGCGCGGCGAGCGCTACTTCGTGAACATTCTCTCCGTGGGCATGGGCGGCCTCGTGGACCAGTACGTGGCCACGGCTTCCCGCGCGCTCGGCGGCAAAGCCGCGTACTTCGGCGCATCCTTGAAGGCGTTGGCGCGCTCGCGCGAAGGCCGGTTGCGCACCAGCCTCTCCTGGGCCGGCGAGACCTCGGAGCATCGCATCGCGAGTTACATGCTCGCCGTCTGCAACGGCCGCTATTTCGGCTCGGGCATGAAGGTCGCGCCCATGGCCGAAATCGACGATGGCCGCTTCGAGGTGGTCTCCATCGGCGGGCCGTCGAAGTTCGCCTTCGCGATGACCTCGCAGAAGATTTACCAAGGCGAGCACTTGGGCAAGCCGGGCGTCGTGCACTTGCCCTGCGACAAGATTTTCGTGGACCTCGAAAACGAAGACGCACGCAGCGTCTTCCTCATCGATCTCGATGGCGAGCCCGTGGGCCAGTTGCCGCTCGAAATCGAAGTGCGGCCGCAAGCGATCACCTTGCGCTGCTGAGCACTCTCGCCCCACCGTCGCATATTACCTCGGTGCCTTGCGCGGCCTCGTCCAATTGCGGCGGTGCAAGGCCGGTGCATACGGCACCGTGTATGCACCGCTGGGCCGCCTCACGACATTGCGAGAAACGCCATTCGAGGAGGCCACCATGACTCTGCTTCGATACGTATCTCTGGGAGTGATCGCACTTGCATTGGGGGCGTGCGGTCATGAGCAATCGCAGCCTAAGGTCCCGGAAACGACGTCCGCCGACACGACCGGGCCGCGCGCGGAAACACCGGGAAGTACCTACTCTCCGCAGTCGAACTGGAAACAGCCGCCGTCGGAGACACCCACGGCGAGCCCCAACCCGGGCCCCTACGATTCGAACCTCACGCAAGATCCCGCGGGTCGCGCGTTGCCCCCCACCGGCGGTGTGGCCGATCGCAACACGATGACCACGGCCATGGCGGACGACCAAATCCTCCAGGCCCTTCACGTCGCGAACACGGGCGAGGTCGATCAGGCCAAGCTTGCGCAAACCAAGGCCAAGAACCCGCGCGTGAAGCAGTTCGCCGCCATGATGGTCCACGATCACCTGGACGCCGACGCCAAGGGCTACGACATCGCCAAGGGCCTCAAGCTCACCCCCGCGGAGAGCTCGCTCGGGATGCAGTTCCAAAGCGAAGGCCAGCGCACCCTGGTCGAACTACGCGCCCAAAGCGGGGCCGATTTCGATCGCTCCTACATCGATGCGCAAATCAAGGCGCATAAAGATGTCCTCGCGGCGATCGATCAGCAGCTCCTGCCGAACGCCAAAAACAACGAAGTCCGCGCCCACCTCCAAACCGTGCGCACCAAGGTTGAAGGCCACCTCCGCGAGGCCCAGTCGATTCAGGCTTCGTTGAGCGCCCGGTGATAGGCTGAGGTCGGTGTAGGGGACATTTTTGACATCCTCGTGAATGTCCTCCATCCTATCCTCTATGGATACGATGGAACGCATCAACCTCAACATTCCATCCGAGGCGCGCAAGCGCCTCGCGAGGCTCGCGCAACAATCAAACCAGCGTGAGGGCGAATTTCTGCGGGAACTGGTTCTCAAGGCTCTCGGGGATGCCGAGCGTCGTGAGTTCATGGAGCGCGTTGCCGCCGCTCGTACACCGGAACGTCGCGCGCGAGATCTCGAGATCGCGGATGCCATGGAGCGACTGCGTGGCGAGCCGGGGTGACGTGCTCGTGAGTCGCCGGCGTCTCGGCTTTTCAGGGCCAGGGCGCGACGAACGCTTCGTTGTACTTCAAGCCGACGGTTTCGAGCCTCTGCTCGATACGGTCCTCGTCGCGCCGCTCGACGAAGTGCGATCCGTGTACGAACGAGATCCGATGGCCGTGCGCATTTCGGCGCAAGAGGCTGGAACGGCAACGGATAGAGTCGTCTTGCCGGCCAACCTATCCAGTGTTCGTCTCGTTCGATTCGAACAAGATGTCGTTGGTCGACTCAAGCAAGAATCAATGGGTGCGATCGAAACAGCCATCCGCGTCCTATTGGCGCTCGACTGATCGTCAAAACATCGCGTCTACGTCGAGCGCATGGCCGAGGCGGCGGAGGTACTCGTTGCGCGGGACGTCGATGCAGCCCAGCGAGGCGAGGTGCTCGCTCATCACTTGCACGTCGAAGAGCGTGAAGCCATTGCGGCGGAGCCTCTCCGCCAAGGTGGCGAACGCAATCTTCGACGCGTCGGTGCGCGTGTGGAACATCGACTCGCCGGCGAAGAGGGCGCCGATGGCCACGCCATAGATGCCGCCGACCAGCTCGCGAGCGTCGCCCTGCCGTTCCCAGACTTCCACACTGTGGGCCCAGCCGAGGCCGTGCAGCGTGGTGTATCCGCGCGCGAGGCTCGGCGTGATCCACGTGGCATCGCGGGTCGAGCCGCAGGCCTTCATCACCTCGGTGAAGGCTTCGTCGACGGTGACCTCGAAGGGGTGATGGCGCAGCGTACGCCGCAAGCTGCGCGACCAGTGCAGCTCGTGCTCCAGCGGAAGAATCGCGCGCGGATCCGGCGAGAACCAGAGCACGTGCGGTCCATGCGGCCAGGGGAAGATGCCGCGCCGGTACGCTTGGAGAAGCGTGCCTGCGCGAAAGTCGCTCCCTACGGCCACGATGCCGGGTTCGGGCGTTTCCCGTGGATCGGGAAAGACGATTTCCGTGCGCGGGGGCTCCGTGGCTCGCATCGTGGCCGACTATGCTAGAGGATCGAGCGCCTCTCCTTCACCATGACCGCTTCTCGCGCTTTTCGCACCTTCGTCCTGGGCGACGTACACCTCTTTCGGCAGACGCCGCGCTCGGTCGTGGACGATCTCGCGGGGCTCGTGGCCGCCCACCCCGGTGACCGCTTCGTCTTCGCGGGGGATCTGCTGGATCTGTCCGCCGAGGGCCCGGGCGAGGAAAACCGGCGTCGCACGGCGGAAGAAGCCATTTTGGCGCACTCGGCGCTACGTACCGCTCTGGCACGGCACCTCGATGGGGGAGGGGAGCTCTGGCTCGTGTCGGGCAACCACGACGCCGAGGTGGGCGAGCTCGACTTTGCCGAACGCCTCGGTGGCGCGCTGGGGCTGTCCACGTCGGTGGCCAAGAGGGGCCTGCGTTCCACCCCGTGGTTCTTCCGCGACGGAGGCATCCACATCGAGCATGGCCACCTCTACGATCCCGACAATGCGCCGGCCCATCCGCTGGTGCCGGGCGCGAGCCTCGGCGTGCACTTCGTGGAGGAGTTCATCGCGCCCACGGGGGCGCATCGCTACCTGAACGCCAACGACGGCACGCCGCTGAATCTCTTTCTCTCGGCGTTCCAGTGGTACGGCGTGCGTGCGCCCCACGTGATTTACCGCTTCTTCCACACCGCCTTCGGGGCCCTCGGAAAGAGCGGCGTGCGCTTCGACCTCGAGGGGCAGCGCGCCCAGGGGACGGTCCACACGGCCACGTTCGCCGAATCCGTGGGCCTCGCCGGCGACTTGCTCGACGAGCTGCTCTCGTTCTCGCCGCGCCCCACCTTGGCCAGCGTGCGCGCCACCTTCGCGCGTTGCTACCTCGATCGGGTGCTCGCCACGGTCACCGCCACGGGCGGCGCCATCGCGTTTGCCACGGGCCACCCCTTCGTGGGCAGCGCGGCACTCTCCATGGGCGCCATCGCCATGCTCGCGAGCTGGGCAGCGGGTTACGACCGCTACACTGGCTCCGTCGTCGAGCGGCTTGCCTCCGGGGCCGAGCGCGTCGCCGGCGTAACCGACGCCAAACTCGTCGTCTTCGGTCACACGCATCGCGAGGCGCTCACGGAGCGCTACGCCAACACGGGGAGCTTCTCCTTCCCCGGTCGCTCCCCCGGCAGGCCCTACATCGAAATCGAAGGCCCGGCTCACGCCCCCCGCGCCGTCCGCCGCTACCTGCGTTCCGCCTAAACCTCTTGGGGGGAGTGGGGGCGGCGAAGCCCCCCCACAACCTGCCTAATGCGCCTTTGGCGTGAATAGAATCGGCACCTTGGCGACCACGCACGAGGCTCCTGGGCTCGGGAAGCCGCCGCGGCGAAACTCGTTCGCCACGCAGTCGGCCAGGCCCGGCACTTCGGCCTCGTCGGACTGCACGACCGCGTCGCACGTCGACCCATCGCGGCTCACCCGCACGTCGAGGCTGAGCGATGCCCGTGCCGTTGGCCGGTTCGTGAGGACGCGCTCGTAGCACTTGCGCGCCTCGTTCTCGACGCGCTTGTTCAACGCGGCCTGGAGATCGCTCGAGATGGGGCCTTTGCACGCGTCGCACGGCCCCGCAGGTACCGGCTGCGCGGGGGGCGCTTGGGGGGCAACGGCCGGCGTCGTGACCGGCGTGGTGTGCGCGCTCGTCGTGGTGGCATCCGACGTGGGAGGTGAGGTTCCCTCCGACGTTTTCGCGCTCCAGTTTCCAGCGCGGTTCGAACCAGGAAGCGGTGTGGCGATCGACTCCGGCTCCTTGGGCGGCTCGTTGGAGGCACCACACGCCGCCAGGATCACACCAGCACCTACGAGACTGACCAGGGAGAGGCAGGCATTCAGCTTCATGTCATCCTCTTTCGTACGGTTTGGTTATGCTTCGCAACCACTGGTGTGTCGAGCGGCTTCGGGCACACGCTGCGAAGCTTGCATGTGCGACATTCGCGCCCCGACCAAATGGTATCGAACCGCGCTTGCACGGCATCGAGCATGACATCGTCGTCGGTCACGATGCCCACCTCGAAATTGCGCCGTCCTTCGCCCTTGGCGCCAAGCCCCGCCCCCGTGAAGTTTGCGCTCCCCAGGTAGAGAATGCGCCCGTCGATGGCGATCAATTTCAAGTGAACGCGCGGGCACCGCCGCATCATCATGCTCTTCGCAAGCCGCTTGCGCTTCCCCATCGCCTCGCGGAATGCCGTGGACGGAACGCCGGCGTGCAGCAGCCTCACGTCCACCCCGCGCTTGGTCAGCGCATCGAAGCTGTCGAGGATCGACAGGTACTTCCCGCGCGCCCGCGCCGTCGTGCCCACGGGGGCCTCGACCATCATCTCCTTCACGTTGGCCGTCGCGATCCACACGCTGAAGCGCGCCTTCTCGATGGCCTCCTTCACGAGGTACTCGTAGTGCTCGCGATCGACGATCAAACGGGCGCGGACACTGCGGGCCTCCAACACGCCGTAAGTGTGCCTGAGTTATCCTGCCTAAGGCAATTTTCAGGTCCCTTCTCGGGGGTGTGGGGCGGCGGAGCCCCCCACAAACCTGACTAATGCCACTTGAAGAGCTTGAGTGCGCCAGCGAAGCAGAGCAAACCCCAGACGACCAACACCAAAATCGGCGTCGTGAGCTGCAGGATTCCGGCGCCATCGATCATCACGGCGCGCAGGCCATCGATGAGTGCGGTGAGCGGCAAAAGCTTGATGAACGGCTGCGTCCAATCGGGGAAGCGCGCCGTCGAGAAAAACACGCCCGAGCACAGGTACATGGGAAACGTCGCCACGTTGATGAGGCCCGACACGATTTGCGGGTTTTCCGAACGCGACGCGAACAGCAACCCCATTCCGGCGAAGACCAATGCACCCAAAAGCGCAATCAAGGTCAGCGTGAGGATCGACCCATTGATCCCGACTTTGAATGCAAAATACGAAAATACCAGGAGCGGCGGTAATTCGATGGAGAGCAGCGCCGCGCGCACCAAAAGGAACGAAAGCATGAAATCGCTTTTGTGCATCGGCGTCGCGATGAGCCGCTTCAGCAACTTGCGCGTGCGCATTTCCGCCAGCGCAAAACCGATTCCCCAAAGGCCGCTGGACATGAGGCCCATGCCCACCAAACCCGGAATCAAGAAATCGATGTAACGCGACCCCGGTTCGGTCACGTGTTGCGTGGTGGTGGGCACCACGTCGGGCCGGCCCTCGCCGCGTTGCAGGGCATCGTCCACCAACGTGCGTGCGAGGCGGCTGTCCGGTCGCGTCGGATCGAAGCGGTAGGTAACCTTGCCGTCGCCGTTGTCCGAGGGAATGACCACCACGTGCACTTTGCCCGTGCGCAGCGCTTGGTGCGCCGCCTCGGGCGAGAGCACCTTGGCCTCGATGTCCTTGCTCTTCGCGAGCGTCTCGCGCACGTGCTCGGCGC
Organism: Sorangiineae bacterium MSr11367; assembly: GCA_037157805.1. Taxonomy (NCBI): domain Bacteria; kingdom Pseudomonadati; phylum Myxococcota; class Myxococcia; order Myxococcales; family Pendulisporaceae; genus Pendulispora; species Pendulispora rubella. The sequence continues at coordinate 11,489,597 of CP089983.1, read as the reverse complement.
GCGGGCCGGCCTGCACGGCGGCGGGGAGCGGCTCGGGCTCCTCGTTTCGGAAGGCCATGCCCAGGGCAATCGACAGCACCACGGGCAAGCCGAAGGTCCAAAACATGGTCCCCGGCTCGCGGTAGAAGGTGCGCCAGCGGGTGAGTACCAGCTCACGAATGGCGGTGAGACGCGCGTTATTCACGAAGCTGCCTTCCGGTCAAATTGACGAATACGTCTTCGAGCGTCGCATGGTGCGTCGACAGCCCCGTGAGCTTGCGCCCTGCCTCGTCGACATGGGCCAAAAGCGCCGGCAGCGCTTCGTGAAGCTGGCCGACGGTGAGGGAAATCCGCCCTGTATGCCAGCGCGCCGAGTGCACGCTCGGAAGGGTGGAGATCGCGTCGAGGTTCACCTCCTCGTCGGTCCCCTCCACGGTAAACTCGACAATCTGCTGCCCGCCAAGCGACTCGATGAGTTCTTTCGGCGTGCCCAGCGCAATCATCTGCCCGTGGTCGATGACCCCGACGCGGTCGCAAAGCCGCTCGGCCTCGTCCATGTAATGCGTCGTCAGCAGCACCGAGCCGCCCTGCTGCTTGAAGGCGAGCACCACCTCCCAGAGCATGCGGCGCGATTGCGGATCGAGCCCGGTCGTCGGCTCGTCCAAAAAGAGCAGCGCGGGATTGCCCACCAGGGCGCACGCCACGGCCAACCTTTGCTTCTGGCCGCCGGAGAGCGTCTCGTAGCGCGCGTTCTCCTTGTCCTTGAGCGCGACCAAATCGAGGGCCTCGCCGACATCGCGCCCCTGCGTAAAGAACGAGCGAAACAGCTCCACCGTCTCCCGCACGGTGAGCCGCTCGGGAAGGTGCGTGTGCTGCAGGGAGATACCCAGGCGCTCGCGCAGGAAGCGCTCGTCCTTTTCCCAGGTCTTGCCGAAGAGCTCCACCTCGCCGGCCGTAGGGGCGAGCAATCCCTCGAGGATCTCGACCGTCGTCGTCTTACCGGCCCCGTTCGGCCCCAAAAGGCCGAAGCATTCGCCGGCATGGACCTCCAGGTCCAGGTGGTTCACCGCCACCACCATTTCGTGATGTCGCGTGGTGTAGACCTTGATCAGGCCCTTGCATCGGACTGCCAGAGGCTTCGTATTCTCGGTCATTGTTGCTCGAGCCGGCTTGACGGAACTGCCGGCGTATAGCATGGCTCGTCACGTACGATGGCCAATGCAACCGATTCGAATTCCACGCACGCACAGATCGCTGAAATCGTAAGCGAAAACCGGGTCGTTCTCTTCATGAAGGGGAACCGCCATTTTCCGCAGTGCGGATTTTCTGCGCAGGTGGTCAACATCCTCGACGAGTTTTTGCCGAGCTACAAGACGGTAAATGTGTTGAGTGACCCCGCCCTGCGCGACGGAATCAAATCGTTCTCCAGCTGGCCGACGATTCCGCAACTTTACGTCGACGGGAAGTTCGTCGGCGGTTGCGATATCGTGCGGGAAATGCGGGCCTCCGGCGAGCTTGCGACGCTGCTCCAGAGCGCGGGCCTGGCCGGCGCTCCGTCCACTGGTACGGGCACGGAGGCCGCACCGAAGGTCACGTTGTCCCCCGCCGCCGTCGGTGCCTTCAAGCAGGCCTTGGGCGGCACGGACGATCATCCGCGCCTGCACATCCCGTCGAACTTCGAGCACGAGCTGTTCATCGACGAGAAGCAGCAGGACGACATTCTCGTGGAAGCCGACGGCCTCGTCCTCCTGTTGGATCCGGCCACCGCGCGCCGCGCGAACGGCGTGCACATCGACTTCGTGGCCGGCCCGGGCGGCGAGGGTGGCTTCAAAATCGAGAACCCCAACGCCCCGCCGCGCGTGCAGCCCCTCTCCGTGAAGGCCTTCAAGGAGATGATCGAGCGCGGCGACAAGTTCGAGCTGTTCGACGTGCGCACCCCCGAGGAGCGGGCGATTGCCTCGTTGAAGATGGCGCGCCATCTGGACGACGACGGCGTCGATTACCTGCAGGGCCTCCCGAAGGACGCGACCATCGTCTTTCACTGCCACCACGGCATGCGCAGCCGCGCCGCCGCCGAGCGCTTTCTCTCCACCGGCTTCACGCGCGTCTTCAACCTGGAAGGCGGCATCGACGCCTGGTCGCGCGACATCGATCCCAGCGTTCCGCGCTATTAACCGACGGCCATGAGCGACCACCCGACGAACTTCAAAGGCGACATCGTCGCCGCCATCACTTCCGCCATCGAGTCCAAGATCACCGACAGCAAGGTCGAGGTCACCGGTGGCGGCGGCCACTACACCATCGCCGTGACGTCCGCGGCCTTCGCAGGCCTCGGCCGCGTCGACGCACAGCGTCTCGTTTACTCGGCCATTGCGCACCTCATGGCCGGCGACGGCGCGCCCGTGCACGCGGTTGATAGCCTGCGCACGATCGTTCCGTAGTCGTTTTGTAGGCGTTGCGTCAGGACGAATGCGTCCGCATGCGCGGACGCAGGTGTCCGCCTACGGGTACTTGACGCTGCAGCCGTACGCCGGCGTGTTCTTCGTGGCGACGTCGCGCCCTGCCGTCAAATCACCGAGCGCAGCCTGCACGTAGTTCACGAGTTTCCCACCCGTGGGCGACTCGCCCTCGCCATCGGGCGAGTTGTCGATCGCACCTTGGTAGACGAGCACCCCTTGCGGGTCGATCACGAACATGTGTGGCGTGTTGGTTGCTCCGTAGCGCTTGCCCGTCTCACCGCTCTCGTCCAGCAAGATGGGGTACTGCATCGCGTACTTCTTCTTGCCTTCCACATTGGCCGGCACGCCGTTGCCCTGCTTGCCGGGTGCATTCGAATTGATGGCCAACCACACGATGCCTTTGGCGACTTGCTCGCCAGGGAACGTCTTCAGCGAGGCCTTCGTGTGCGCATTGCGCACGAACGGGCACCCGGGATTGAACCACTCGAGCACCACGGTTTTTCCGCGGTAGTCATGCAGACTCACCGACTTGCCGTCGAGATCCCGCAAGGTGAAATCCGGAGCGGACTTTCCCACTTGCGCCTGCTGGGCCGCCGCGACATTCGTCGACGTCGTCGTCTGCTGCTCGCCGACGGGAGCGGCAGGAGACGAGGCCGTCGTACCACCCGCAGGTTCGGGTGAAGGCGTGCTTTTCCCGCACGCCGCGAGCGTGCCGACGCCAGCGAGGACTGCAACACACGCAAACGACTTCGAAAACGTCACGAGGGAGGGGGCCATGGCCACACTTATTGCCGCATCACGCGCGCGAGGGCCAGCGCATGCTTCACCGCAAATAAGGTGAGCCCGGTATGATCGGCGATCTCTTGCGGGGTCGGCGCACGATTCAGTCGTGGCCGGAGCACACGTATCCCGTCGAGGACGTGCCGAAGTCGTTCGACACCGCTCCCTTGATCGTCGATTTCTACCTTACGGCCCGCATCCTCGAGCGCGACAATGAGCTCGTCGAGCTCGTCCGTCGTCACCGCCAAGGCGCCGAGCGCTTCACCGACCGCGTCCAGCGATACATGATCGCTGTGTCGCGCCAGGAGCTCATCGACCACACGCTGGAGGACCGGCCGCAGGTTCGCCCCTTTACGAATTAGGGGCCCTATATCTTCATCGAATCCATCCGTGCCCGATCAGTCCGTGCACGGAAGGTTGGCGTAAAGGTCATCGTCCGAAACGAATTCCTCCGCCGAATAACCCTCACGCTCCCTAGGTGGCGGTTCTTGGGGGATGCGCGATTCCTCAGCCTTTTGGGGCGAGGGGGTGTGAATGACTTTCTCCGCGAGGTTCATGGTGACGTTCCTAACGCAAACCATGTACCTCGTCCAATTTGGAAGTGCATGAGACGGCACTTCTTCGTTCGCGCATTTCTTCAGTGTTTCTCCGTGTCTTCTGGCGTGTGTTGACGCGCACAGACGCGCATGCTCCTACGCGCATCACCCACTACGGGGTGTGTAGTTACGTCGCCACGTCGCAAAGACTGGACACCTGAACATAGTGGCAGTAGAAACTCCTTTACCTTCTGCCAACCAAGCGAGCCGACCCATGGGTATCAACGACAAACAAGACGACAAAAACCGGGGCAAGGCCATCGAGCTCGCGGTTGCAAGTATCGAGAAAGAATACGGAAAAGGCTCCATCATGCGGCTCAAGGAGGGGGAAACCTTCCAGCCGGAGCTCCCCGTCATTCCGAGCGGCAGCATCGGGCTCGATCTCGCGTTGGGCATCGGCGGCTATCCCCGCGGCCGCATCATGGAAGTGTACGGGCCGGAGTCGAGCGGCAAAACGACGCTCACCCTTCACGCGATTGCCAATGTGCAAAAGCAAGGAGGCGTTGCGGCGTTCGTCGATGCGGAGCACGCGCTCGATCCCACGTACGCACGCCGCCTCGGCGTGAAGACCGATGAATTGTTGGTCTCGCAACCCGACTTCGGCGAGCAGGCCCTCGAGATTGCCGACATGCTCGTGCGCTCGGGCGCAGTGGATCTCGTGGTCGTCGACTCGGTGGCCGCCCTCGTTCCCAAGGCGGAAATCGAAGGCGATATGGGCGACAGCCACGTGGGCACGCAGGCGCGATTGATGTCGCAAGCGCTGCGCAAGCTCACGGCCACCGTCGCGAAGTCCAATTGCCTTCTCATCTTCATCAATCAAATCCGTATGAAGATCGGCGTCATGTTCGGTTCGCCCGAAACGACGACGGGCGGCAACGCACTCAAGTTCTATTCATCCATCCGTCTCGACATCCGCCGCATCGGCGCCATCAAAGAGGCCGCCGCCTCGAGCGACCGCAAAGACCCGATGGTCGTCGGCAATCGCACGCGCGTGAAGGTCGTGAAGAACAAGATGGCGCCTCCCTTTCGGGAGGTGGAGTTCGACATCCTTTACGGGCAAGGCATCTCGCGCGCGGGCGACATCATCGACCTCGCCACGGATCAGAGCCTCGTCGAAAAGAGCGGTGCTTGGTTCTCGTTCCAGGGAGAGCGCATCGGTCAAGGCCGCGAGAACGCCAAGACGTACCTCGAAGCGCACCCCGAGTTGATGGACAAGCTCGAACAAATGATTCTGCAGAAGCAAGGCGTGAAACGCATCGGCGGTCCCGCCGAGTCGGCTGCTCCGGCCGCGGGCGGCAAGGAAGCCAAAGAGGCCAAGGACCAGGGCAAAGACGCGAAAGATGCGAAGCGTCCTGCCAACGGAGCGGCCAGCAAGGTGCATTGATGGAGCTCGAACGGCTCGTCGCTCAACGTTCGACCTGAGGCGGCGCACTCGGTGATATAAGCGCCGAAGATGAAGCTCTACGTCATGAGGCACGGGCCGGCGGAGGACTTTGCGCCGAGCGGCCGCGACGATGATCGGGTGCTGAGCGTCAGTGGACGGGAGCGCGTGCGACAGGTGGCGCGGGCGCTGGCCACCCACGGCGAGGCCCCCAAGGTGATTCTCACGAGCCCGCTCGTGCGCGCCGTGCAGACGGCGGAGATCGTCCATGCCGAGTGCCAGATCGGGGCACCGCTCGAGACGCGGCGGGAGCTGGCCATGGGGGCGCGTGCCCTGGACTTGGTGCGCGAGGTGTCGGCGGCGCGGCGAAAGCGCGTCATGGTCGTGGGGCACCAGCCGGATCTTTCCGGTCTCATTGCCGAGCTCACGGGTCTGCACATCAACGTGGAGAAGGCGATGGTCGTTTCCATCACCGTCAAAAGCGAGGTGTCCCCGCGTTTGCGCTTCGTCCTCGATCCAAAGGCCCTTCAATTCATTCGGACCTTGCGCACCCAATAGGCCTCATCGGCCATCGACTTCTCGGTCCGCGACGAAGCCGGGTATACTGAGCGACGTGCACGCCAAAGTCCGCATCGCGGCGAGCGAGGTCGCCTTCGATGCACCCGAGGGGAGCAGCCTTCTCCAGGTGCTGCAGTCGAACGGCTATCCCATCGCCACGTCGTGTGGCGGGGTCGCATCGTGTGGACTCTGCCGCCTCACGGTGGTGCGCGGGGCCGATTCGCTCTCGCCCCTTCGTCCGCAAGAGCTCGTGCACCTCGGCAACGTCGCCAAGGTCGTGGGGCTGCGCTTAGCCTGTCAGTCCAAGGTGACCGGCCCGGGGCCCATCGTCGTCCAGGTGCCCGAGGTGGAGATCGTCGAAGAGCGAAAGCGCCGCAAGGCCGAGCGACTCCGTGCCGACGACCACGGGCACGGCCTGCCACCCTCCTCGCGACGTGCGGACTCCTCATCGTCGACCTCGTCGGGCGCTTCGGCCTCGTCGAGTGACCGACGGGGCGAGCGCGTCGAATGGCGACCGCGGGTCTTGGACAAGCGAAACAGGGGCTGACGTCGGCCGCGGGCCATTGCGCGATGGTCAGACGATCGGCCAGGCGGATGGCGTGCCGAGGCTCAACGCAAACGGTGCATGGATCGCGACAGGCTCGCAAAGCCTTAACCGTCGAACAGCGGCAGCGGGACAACCCCGGCGAGGCCGGCGCCTTAGCCCGTTTCCAACGCGAGGATCGCCGGACGGGATGGCGATCATGGGCTTTCAGAACCACACATCGCACCGGTCTCGCCGGTTTCTTCTCGCTGCCGCGGTTCCAGCACGAGGTCATGTCAAACGGAGACATCCAAACGGCTGTAGCCTCGGTCAAGGGAAAACGTCATGCACTCATCCGCTTACATATAACTACCACAAACCGAGCTCTCTGGGGGCAAAAGACCTCACGTCTATCTAGTGAGAATTGCTCATAGATTTCCGGTTCCTTGACAACCCCGGACCCATTTCCTAGTTCGCCCGGTAGGACATCCATGGGCGCCCGGACCGTACTGACGCTGCAGCCAACCGCGTGGGGCATGACCCACGATCACGCGGCCGCGGGTGCGCGTGGCAAGACGCTCGCCCGCCCGATGGGGGCTGTGGCCATCCGGGTGCCCGAGCGCGTGAGCGCCAACATCGCCGAGCTCTTTCCGACGGCCTCGCCGCACCTGTTCGTCCACGAGGGTGCGCGGCAGGCGCTCGAGCGGCGGTTGATGAAGGTGTACCCGGGGCCGGTCAGTCTTTCGATCACCGACAACCGGCACGCGATCGTCTCGCACCACTGGGAGCGCGGCATGCTGCGCGCTCGGGTGCACCATATGTTCCTCGACGCGCCGCCCAGCATCGTGAACGCGCTCGTTCGCTACGTGACCCATAGCGATCGCGACTCGAGCCTTCGCATCGGGCACTACATCGAAGAAAACGGCGGCCGCCTGGCACGCCCGCGGCACCAGAAGCTCGTCAGCGCGGGCGAGCATCACGATTTGCTCGCTCTTTTCAACGAGTTGAACGCGCAGTACTTCGACAACTCGGTCAATGCGCTCATCACGTGGGGCAAGGCCGGTCGCCGGCCCGCCAAGAGCCGCTCGCGTCACACCATCAAGCTGGGAAGCTACAGCTCGACCGAGCGCCTGATTCGCATCCACCCGTCGCTCGACAAGGCCTGGGTGCCCCGCTACTTCGTGGCGTACATCGTCTACCACGAGATGCTCCACCACGTGATTCCTGCGAAGACGACCGAGCGGCACCGCAAAGGTGGCGAGGGTCGGCGGCAGCTTCATCCGCCGGAGTTCCGCGAGCGCGAGACGCACTTCCGCCACTTCGAGCGCGCCCTTCGCTGGGAAAAGGCCCACATCGGCCGGCTGCTCCGTTCGTAGCCGCTCCCTGATTCGCCGATCGTCTCCTTCTGATAAGAGGAGGGAATGCGAAATCCCGGGATGCTCTGGCCGGCTTGGCTCGTTGGTGCCTCGCTCATGATCGCGTGCGGAGGCTCCAACAAGGAAAGCGAGACACCCGCCTCCAAGGCCCCTGCGGCCGACGCGACGGCGGCGAGCGCCCCGGTCTCCTCCTCTTCTTCTCCATCGTCTTCCTCCTCTAGTCCCTCGGCATCTCCGACGACCCAGGCGAGTGCGACCTCCTCGAAAGAGCAGGGCGCGGGCAACCCGTCGGTGCCCGCGAGCGGTGGTGCGAAGACGCAGCGGCCCTTCGCGAACACCTCGCAGGAAGCGACGGAGTTCATCGACGAGGCGGTGGAGACCCGCCACGCGGAGGCGGAAAAGTGCGTTAGCGCTGCCCGTGAACGGCGCAAGAGCCCGCACGCGGAGATCATCGTCGAGCTCGGGATCGATCAGGAGGGCACCCTGATCGGCGTCAAAGGACCAAAAGGCCAGGTGCAGGACAAGGTGCTCTTCGATTGCATCCGCGACGCGCTGCTCGGTGCGCCGTTTCCTCGTAGCAAAGCCGGCGTCATCACCTTGAAGAAGACGTTCTCGGACCAAGTCATCTACCGTCGATGACCGCGCCGCGTCGTTTCCGATGGACCCAGGCCGCGTGCCTTGCACTGGCCTCGCTCGTGTGTGCTTGCGGCAGCTCGAAGCCAAAGCTGTCCGCGCAAGGCGTCACCCATACCGCCAACCCCGCAGGCAAGGGCAGCTCCGACTCGCTGCGCGGCCGGCCCGAGCTCGAGTCGTACCTGGTGGCCACGGTGCCCGAACGGACCTTGGGCCCCTTCCTCGCCCGCCGCGATGGCACCGCCATGGTGGGTTATATCTCCACGGAGGGCGCAGCACGCAAGGTCGTGGCCGCACCCATCTCGGCGGCGAATGGAAAACCTTCGGCGAATGCGCGCGTGGTTGCGACCGCCGGCGGCGACGTCGACATGTTGGTCGTGCGCCCCACCGGGGGAGCCCGCCCCGGGTACGTGGCGCTCTGGACGTCCCTCACGGATCGCGGCAAGGCGATCCAGCTCGTCGGGATCGCCGACGATGGCAACGCCCGCGGCCAGGTGATCGAGGTTGCCCGCACGACCGACAACGTCGTTTGGGTCGAGGTCGTTCCAACCCCGCGTGGGGCCATCTGCGTGTGGGCCGAGGAAACGCGCGACTCCTCGGCGAACATCCTCGGCGTGCCGCTCGATTCCGACGGCCGCCCGCGTGGCGTGCCCACACCGCTCGCCCGAGGTGTCATCGGTTGGCAAGCGGTCGCCACCACCATGGGGGCAGGGCTTGCACTCGTCTCGCGTGAAGCGGGCCAGAAGCCGAGTCTCCTCTGGACGAAGCTCGACGGTGATGCGCGGGCCGTGGGGGCGCCCGAGGTCATCGCGGCGCGCTCCTTCGTGGGGACGGACGTCGATGTGGTGCGCGTAGGCGATGCCTGGGTCTTCGCCTGGACGGACCGCTCGGGCTTCGATCCGCAGATCATGACCGTGTCGCTCGACGAGCGCGCCACGTCGAAGGAGAAGGTGCGCGCGCCGGTTCCGGCCGTGACGGCCATCGGCGGGGCCAAGCTCGTGGGGCTCGTGTCCTTTGGCGATGCGGCAGCCCTCGCGTGGGACGAATCGGGTCGCACCGGCCGATCCGGGCGGCTTCATGTCACGAAGATGGACGCGGGCGGAAAGCTCGCGCCCGACGCGAGCGTCACCTTGGAGCTCGAGGGCAACACCGTGCCGATCCTCGCGCCGGCGGGGCGGGGCGTGGGGTTGCTCGTGAACGCGCGTGCATGTCCGCTCGCCTCGAACGCGGACGCCTGCGCCGCCGTGTCACCGGGGCCCACATTTCTCCGCCTCGACGAGAAGTTCGCCGCCGTTCAGGTCGAATCGATGCGCCTTCGCGAACAGCGTGAGGCCACACTCGCGTGGGGGCTCGATTGCGGCGGCAAAGAGGCGCACGAAGCGCGCGAATGCCTCGCGCTCGCGGCGCTCCCCTTGCCAGAAGGTGCGCCGGGGGTCAGCCAAGTGCATGCCGCGCACATGCCGGCGCGGCCATCGCTCTACAAGGCGCCGCTCGTGCCGCCGCTCCCGCCCGACGCACCGCGCCCACTGACGTTGACCACCGTGGCGGCGCGCGAAACCTTCACCGATCTCGCGGCGGCGCATGTGGGCGACGGCACCTTGCTCGCGCTCGTATCGTCGCCGCCGGCCACCGACAAGCGGGATGGTCCCCGCAAGCCCACGGCCTCGAAGCAGGCACCCCCGCCGCCTGCCCCCCTCGCCACGGGCGATGCGATCCGCGTGTACGACCTGGACGCGAAAGGGGCACTGCGCGACAAGCCCGCGCTTCTCACGAACCGCGCATTGAGCGTCGGCGGCGTAGCCATCGCCTCCGATGGTAACGATGGTGCCGCGGTGGCGTGGGTTGCTCGCGATGGCGGCGATCCGCAGGTGCACCTCGCGCGTGTCGATCGCCACGGGAAGAAGTTGCGTGAACAACAGGTGACGAGCGATCGCGGCGATGCCAGTGACGTGGCCGTGGGGTGGGTCAAAAATGGATGGATCGTCGCGTGGGTCGACGGCAAAGACGGCAACGGGGAAGTCTATGCGGCGCGCGTCTCGCCCGAGCTTCGCGTCTCGCCACCCGAACGAGTGACACGCGCACCCGGCGATGCCAGCGATCTCTCGCTGCTGGTGCAGGGTGATCGTGTGTGGTTGGCGTTCTCCGATCCGCGCGACAGCCCACATGATGGCTTCGCCGACGTGTACGTCGCCACCTTGCGTGCAAGCGATGCGAAGCGCACGAGCGAGGTGCGCGTCCTGGCCACCGCGGCCCACTCGCGCTCGCCGGTGCTCGCCGCGGCTGGCGATGGTGTGGCCGTCGGCTGGATCGAGGAAGCGCCCATGGGGACGGAGCCGAACAACTCCGCGGCCTACGGCGCCATGGTGGCGTGGCTCGACGCGAGCGGACAACCCGTGCGCGAGCCCGTACGCACCGCCGGTATGGGCTCCGGGTTCCCGACGGCCATCGCGTTTCAGAATGCGCCGGGGCAGGGCTCCCTTCGCGCCATCCTTGCGCGAAGCACGCGCGACGAGCTTTCGCTCGATGCCGTGGAGCTCCCACCGACCCCTGCCACGCCGGCCGCGTCCGTGCGTGTCTTTCCGCTCCTCGCCCTGAGCGGCCCCCCTTCGCAGGACATCTCGCTCTCTTTTCTTGAAGGAGCACTTTTTTACAGCGATGGCCTACCGGAAGAAGAGCGCGTCCGACGACTAACGATCGGATGGAAATAAAATGAGGAAACGACTTCGAGCCGGCGACCGATGTGCACGTAGGTGGAATGGAAGTATCGTCAAGAGAGGACGCCATGGGCATCGATCGCATCGGTAAAGGGGGCCCTACACTGCCGACGAACACGACGGCGGAGGTGGGAAAATCAGGGCAATCCTTCGAGGCCACGCTGCAGGAAAAGGCAGGCGCCGAGAAAGTCGGCAAGGCCGAAACGGCAGGCTCCGTAGGTGGTGCTGGCGCGGTCGAGGGGGCCGCAGCCTCACCGTTGGAAAAGCTCCGCGCAGGTCAGATCGACCTGAACGGATATCTGGATCTCAAGTTGGACCAGGCCACGGCGCATTTGCAGGGGCTTGCCCCCGCGCATCTCGACGCCATCAAGAAGGCACTGCGCGAGCAACTCACGACGGATCCCATGCTCGCGGATCTGGTGAAGCGAGCCTCGGGCCAAGCGCCCGCGTCACCTGAGGGCTAATGATCGCGCGGCGCAGCGCCTCGTTCCTGCTCTTGCTCGTAGCATCGTCGCTGGTAGGGGCTGGGGCGGCGTGCCGTCGGGATGCAGCATCGCGACAAGGCGCCAAGGGCGCGGAAGAAAAGCCGATCGCCGAGGTCGCGCCTCCTTCGCCGTCCATGACGGTGCCCGAGACGGACGCGTCGCCCGAAGCACCGCGCGGTGCGGTCACGCTTCTCGAGTGGACGTTGCCAAGCCCCATCGAACGGGCCGTGGTGATCGTTCCGAAATCGCGCACGCCGGAGCAACGGTTTCCGGTGGTCATCGCCCTTCATGGGCGCGGCGAGGCGTTGAAGGGCCCCGCGCTCGGCGCCATGGGTTGGCCGCGGGATTATGCGCTCGAGCGCGCGTTCGGGCGGCTGACGGCGCCCCCTTTGGTGGAGGATGACTTCGAAGGGCTCGTGGCCGCGGCCCATCTGGCCGAGTTGAACCGCGCCTTGGCCGAGCACCCTTTTGGGCGCCTCATCATTGCCTGTCCGTATGTGCCGGACCTCAACCTGTCCAGTGCCGAGGACGTCGACGCGTATGCGCGGGCGCTGACCACGGAGCTTCTGCCGCGCGTGCGCGCGGAGACACCGGCCCTCGCATCGCCGGAGGCCACGGGCATCGATGGCGTGTCGCTGGGAGGCATCGTGGCGTTGCGTGCCGGCTTGGGGCAGCCCGCCGTGTTCGGTGCGGTGGGCGCGTTGCAGCCGGCCATCCACAACACCGGCGCGGCCGCCGCGGAGCTCGCGGAGCTGGCCAAAAGCGCGCGGGCGCGGCGACCGGAGCTGAAATTGCGGCTGACCACGAGCGAGCGGGACAGTTTTCGCCGGGCCGTCACCCGCACGAGCGAAACCTGGCGCGGGGCCGGCATCGCCCACGACTTTGCCGTGCTGCCCGGGCCGCACGACTACGTCTTCAATCGCGGCCCCGGAGCCATCGAGTTGCTCTTCTGGCACGATCAGGTGCTCGCGAGATGACGTTGCGCGTCGAAACATGAGTAATATCGCCGGGCCATGTCGCCCTGGCTCACTTCGCTCGAAGCGCTCGCTCGCAAACGCGGCGGCGATGATGCGCGCGCCATCGGCGGCAAAGCTTCGCGCCTCGTCTGGCTCGCCAAGCATGGCTTCCCCGTGCCCGACGCGTGGATCCTCGGGCAGCAGGCGTTTCAATCCACCTTGCGCGAGCTTTCGCCGGGGTGCGATCCGCGCTCGCTTTTGCGTGCGGCCGGCGGGCGAAGCGGCTCGACGCGCGCGGCCGAGGCGCGTCAGGAGCTGCTGAACGCGCCGCTCCCCAAGGGGCTCGAAGAGGAACTCGCCGAGCTGTGGGAAAGCATCGGCCCGACCGCGCCGTGGGGGCTCGCCGTGCGATCGAGCGCCACCTGCGAAGACGGTGCCCTCGTCTCGATGGCGGGCCTCGCGGAGACGCGGCTCGCGGTGCATGGCAAAGAGGCGCTCGCCGATGCCGTGCGCGAAGTGTGGGCGTCGATCGCCTCGGGCCGCGCGCTCGCATACCTCGCCGCCCACGGCGTGCGCGACGTGTCCATGGGCGTCGTCCTGCAGCGCATGGTGGAGGCCGAGGCCGCGGGCGTGATGTTCACGCGCTCGCCCGAGCCGCCTACCAGCGGATGGCTCTCGCGCGATCAGCGCATCGTCAACGCGGCCGTCGGGCTGGGCTCGCCCGTGGTCGATGGCGTGAGCACGCCCGACATGCTTCGCATCGACGCGCATGGGCGGCTCATCGAGGCCGTCGTCGCGCGCAAGCCGCGCGCGCTCGTCGTGGTCGACGGCGCCATGAAAGAGGTGAGCGTCCCCGAGCCCGACAAACCGGCGCTCGGCCCCGCGCGCATCGAGGAACTCGCGGACATCGCCTCGCGGCTCGAGCGGCTCGACGCAGGGCCTTGGGACGTCGAGTTTGCGTGCGACCGCGAGCGCACCTGGATCGTGCAGGCGCGGCCCATCACCGGCCAAGGTTTCCCCGAGGGCGGCAATGCCTTCACGGTGTGGAGCAGCGTGAACGTCGGCGAGGCGCTGCCCGGCGTGGCCACGCCGCTCACCTGGTCCGTCGCGGGCGACTTCAGCGAGGCGGGCTTTCGCCGTGCCTTCGCCGCCCTCGGCTGCAGCGTGCCGCGCAGCGCGCGCCTCGTCGGCAACGTGTACGGCCGCTTCTATTTGAACCTGACGCAGTTCATGCGCATCGCGGCACAAGTGCCATGGCTCGATCCGCGCACCTTGGTGGAGCTCGCGGGCGGTTCCGCCGGGGACGAAGTGGCGCATCAGGTGGCCGACGTCTCGCGCCGTGGCTTCTACGCGCGCTTCCCCATGACGGCTTCACGCCTCTTGCGCGAGCAGCTCCGCCTCGACGCCGACGTGAACGCCTTCGAGGAGGCCGCCACGAAGGCCGAAAAGGCGCACAACGCCCTGGACTTGGCCATCTTGCCCGACGAAGGGCTCGCACGAACCATCCGCGACGTGCAGGGGCTGCTCGAGCGAACGGGCACCGTGATGCTCACCTGCGCCTCCAGCGCGCTGGGGACGCACCTCGCGTTGAAAGCGTCCTTGGCGCAGATTGGCCAGAGCCAAAAGACGAAGGGAAACTTCGGCCCGCTGGTTGCCGAGCGCCTCGCGCAAGCGTTGACGGCGGGCATTCGCGATCTGGAGAGCGCGCGCCCGGCCATCGGCATCATGCGCGTGGCCGAGCTGGCGCGGCGCGAACCGGCGGCGTTCGCCGCGATCGATTCCGACGCGACCGTGGGCCTCGACGCCATCCCGGACGGGCCGACCCGCCGCGCCCTCGCCAATTTTCTCGAGCTGTACGGCGACCGCGCGGTGCGCGAGGCGGAGCTTTCCACGCCGCGCTGGCGCGAGGACGTTCGCCAGGTGCTCACCATGGTGCGCGTGGCCATCCGCGGCCAGGTGCGCGAGGTGGAATCGTCGCTGGCGCGCGCGCGCGCCCACGCCGATGCGGAGATGGTCAAGTTGATGCCACGCCTCGGCGTGCTGGAGCAAACCTTGGTGCGGCACCTCGTGGCGCGTACGCAGAAGGCGGCGCGGCTGCGCGAGCGCATGCGCACGTGGGTCACGCGTGTGCTGGGCATGCTGCGCGAGGTCTTCCTCGACGCCGATCGCCGGCTTTTGCGGCTGGCGCCCGAGCTCGCGCAGGATCAGGCCTCGCTCGTCGCGTCGGGTTCGGCGTTCGCGGGCATCCACAGCGTGTTCTTCCTCACGGTCGACGAAATCGTGCGCGCCCTGGAGATGTCGCGGCGCGATCTGGCCGCACTGGTGCGGGCGCGCCGGGCGGAGTTCGCGCGCGACCAGGGCCGGCCCGATCCGCCATCGACCTTCATCGGTGCGCCGCCGCCGGTGGTGCTGCCCCCGTCGGGTGGCGATCTGCTTCGCGGTGTGCCCGCGAGCGCGGGTGTCGTCGAGGGGCGCGCGCGTGTGATCCACGGTGCGGATCGCATGGGTGAGCTCGAACCGGGCGAAGTGCTCATCGTGCACACGACCGACGTAGGCTGGACGCCGCTCTTTCTCATGGCCGCCGGTGTGGTGACGGAGCTTGGCGGGCCGCTTTCGCATGCAGCCGTGGTGGCGCGCGAATTCGGCGTGCCGAGCGTGGTGAGCGTCGCCTTCGCCACGCGGATCATTCGCACGGGCGATCGGGTGCGCGTCGACGGCGATCGGGGCGTCGTGGAGCGTTTGCGGGAGTCCGTATGAAGGCGACCGGCGCAGCCTGGCGTATTCTCGTGTCGTTCGGTGTCATCGTCGCCGTTCTGGCGGTGGCCATTTTCGTGGCGAAGCTGATCCAATCGAACACGGACAAGCCCGCGCAGGCGGATGCCGCGGTGGATGCCATGACGGTGCCGGATGCGAGCAGCGAGTCCGAGATCGACGCGGACGTCGAGGATGCGGGCACCGACGCCGCCCGCGCCGAGAGCCTGTGTGAAACGATTGCCAAGGAAATCGAGGCCACGGCGTCGCGCAAGCTCGGCGCGGAGATGGGCGACGCGTCCGGCTGGCTCTTGCCGGACCTTTTCCGCGATGCCCACTGCGTGGCCGCGCACACGCGCAGCGGCACGGGCATCTGGGCCATGGTTCCCACGGGCGTGCGCACGAAGGATGCTTCGGCCGAGGTGGAGGTTCTCTGGGACGTCGTGCACATCTCCGGCAAAGGCGATCGCGTGACGTTGGCGCAGCCGCCCTTCGTCTCGAGCGTGGACCGCTCGCTGGACCTGGAGCAGCCGACGGTGTTCGACTACGATGGCGACGGCCAGGACGAAGTGATCCTCACGGGCGCGAGCTGGGTGCGTGATGGTGTCTCGCAGCCGTACGCGCGGCTGTGGACCATCAAGGGCAAGAAGATCGATGCCTACTCGAGTGGGGGCACGGCGCCGGAGTTCGGCGCGGTGGAGGACATCGACGACGATGGCCGACCCGACCTGCTGACCAACGGTGTCTACACGGCCGAGGCCCCAGATGCGCCCGATGCCGCCGGTTGCGGGGCGCCCGAGCACCGGTTGGCTGGGCCGCTTCTGGCATTGCACTCGCGTGCGGACGGCACGTTCTCGGCCTCCGACGAGGTGGCCTTCGCCTACGCGAAAAAGGCCTGCCCGGCGCGGCCGAAGTCCCTCCTCGTGAAGGACGTGCCCGCGGATGCGTCCGCACAGCCGGCGTCGTCGCTGGACAACCTGGTGTGCGCGCGGCTTTGGGGCGTGAGCGAAGCCGACGTGACGGCCATGATCGCCAAGGAATGCCGCGTCCCCCGTCCTGCGGACGCCGGCGTCCTCGATGCCGGAAAGGACGCAGGAAAGGCCGCGCCGTGCTCGGGGGAGATCCTCTGCGACGACGCGGCGCGGTTCCGCCCGTGGTTGCGGGCCAAGCCTCCGCTGTCGTTGCGTTAGCCATGCGATGGATCGTGCGCGAGGGGGATCCCAAGACGGTGGACGCCATCGTGCGCGCCGCCGGCGGTGATCCGCGCGCCATCCCCGACGGCCGCGTCTTCATCGGTCGCCGCCGGGTCACGCGTGGCGAGGAGCCCGTGCGCGTGGGCGACGAGGTGCGGATCGCCGCGCCGCGCCCCGAGACGAAGGGCGACGAGGTCCGTGTGCTCCATCGCACACGCGATTGGCTCGCGTTGGAAAAGCCCGCGGGCATCCCCACGATTCCCGACCACGGCGGCGCGAAGGACTCGCTCCTCGCGCACGCCGCGCGGCTCGCCAAGATGGACGCCGCCGCGGTGCACCCGACGTCGCGGCTCGATCGCGAGGTGGGCGGCGTGGTCGTCTTCGCGCTGACCGCGCGGGCGCGCGAGATGGCCAAGCGCGCGCGGGACGAAGGACACTACGAGCGGCGCTACATCGCCATCGCCGCGCAGGCGCCCGATCCCGAAGAGGGAACGTGGGCGTTTCCCATCGGGCGCGCCTCGGACCCGCGGCACCGCGCCGTGAACGGCAAAGACGCCACCCACGCCGAAACCGTGTACCGAACCGTGGCGCGTGCGGGGGCCTTCGCCTTGCTCGCGATCGCGCCGCGCACCGGGCGCACCCATCAGATCCGCGTGCATGCGAGCCACGCCGGTGCCGCATTGGTTGGCGACCGCGTCTATGGGACGGGCTCGCGGTTAAGATTGCCGTCCGGCCAGGTTCACGAAGTCGGACAGGTCGCGCTATTTGCGGCGTGGGTCCGCCTCGACGGCGTGCTCGACGTGCGTGTGGGCACGAGCCCGGGCGAAAGAAAGCTCCGCGACCTGTGGACGACGCTTGGCGGCGAAGCCGGTGCATGGGATATCGCTGTGTCGTGCGTTCTTGGTCGACCGTCGTCTTGAGCTTGGCATTCGCCGGCATCCTCGTGATGTTCGCGGTGTTTTTCGGCGCCATCGCCGAGGCCGGCGGCATCGGGGTCGACGCTTCCCCCGGGCGCCTGTCCCTTTCGAAGCGGGTGGCGGATGCCTCCGCGCCCATCGATCCGAAGAAGGTACGCATCGCGCCAGATCCGCCGCCGCTTTCGGAGCGCCGGCAGTGGATCTTCGACCTGCGCTACGACCATGGCGACGTCTACCTGTTGGGCATGCACCAGGTGGAGCTTGCGGCAGCCCAGGCCACCCCCCGGGCCATGGGCCGCTTCGCCCTCGAACTGTACGAGGGTCCGACCGTCATCGAACGGGCTCGGTTCGACTTCCCGATGCTCGTGGCCGCCGGAATCGACGCCGGGGACGCCGGACGGGACCGAAACCGCGTCGATTTCGACGCCAAGCTGGTCAGCCGCATCGGTGTCATGTTCCCCTCCACCGCCCGCGGCACGCGGCTCGAGCTCTGGGATCGGGGCACGGATCAGCGCTGGTCCCTACCGTGGCCCCCCACGGACACCAGAAAGGATGCGAGCGCTCCGTAGGTATGCGATTCTGACGCCGTGAATTCGCCGGAACAAGGCTCTCAAGGGCTCGTCGGTCAGACCATCGCGGGGCGCTACAACGTCATTCGCGTTCTCGGCGAAGGGGGCATGGGGGTCGTCTACGTGGGCGAGCAGAAGCTCGGCGCGACGACCCGCAAGGTCGCCATCAAGACGCTGCACCCGCATCTGTCGCACGACCCGAAGATTCTGGCGCGGTTCGAGCGCGAGTGCGGCACCATCGCGGAGCTTCAGCACCCGAATACGATTCAGGTTTACGACTTCGGCAAGACCGACGACGGCACGCTCTACATCGTGATGGAGTACGTCGAGGGCAAGAGCGTGGCCGAGGTCCTCGAAAAAGAAGGGCCGATGGCGCCCACCCGCGTGGAGAAGATTCTCTCGCAGGTCGTCGGCTCCCTCGAGGAAGCACATGCGCACGACATCGTGCACCGCGACCTGAAGCCGGAAAACGTGGTCCTCTGCGATCGCGCCGGCCAGAAGGACTGGGTGGAGGTGCTCGATTTCGGCATCGCCAAGCGGCAGAAGGAAGAGGACAGCGAAGAGCGCAAGCTCACGCAGGCGGGCATGGTGCTCGGCACACCGCCGTATATGAGCCCGGAGCAGTTCACCGGGCGGCCCATCGATGCGCGGAGCGACATTTATTCGCTGGGCATCATGGCCTACGAGATGCTCACGGGGCGGCTGCCCTTCAACGGCAACACCGCCTACGAATGGGCCACGGCGCACATGGTGCAGCCGCCCGCGCCCATCGAGACGCAGCCGATGGGCCAGCGCGTTCCGCAGCCCATGCGCGACGCCGTTCAGCGCGCGCTCTCGAAGGATCCCGCGCAGCGCTTTGCGACGGTGAGCGAGTTCTTCAGCGCCTTCTCCGGAAAGGCGCCCTCGCAGCCGGCCATCGCGTACGCGCAGACCGCGGCCCTCGGCGCTCAGCAGGCGCCCGCGCCCGGCTTCGACGCGCGTCCGGCGGGCGGATACGGCGGTACGGCACCGGGCGTGTCGGCGGGTTATGTGACGGGGCCCACGCCCGGTTACAACACGGGCGACGTTCCGCAGCGCCGGGGCACCGAGATCGGCGCGCAGGTGGACATGCCGGGCTACGGGCCGCCGCCGGGCGGTGCGCCGCAGTACGGTCCCCCGCCGAATCAGGGCTACGCCCCGCCGCCGCAGCAACCGGTGGCGGCGTACCATCCTGCCCCGCCGTCGGGGACGGAGTCGGGGGGTGGGGCGCGCAAAGGGCTCATCATCGGCGGCCTGGTCGCTGCGCTCGCGGTCTGCGGTGTGGCCGTGGCCGCGGGCATGGGGGCCTTCAGCGGTGGCAGCAAGGGCGCCGAGAACAACGAACCGCTCTTTCCCTCGGCAAGCACCGCGGCGACGACGCCGCCTCCGCAGCCCACCGAGACGCAAACGGCCGCGCCGACGAACACCGCGCCGCCCGTGAGCGGATCGCTTCCCCCGCTCAACCAGGAGAGGCCCCAGCCTCCGAGGCAGCAGCCCACCACGAGCACGAGGAGGGACGCGGGGACCACCACGGGCACGCCTACGGGCACGCCCACTCCGCAGCAACCCTTGCCCGTGCCGCCGCCTTATCAGCCGCCTCCGCAACAGCCGCAGCCGCCCCCCGTGCAACCCCCGCCGCAGCAACCGGGAAAGCCCGGCGAGCCGGCGGAATGCGCGGCGGCACGCACGTGGTGCGCGCGCGCTGCGACCGATCCGCGGGCCGTTCCATTCTGCAACAGCAAGACGGCCGCGTGCCGAAGCATGGGAGGTTCTCTGTGACGAGGGGTCGCCTTCGAGACGTGGTTCTTTCGGATTCGGTTCTCCTCGCGGGCCTCGTCGGCCTGGCGGGTCTGGTGGGTTGCAAGAAGCAGGTCGACTTCAATTCGGTCGATGCGGGCGCCACGCCCGTGACCGCGGAGCCGACCACGAACGCCGCCGCCCAGCCTTCCGCCACCGCCGAGGCACCCAAGGACGACGCGGCGAGTGCAGGTGGAGACGTCGCACCTCTTGCGCCCCTCGCGGGCGGTAGCGAGCCGCCGAAAAGGCCCGCTACAGGAAGCGGCGGAAGTGGCGGAGGCTCGAAACCGAAGCCCACGGCATCGGCCTCCGGCGGCAAACCGCCGACGACGCCAACAGGAACGGGAACGGGAACGGGAGCCCAGCCCCCCGCGGGTGGTCAGCCGCCCGAGTGCGCGCAGGCCGTGCGGTTTTGCAACCACCCGGCCTACAACACCGACTCGGCGATCAAGAGCATGTGCGAGGCCAAGAAGGCCGAGTGCACCCGCAAGGGCGGGCACCTTTAGTCGCCTACGGGCAGACGTTTTCGCCCGCTGACGAAGGATCGCCTGCCGCACCGCCGCCCGGACTGCTGCCCGTACCTGGTGTGCCTGTGGAGGAGCCCACGCTGACCGGGGTGCTCGATTGCGCGCCGTTCTCGTAGGCGCCGATGGCGACCTTGCTGGCCTTTGCGCGTGCGGTGGCTTTGTCGGCCGGATCGACCGCGTGCAGCGGCGGGCTGAACACCGGCGCCGCGAGCGGCGACGGGAACGGGTGCGCCGTGGGGCTCGCGGTCGGCAAGAGCGCTTGCCCAACGAGGGCGCTGCTCGTTGCCAGGCGGAAGTCGCGCTGGCCCGAATTGGCGAAGCCGGGGTCCGCGCCCGTCTTCGTGTTCGTGAACGTGGGGACGCTGCTGCCCGCGGGCAGCCAATTGTTCGAGCCGGTGATGCTCTCGCCGTTGACCCATTGGGCCTCGGTCGTGCGGAACACCGGAACGGACCCGCCACCGATTCGATAGAACACGTTGTTGTGGAACTCCACGGACTCGATTCGGTCGAACACCTGAATCGCCGTCGGTGAATTCGCCGCCAGAACGAACGTATTGTTCACGAAGCGATACCGCCCCGACGTATCGCCCGTTCCATCGCCGCCGACGCGTGCGACGTTCGAGCCCGCCGCGCTCTTCACGAAGACGTTGCCCACGACGTCCGAATCCTCGCGTTTCAGCGCGGGATCGGCGCCCTCGGGGCCAATCAGCTCGATTTCACGGTAGGCCGCGCCCTCGATCCAATTGTAATAAATCTCGTTTCGCTCGGCGCGGCTCTTCACGTTGTTTCCGCCTTTGCCGTCGTGCACGTAGCAAAATTGCATACGAAACACCGAGCCCGGATAGGCGACTTCGTCGGTGGCGATGTAAATCGGGTGTTTCGTGGTGCCGTTTCCGCACCCGTAAACCTCCACGTGATCCAGCGTGAGCGAGCCGGAATCTTCATCGGCGCCGAGAATGCCGTGTCCGGCGCAATCACGGACGATGCTGTCCTTTATCGAAATATCGTCGCCGTGATGGAAGATGTTTCTCACATTTCCCGATTTGACGTCGAATCCTTCGAATACATAATGGCTTGCGTCGAACTGAACGGTACTGTCGCCGCCGGAAATCACCGGGCGTGCGCCGCTGGTTCGAATGCCCCGTATGGTGATGGGGCTCGCCTTCGTGCCTGACTTGGAAAATTTGATTCCCCCGGCATAAGGGGTCGATTGTCCGTAAACCTCGACCAAGTCGCCCGGTGCGAGGAGCGATGCGACATCGTTCAGCGATGCGTACGCTTTTCCGGGTCCAACTTGATAGGTTTTTCCGAGCGCCTGCGTTGTTTGAGGCGCTTGGCACGCAGAAGAATCTGCGCCTTCGTTACCACACGCTGCGGCGGAAATTGCCGCGATGACCCCCACTACGACTACTGCAAAACGTTGCTGCGCCATGCGCGGAGCGAACATGCTGGCCTCCGTTTGCTGCCATTTTGTGAGTTCCCGCTCGCGCCCTCCCCGCGGGATCGATTGAGAGGGTTCCCACCCTAGGACAGGTCGACGCGATAAAGAATGTAAGAATGATGCGACAGCTCCGACACCCTGATATCAAATCAGCGCACGTTGGGTCACCACTCTAAAATGTTGCCATGGTGGTGGAACGCGACCCAACCCCTAACCCCCAACCGCTATTCCCTAACCCCTATTCTTTTAGACACTTGCTCAAATCGTGCAGCAGGGCCTCTGCGTTGGTGAGGCCATTGCCATTGCCGTCGAAACGACGCGAGAGCCGCATGTCGGGTGTGAGCCGGTAGGGGCTGCGCTTCTCACGCACCAAATCGAGGATCTTTTTCGGGTCGAGCGGTGTGTCTTCGCGCAGGTGCAAGGTCACGGTTTGGGCGTTGGCCTCGCAGCCCAGCGCGCGCAGGCGCCGAAGCTCGGTCTTGATGGCCATCAATTGCACCAAACGCCGCGCATCGTCCGGCGGAGGCCCGAAACGATCCTCCATTTCCTCGGCGATCTCGGAGACATGCGATTCGTCGATGGCGCTGGCCAGGCGCTTGTAGAGCGAAAGGCGCACCCCGACGTCGTTGACGTAATCTTCCGGCAGGAGTGCAGGAACGTCGAAGGACAGCTCGGGATCGACATCGTGCACCACGGGCTCGCCGCGCAATTCGTGCACGGCCTCCTCGAGCATCTGGCAGAACAAATCGAACCCAACGCTGGCGACGCTGCCCGATTGCTCGCCGCCGAGCAGATCGCCCGCACCGCGCAGCTCCAGGTCGAGCGACGCGATTTGAAAACCGCTGCCGAGCTCCGTGTGCCGCTCGAGCGCCTCGATGCGCGCCCGCGCTTCGTCGGTCATTTTTTCCAGCTCGGGCACGACGAGGTAGCAGTAGGCGCGCTCCTTGGATCGGCCTACACGACCGCGCAGTTGGTAAAGCTGGGCCAAGCCGAACAGATCCGCGCGGTCGATGATGATCGTGTTCGCACGCGGGATGTCCAGGCCACTCTCCACGATGGCCGTCGCCGCGAGCACGTCGTAGCGGCCCTCGACGAAGTCGAACATGGTTTGCTCGAGGGCACCGGTCTCCTGCGCCGTTCCGCCCTTGGCCATCTGGCCGTGGGCCACCGCAATGCGCGCTTGGGGCACGAGCTCCTGCAGGCGCCCGGCGCGTTCGTAGAGGCCCTCGATGCGGTTGTAGACGTAGAAAACCTGCCCGCCGCGCGAAAGCTCGCGGGTGACGGCCTCGCGCAGCACCTGCTCGTCGTAGCGCGTGACCAGGGTGCGCACTGCGCGGCGGTCGATGGGCGGCGTGGTGATGAGCGAGAGATCGCGCAGGCCGCTGACGGCCATTTGCAGGGTGCGCGGGATGGGCGTCGCCGTGAGGGTGAGCACGTCCACCTGGGTGCGGATTTGCTTGATGCGCTCTTTGTGCGTGACCCCGAAGCGTTGCTCTTCGTCGACGACGAGCAAGCCCAGATCCTTGAAGTGGATGTCCTTCGAGAGCAGCCGGTGGGTGCCGATGACGATGTCGACCTTGCCGTCCTTGAGGCGTGCGACCGTTTCGTCTTGCTCCTTCTTCGTCTGGAAGCGGCTCATCGACGCGAGCGTGATGGGGTAGTCGCGCATCCGCGCCTCGAAGGTGCGGAAGTGTTGCTGCGCGAGCACCGTGGTGGGGCACAAGAGGGCGACCTGCTTGCCCGTCATGGCAATGCGGAACGCCGCGCGCAGGGCGATTTCCGTCTTGCCGAAGCCAACGTCGCCGCAGACCAGGCGATCCATGGGCCGTGGTTGGTCGAGATCGCCGTTGACCTCGGAGATGGCGCGGGCTTGGTCCGGGGTCTCGTCGAAGGGGAAGGTGGCCTCGAAGGCGCGGTAGTCGTCGTCGATGGGCGGCATCGCCACGCCGGGCTGGGCTTTGCGTTCGGCGTAGAGGCGGAGCAGTTCGTCGGCCATCTGGCGCACGGCCTTTTGCACGCGCGCCTTGGTGCGGCTGAAGGTGCTGCCGCCGAGGCGATCGACCTTGGGCTGTGAGTTTTCACCGCCCGAGTATTTCTGGATCTGATTGAGCCGATAGGCCGGCAGGTACAGCTTGTCGCCGCCACCGTATTCGACCACGAGAAGGTCGACGGTGAGGCCGCCCACCGCCTTGTGCACCAGGCCGAGGTAGCGTCCGATGCCGTGCTCCACGTGCACGACGTAGTCGCCCACGTTGAGGTTTCGCAGGTCCTCGAGGAAGGGGCGCGTGGGATCGGCGGCGCGCCGCTCTTTGCGGCGGTGGGCGCGGGCGCCGAAGATTTCCTCCTCGGTGACGATGACGATGCCCTCGGCGGGGAGCAGGCCTCCGCGCGAGAGTGGGCCGACCACGATTTGGGCCATCTCGGCGTCGGCGCTGTCCGGCTCGGCGAGCCACGCGGGATCGAAGGTGCCGAGCTTTGCGCGGCAGGTGATGCCCTGGTGGTGCAACAGCGACGTGAGGCGCTCGGCCTGGGTCTGCGCGCGCGCGGTGAGGAAGACGCGCAAGCCGTGCTCGCGCCAATAGCGAATGCGGCGCACCAGCGGTGCCAGCGTGGCTGATTTCCCCTTGGACGAACGCGCCGTTTTCACGGCCCGCGAGAGGTCGTCTTGGTCGCGCGCGGCGAGATCGAGCGCGTTCGGGGCGGTTTGGAAGGCCGCGAGGCCTTCGCCTTCGGTCGCACCGAGCACCGGTGTGGTGTGCAAGGTGATGACACCGCGCCGAGCAATTTCCTCGGCGGCGCGGGCTTCGTCGATGTAGAACGCCGCCGGTGGGAAGTGTGGCTTCGAGCCGTGGCTGGCGGCGTCGGCGTCGGCGCGCGCGAGCTCTTCGCGCACGGCGGTGGTGAGGGCGGCGGGGTCCTCCAGCACGACGAGCGTGTCCTCGTCGAGGTACGAAATGAGGGGGACCAGCTCGGGGTAGTACGCGGGCAGGAAGCCGTCGGCGCCGAAGAATCCGCGACCGCTGACCACGTCGTCGGCCAGCGCGCGCGTCTTCGTGGTGGGCCAATCGATGGCGTCGGCCAGCTGGACGACCTTTTCCCGTGCGTGCGCCGTCGTTTCGCGTGTGAGGATGGCTTCGCGCGCGGGCGGGAGCCACACGTGGGGGAAGGTGACGTCTTGGCCGTTCACCTTGACGGTGCGTTGCTCGTACGGGTCGAACGCTTTGATCGAGACGACCATGTCGCCGTAAAGCTCGATGCGCACGGGGGCGTCGCTGCTCGGCGGCCAGATGTCCACGAGCGCGCCGCGCACGGCGAACGAGCCGGGATCTTCCACGACGGGAACGCGCAGGTAGCCTGCCTCGGAGAGCTTGGCGACGAGCGCGTCGCGATCGAGTTCATCTTCCGCGACGACTTTCGCGGTGGCGCGGCCGATGGCGTCGGCGGGGACGACCTTGCGCACGAGGGCGCTCGCCGGGATGGCGAGCACGCGCCACGGCAGGTGTGCCAGGTGGAACAACGTGGCCATGCGGCTCATGGCCGCGCGCCGATCCGGGTTCACCTCGGCGTACGGCGAGGACTCGTAGCTCGCGAACAGGAGCACGTCGCCCAGTGCGGCCTCCTCGGCCCGCGCGTCGTCGGGCGCGCCGCGCAGGAGGAAGCCGCAGTCTTGCGCGGCCCGGCGTGCGCCGTCGAGATCGGCGGTCACGAAGACGATGCGCTTCTTCCCGGTGCCCGCCAGCGCTGCAACGAGTGCAGCGCCAGCGCAACCTTTGACCCCGGCGACATCGAGACGGGTTCCGCTGCTGGCGGATTTGCGATTCGCGATTCGCGATTCGCGAATGGCGAATGCCTGGGACACCACGTCCCGCAGACGCGAGGCGACCACGCCCTCCGGCGGCAGGATCGGTTCGAGCGGGACTTCCGGCAGCTCCACGGGCCTCTCAGCTATTCGGAGTGGGGGCCCCTTGCAAGAGCAAGTCGTAATCCCGCGGGGATGACGACGAGCGCGGCCACGAGACCGAGCGCCGAACCGAGCGCGCCCACGGCGCCCAAGTCGAACAGCCCTTCGAAGCGGCAGGCGAGCAGCGCAGCGAACCCGGCGGCGGTGGTCAGCGCGGTGGACGCGACCAGCGGGCCTTCTGTGCGAAGGGCGCGGGCAATGGCTTCGCCAATCGACGACCCTGCGGCCCGCGCCGCACGGGTCGCGTGGAGCAAGAACATCGATTCATCCATGGTGATGCCAATGAGAACAGGCATCACCAGCGCGTCGTACACGTGCAGTCGCACATGGAAAATTCGCATGAGCGCGGCCACCGCACCGACTTCCACGGCGATGGTCGCCAGGGTGAGCCCGACGTCGAACCCGCGCCGCAGGGCCGCCCGCAAGGTGACGATGACCAGCACCAGCGCGAGCACCGCCACGATGGGTAGATCGTGCGCCAGCGCATGCCGGAGCGCCGCCTCGAGCTGGTGGTAGCCGGTGATCACCGTCTCGGGATCGGCCTGCGCCATGACGGCGCGCGCGCGTGCATCCTTCGCGGGATCGCCGCTGGGGCGCACGTAGCTCACGACCAAGGTCTCATCGCCCTCGCGGGCCATGTGCCGCGAGATGATCCACGCGAGCGGACCCTTTGGATCCATGGTGGTGACCGCGTGCGAAGGATGCTCGAACGCCTCGAAGGCGCTTCCAAAGGCCGAAGCGTCGAAGCCGCGTTCGGTCAGCGCCGCCTCCAGGGCGGGCCGCTTCGCCGCCAGATCGAGCGCGTCCCGCTCGGCGAGGCGCGCGCGCTGCGTGGCGGCGGAGGGGGCGAAGTTCGTGAGCGTGTCGAACCCGTCCAGGGTGCCTTCCGTCGTCAGGCGATCCAGCGCCTCCGCCACGCGATCGGCCCGCTCGGTGGCCCGCGCAGGATCGCGATCCGCGGTGACGACGAGCCATTGGCCTTCCTTGCTGCCGAAGAGCCGGTAAATCTCACGCTGCGTGGCCAGCGGCGCCAGGGCCTGCGGGCGGATGGCGACCAAAGTATCGTGGGCCGCAGGCCAGCCGAAGATCGCAAGAAACGCGAACGGCGCCAGCGACGCGATCAGCGCCCCGAGGGCTCGCGACCGCGTGCGCGTGAGCGCGTCCACGAACGACGTCCATCGATGCACCGGCCGCGGCGGCGGCGGTCCGCGTTCGAGCCACGCGCCGATCTCCGGCGTGACCAGCAAGATGCCCACGGCGGTGAGCACCTCGCCTGCGCCGCAGAGGATCCCGAGTTGCCGCACCGCAGGAAGCTCGCTCAGAAACAGCGCCGCGAACGCGAAGCCCGCGGCCAGCGCCGCCAGCAGCGTCGGTCGCGCCGTGGTCTCGCGCGCGTGGCGTGCCGCGTCCGCCGGTGAGAGTCCGCGCCTTCGTCCCTCGAGCAAGGCCGCGTACACGTGCACGCCGGTGTCGACGCCCACGCCCACGACGACCGCGGCGAACGCCGTGGCAATGGCCGACAGCCCCGTCGGGAAAAACGCCGCGATGCCCATCGTCCAGAGCGTGCCCAGCCCGAGCGGAGGAAGCACCGCCACCAGCGCGCGCATCCGGCGAAAGGTCACCAGGAACACCACCGACGCGAGCACCGTCGACAGCACCGAGCTCACGATCATGTCGCGCCGCAACATGTCGGCGGTCGCTTCGGCAATGGCATGCCCGCCGGTGAGCTCCATCGTCACCTTGGGGCGCGCCGTCGCATGGATGGCGGTCCGCACGTCGGCGACGAACGTCTCCGCATCCTTGCCCTGAAACGCGCTCCCGCGCGGCTCCAGAATGACCAACCTCGCCCGCCCGCCGTCGCCCACGAAGGCACCGCCCGAGCCCGTGCCCACGTTGACCCCGGCCGCCACCTCGGTGCGCAGCTCCCAGGGAATCATGGTCAGCCGCAACGGATCCCGCGCGGCGCGCTCCTCGATTTCCGCAGCACCTGGGGCCAGCAAGAGCTCGCGCGTTCCGTCCAGGCGCTCGCGCATACCCTCCGGCGTGAGCGCCTGCTTCAAGCGCTCACGCGCCGTGGGGCTGGCGTACGACCAGGCCAACGTCGGATCGAAATCCTTGGGCGGCGGCGCCGAATCGAGCACCCGGGCCACGCTCGCCTTGGTTTTCAATTCCCCCACCAATGCCACGGCGGAGGCCTCCACGTCGGCCGGATCCTCCCCGCGCACCAGCACCACCCCGAGATCGCCGCCGCCGAAGCCGCGCAGGAAGCGCATGAGCATCGTCGTCTCGCTGCGGTTCGGGAAGAGATCCGTCAGGTCGGACGACAAATGCAGTTTGAACGTGGAGAGCCAGAGGCTCACCACGGTGGCGAGGACGAAGAGCCACTTCCAGGAACGATTCACGCGGCGGCCGGTTGCGGGGTGATGCGCACGCGCACGCGGATGATACGGCGCCGGCTGAGCGCGCTCACGATGCCCACCGCGTTGCCGGCGATGGCCACGCTGTCGCCTTTGCGCGGCATTCGGCCCAGTTTTTCGAGCAGCACCGCCCCGATGGGCTCCGCCGCATCGTCGTTTTCCACCAGCACACCGATGGCGCGCAAATCGTCCATCTTCAAGCGCGCGTCCACCTCCCACGCGTGCTCGTCGCCCGGTACCTTCACCAGCGCCGCCGGCTCCTCGTCGAGCTCGTCGCGGATCTCACCGACGATCTCCTCCAGCAGATCCTCCATGGTGACGATGCCGCTGGTGCCGCCGTATTCGTCGACGACGACCGCGATCGGGGTCTGCGATTCCTGCATCCGCCGCAAGACGTCGAGCAGGCCTTGCGTCTCGGGCACGAAGAGCGCGTCGCGCACGAGGCTCTTCAAATCGCCCTGCCCGAGGATCTCTTCGAGCAGGAAGTCTTTCACGTAGAGGTAGCCGACGACGTTGTCGAGCGACCGATCCTTGGTCAAAATCAGGCGCGAGTACTGCTGCGTGCGGATGAAGCGGAGCGCCTCCGCACGCGGTGTGTCGATGGGCAGCGAGGCGACGTCCACGCGCGGCACCATGGCATGGCGCGAGGTGCGCGAGGAGAAGCGAAGCACGCGCTCGAGCAGCTCGCTCTTCTCTTTGCCCATGGGGCTGCGCGCGGTGTTCGCCGCCAAAATGCCCAGGATCTGCTCCTCCGAGAGCGTGCCCTCGCTGGCTGCGTCGGCGGAGAGGCCCATGAAGCGCAGGATCAACGCCGAGGCGCGCTCCAGGATCCATAGGAGCGGGCGGAAGGCGAAGTACATCACGTGCAGCGGCGTGGCCGAGAAGAGCGCGGTCGCCTCGGAGCGCTGGATCGCGATCAACTTGGGAACGAGCTCGCCGAAGAGCACATGGCCGAAGGTGAGCAAACCGAAGGCGACGATGACGATGGCCACGTGCAGCGCCTTCTCCGCCTCCCCGTGGATGAAGGGCCCGGCCCACGAGAGCACGAGGCGCTCGATGGCCGGCTCGCCGATCCAACCGAGCCCGAGGCTTGCGAGCGTGACGCCGAACTGGGTGACCGAGAGGTACCGATCGAGCCGCTCGATGATCGACTGCGCGAAAATCGCCCGCTTCTCGCCGCGGCGCACGCGCGGATGCAGCTGCGTGGCGTGCATCTTGACGAATGCAAACTCGGCGGCGACGAAAAAGCCGTTCAGGACGATGAAGAGCGCAGCGAGAAGGAGCCCGATCACGGCACGTATCCGACCCCCACCGTACTACAGTCTCCCTAATCTTTGTCGTATGTGAGCGTTACGGTAGGAACCTGCGATTCGCCGCCTTGAAGAAAGGCGTAACGGGCGAAGTTTCCCATGACCCGAACCACGTAGGCGCGTGTCTCCGTGTAGGGGATCTGCTCGACGAAGACGTCGAGCGGCGCGTCCTTGAGCCGCCCCATCCAGCGCGCCACGGCGTCCGGTCCTCCGTTGTAGCCGGCGAGCGCGAGCGGGATCTGGCCGTGGAAGCGATCGATGAGCTCCTTCAGGTAGCGCGCGCCCAGCTTGATGTTCTGCGACGGGTTGGTGAGCAGCACGTCGGCATTCGGCTGACCGAGCGACTTCGCCACGGTGAGCGCGGTCTCGGGCAGTAGCTGCAAGAGGCCCACCGCACGCGCGGGGGAGGTGACATCGGGATCGAACGAGCTCTCCACGCGCATGACCGCGTGGAGCAGGCCGCTCGGAAGGTGGTGCCCCGTTTCTTCCGCGCGCACGAACCCATCGTACGGGCGCGGAAAGGCACATTCCCAGGCCCACTCCGTGGCCGGGCTCGGTGCCTGCGCCAGGGTGGATCCGGGGATCTGCTGCGCCACTTGGTAGCGCCGTTTGGCGCGCCCGAGGTAGCCGTAGGCTTCGCACAACGCCTCCACTCCGCGCCCCGTGGCGGCGGCGGTGAGCAGCGACTCGCGCTCGCGCAGGGCCGCCTCGGCATCGGCATCGAGGCCCACGCGGAAGAGCATGTCGACCGGCGGCGGGATGGAAATGCTGAGCGGCTGCCACGCGTTCTTAGGATCGGGCGGATCGATGGCCGGCGGCAAGGGCGCCTTCACCTCGGCCAGGCGCGCCCGCGCCACCAGCGCGGGCCACGAGAGCGGGCGGCTGCGTGCGACGTCCGTCCAGCGCAGCACCGCCTGCGTGCGATCGCCGTCGTTCAGGGCCGCGAGCGCGGCCAAGTTGGTGGCACGGGCGGCGGCGATGGCGTCGTTTTCGTCGCCGGCGAGCTCCTCGAAGTGCTTTCGCGCGAGCTTGTAGTCCTTGTTCATCAGGCGCGCGATGGCGCGCCCGCGCAGGGCCTCGCGCTTCTCGTCGCCCTTGGGAAAGTTCTTCGCGTACTCGTCGAACGCGGCCGCGGCCTGCCCCCAGCGCGCGTGCAGCAAATGAAGCCGCGCCCCGTAAAATGCTGCCTTTTCGGCCCAGGGCGTCTTCGGATAGCGGCGCGCCACCTGCGCGTAGCGCTCGATGGCGTCGTCATCGTGATCGGCACGCGACAGGGCACGCGCCGCGTGGAAGGCGTCGTCGGCCACCTTGGGCCCGCCCAACGCCACGCATTCGTCGAAGGCTTTCGACGCCTCGAGCGCGTGCGTGCGGGCGCGCATCAGGATGTCCGCTTTGGCGCGCAGCCGGTCGATGTTCGGCACCGCCTTGCCCGGCGCCGTCGCCATCTTCTTCAGCGATTCGAGCGCCTCGTCGACCATGTTGGCATCGCCGAGGACCTTCGCCCGCTTGAGCAACTCCTCGGCCGTCAGCGGATGCCCGGCGTCGCTCTTGGCCAACGTCGCCTCGGCGTCCTTGGCCCACGTGAGATCGGGCGCCTCCACCACGATCCACCGCGCATCGCTCACGTCCTCGGTGGGGGTGCGCACGCCAAGGCGGATCCGCCGCGCCCGCGCCTCGGCTTCTTGCGCGCGCGTATGCTTGTCCAGCGCGATCACCCGATCGCACGCGGCGCGCGATGGCACGGGCATCTGGGCTTTTTCATAGGCCTCCGAGGCCTTGAGCAGCGCCGCCGACGTGCCTCGCCCGCTGTAGTAGTCGGCCGCATCGCGGAAGGGGCCCACGCTCAGCTTGGCCTCGGCGCGGCGACGCTCGATGTCGTCTGCGAGAAGCGGCAGCGCGATCTTCAAGTCGTCGAGCAGGGCGACGGCTTTGTTCACCTCGGCCTCGCCACCGCGCGCCAGCGCCACGCGCGCGCGCACGTACCGGATCGAGGGATCTTGCTTCTCGGCATCGGGCAGCGCGTCGAGCTCCCGTGCCGCGTCGTCCCACGCCTGCATCCGCACCGACTCCGCCCAGTGCGGCACCTCGCGCGGTGGAGAGGTGCCTCCGTCGCTGGTGCGCGGCGCCACCGTCAGGGCGCTCGCATCGCCCGGCGTAGCCGCCGAGGGCCCTTCTTTTGCCGTATCCCGGCGCGCGCACGACGGAACGAGCGCGGCCAGCGTTGCCAGCATGACCACGGCGCTACGCGTAGACACCAAAGCCTCCGCCGCCGCGCCATCCCTGTGCGCGGGTCACGCCGGTCGTGTCCGACCCTTCGACCACGCGCGTGAGCCGCGGGATGCAAAGCTCGTCCAGTGTACCCGTCTCCTCGATGCCGACGTAGTGCCGCCCCATCTTGTGCGCGACCGCCGCCGTCGTCCCGCTCCCGAGGAACGGATCGAGCACCCAATCGCCCGGCTCGGTCCCCAACGTGAGGACGCGTTCGAGCAGCCGTTCGGGCTTCTTGTTGCGCGTGAACACCACGCCGCCCTCGCGCGCAATCCCTTGGAATGGAATGTCGTTCCACACGTTGGTGAGCGGCTCGGCCAGGTAGGGATCGCCGCCCTCCCCGCTCCGGACCTTGTCGGCGAGAAAGAGCAGCCGGTTGCCCCCGCGCAGGATCATCGGCTTGTGGCGGGCGCCCCGATCGAGCCAGAAAATGCGCTCCGGCTCGGCCCGCGATCGATCGATGAGCGCGCGCGCCGCCAGGCTCACCGCCTCGTAACGCGGCTGCGCGAATCGAACCACACGGCGCGCGTGGGCGAGCGAAAAGCGCTCGACCTCGCGTTCGAAGCCATCGGCCCCGAGCTCTCGCACCACATCGGTGCGACGCGCGTGGCCGAGGTGTTTCGTCACCTCGGCCTTGAGCGGCGTGAATTGCCACGCGCTGGGCGGATCGTCCGGGTTCACGAGCCAGAGGTTGTACGCTGGATCGCGTCCGATGCGTTTCCGAACGATGGCCGAAGGGCGAAAGTTTTTTCGCTCTTTGGCGTAGATGAGCAGGTAATCCGTGACGTTGACCGGCCCGCGGTTGATCGCTTTGTGCCCGGTCGTGGCGCTGCGCACGATCGTGACGATGGCGATGCGGTTGTCGGCTCCGAAGACGTCATCCATCAGCAACAGGAGACACCCTAGCTGCGTATCGTCGATTTCGGCAAAAATGGCCCCATCGTTCCGGAGCAGAGGCCGCATGGCGCGCAGCCGCGGCGCCATCATCGCCTTCCACGCCTCGGGGTTGCGCGCATCGTGGTACTCGCGAAAGACGCGTCCGGTGTTGAAGGGCGGATCGATGTAAATGCAGCGAAAAAGCCCCGCATGGGCGTTCGACGCCAAGTGCTCGAGCACGCCGAGGTTGTCGCCTCGGATGACCATGTTGGGGCTTTTGTCGTCGCCGTACGCGGCGAGCTTCTTCAGCGTCACCCGCACTCCCGCTACGTACTAGGGTGCTCGGTGACGGGACCACGGAGCCATGGCTCGGTGGTGCGCCGCCAGTTGGCCTTGGCGTTCAGGCCAGCGAGCACGCTGAAGAGGCCCCACTGGAGGCGATTCACGAACGTGTGGTCCACGGGCATGTGAATCGGCTTGGGGAGCGAAGGAAGCTTCTCGTCGGGGCGAAGGATGATCTTTTTGCCGTTGCGAACCAGGTACGCCACGGCCTCTCGCGCGAATTCGTGCGTGAACTCGAACTCCGTGTTCTCGATGAGCGGCTTGAGCACGAGCTTCGTGTAGCTCGTGTAGAGCGGCCAGCCCTCGGGATCGGTCGGGTCGTAACCGAGCACCTCGACACAGGCCCGGTCGAACTCCTCCGCGTCGCCATCTTGCGCGGCAATCACGTAGCGCTTCATGCGCGTCACGATGTCGGCGGGCATGAACTTCGCGCAGCCGAAGTCCAAGAAGGCCACCTTGCCGCCGCCGAGGAAGCGGTAGTTGCCCGGATGCGGATCGGCGTAGAGCACGCCATGCGCGTAGAGCGCGCGGAACATGAAGCGCCAGATGGTCTGCCCGGCGGCATCGCGCTCGTCCTTCGTCGCCGTCTCGCAGAACGTCGCGTAGTCCATCCCGTCGATCATCTCGCAGGTGAGGACGCGGCGGGTCGTGAGGCTATGGTGCACGCGCGGGATGACGATGTCCTTGTCGCCGTCATGAATGCGGCGAAAAAGCTCGGCCGTCTCGGCTTCGCGTGTGTAGTCGAGCTCGGCCAGGAAGACCGCCTTGATCTCCTCCAGGGTCTCCTTGCTCTGGTAGCGCCGTCCGACGGGCGCGATCATCGTCTCGAGCAGCGAGAGGCTTTTCAGGTCGTTCTCGATGGCCTTGTCGATGCCGGGGTACTGCACCTTCACGGCGACGGCATCGCCCGAGCGGCTGAAGGCGCGGTGCACTTGGCCGATGCTCGCGGCGGCGAAAGGATCCGCCTCCCAGTGCTCGTAGATCTTGGACGGGTGGTCGCCGAGCTCCTCGGTCACGACCTTGATGGCCGCCTCCCGCGACAAAGGGGGCGCCTTCGCCTGGAGTCGCTTCAACACCTGTTGAAATTTCTCTTCGTACCCCGGCGGCGCGAGACCATCGATGTACGAGGCCATCTGACCCAGCTTGAGCGGGAGCCCCTTCATCTCGCCGAGCGTCTTCAACATCGCCTCGGCGGTCTTTTTCGCGGACGAGAGGACTTTGGCCCGCGCCTGGGCCTCTTCGTCCTCGGTGCGCTTCATGCCGACGGCGCGCTTCATCGCTTCCGTGGCGAGAGGGATCGCTCGTGGTGCCAGGGCCCCCAACTTCGCGAGCCGCCCGAGACGGGAGGTCGGCGGGGCGTCCGGCCGTTTTTCGAGCGGGATCGGCGAAGCATCCGGCCGGTCTCGCGAAGCTGCCATGGAGCGCATTATGCTGGCATCGCGGGGCTGTGACTAGTCGAGACTGGCGCGCCCGGCTGGATGACGAGCGTCGTCGGTCAGGTGTAAAGTGGCCGTCACAATGGCACGCTCTCGTTCTCGGCTGCATCGCGCGGTCATTTTCAGTGGCATCGCCTTCGCTATCCCCCTCGCGGCCTGCAAATGGTTCTCGAAGGATGACGAGGCCGACGCTGGGGCTGTGCCGGCCGCGACCGTGACGGCGACGGCCACGCAGACTCCAACCGCGACACAAGCCCCCGCGGCGTCGTCCGTGGCACCGCTGGCCAGCGGCAGTGCAGCGGCCGGAGGCGGCCGGCGCGTCGTGGTGAAGCTTCCCGACGGGGGCCTGGCCACGATCGACGCGGCCGTGGGCGCCGATGGGGGCGTGGTGCTCCCGCCGGGCTTCCAGTGGCCCACGATTCCCGGCTTCGACGCGGCGGCGCTGAAGATTCCGCCGTTCGACGCGGCGAGCCTGCCGCCGTTCCCCACCGCGTTGCCAAGTTCGTTCCCGAAGATCCCGGGGTTCGGTGCCGACGGTGGCAAGTAGCGAACTGGCACCACCGGAAGAGCGGCACCCGCACGCGTCCGCGTTGCGCTTGCCGCACGCGCTCGGGCGCTACACGCTCTTCGACTTCATTGGGCGCGGCGGGATGGCCCAGATCTACCTTGCGCGCAGCAACAGCGATCTCGGTGCCTCGCGTCTCTGCGTGCTCAAGCTGATTCTGCCGGAGTACGCCGGCCATCCGCAGTTCGCCGAGATGCTCGCGCACGAGGCGAAGCTCGCCGCGCAGCTCGGGCACGCGAACATCGTGCACGTCTTCGAGCTGGGCCGGGCCGAGGGGCGCTTGTTCATCGCCATGGAATACGTCGAGGGCTTCGACCTGAATGCCCTGCTCCGTCGGTGCTCGAGGCAGAAGGTGCCGCTGCCCATGGAGTTCGCGCTCTACATCGTCACGTGCGTGCTGCGCGGGCTCGATTACGCGCACCGCCGCACCGACGAGGCGGGCCGCCCGCTGGGCATCGTGCATCGCGATGTCTCGCCGTCGAATTTGCTCATTTCGTTCGATGGCGAGGTGAAGGTCTGCGACTTCGGCATCGCCCACGCGAACGACGTGGTGGCCCCGCTGGCGAGCGATGCGCCGCTGGTGGACGAGGCCATCAAGGGCAAGGCCGGCTACATGAGCCCGGAGCACGCGCGCGGGGCGATTCTCGATGCGCGGGCCGACGTGTTTGCCACGGGCATCGTGCTCTGGGAGCTTCTCGCCGGGCGAAGGCTCTATCGCTTGCCGCCGGGCCAAACCGCAACGCGCGGTGCGCTGCTCGAGTTGGCGCGCAGCGCAGAGATCCCGCCGCTGCCCAAGCGTTCGCTCCCGCGCGAGGACGATCTGCACGGCATCGTGGTGCGGGCGCTCGCGCTGGACAAGAACAACCGGTACCCCTCGGCGGGGGCCATGCTGCGCGATCTGGAGGCGTACGCCATCGAGACGGGGCGGATGCCCAACCCGATCAAGTTGGGCGTGTGGCTCTCCACGCACTTCGGCAATGAGGTCATCGCGCACCGCCGCATGCGTGAGCGTGCGGCCGCGGTCGTGACCAAGACCATCGAGGCCCGCGAAGCGCGCGACTCGCTCACGCCCGTACCGCGATCGCCGTCGGGACCGCCGGTGTCGACGTTTCCCGTGAAGTATGCGTCCGCGCCTCCGCCGACCGCCGACGTGCCCGCCCTCGACCCATTGCCAAGCGATGACAAGGCGCTGACCGCCCTTCCGCTGGTGGAGATCGAGCCGACGCCGACCGAGCCCCCTCCGCTCCTGGAGTTGAAGGTGCCCGTGCCGGAAGCCCCGTCGAAGCCCAGCACACGGCGAGGGCGCGTGCTGTTGCTCGTCCTCGCGCTGATGTTCGTGGCCATCGCCGCGGCTGCGTGGCGCGGGGGTTTTCTCGAGTCGCTCTGATGTTGCTCGCCCACGTCGCGCTGCCCGTGCCGATGGCACACACGTTCAGCTACGAGATCCCGGCGCGGCTCGCCGGGCGCACGCGGCAGGGGACGCGCGTGCTCTGCTCGTTCGGCTCGCGGCGCTTGGTCGGTGTGGTGGTGACGGCCGGGGAAGGGGAGCCGCCGCCGAAGGTGAAACCACTCCTCGACGTACTCGACACGGACGAGCCCGCGCTCACCGACGAGCTGCTCGCCTTCCTGCGCGATCTCTCCGGGTACTACCTCGCGCCCATCGGCGAAGTGATGCGCCTCGCGCTGCCGCCGATCGAACGCGCCGTCGCCCGCGCGCTGGAGGACTCGCTCTTCGAGACCAAAAAGGGCATCTCCGCCCGCCGCGTGCAGACCGTGGCGCCCACCGAAAAGCTCGAGGAGTCGGCCCTGGGCGGCCAAGCCGGGGCGATCCTCGCGCACGTGCGCGCCGTGGGCGAGACGTCCCTGGTGGACCTCGAGAACCGCTGGAAGAGTGCGCGCGCGGCCGTGAAAAAGCTCGCGCAGCTCGGCCTGGTGACCACCGGCTCGCGCGAGGTGCAGGCCGACTCGTTCTTCGCCTCGCCCGCGCCGCGCGACACCCCGCCCGAGCTCACGCCGCCGCAGGCGAGCGCGGTGGAGGCCATCGCCACGGCACTCGCATCGACCAGCGGCGCCGCGACCTTCGCGCTCCACGGCGTCACGGGCTCGGGCAAGACGGAGGTGTACCTCCGCGCCATCGTGGCCGCGCGCCAGCAGAAAAAGGGCTCCATCGTGCTCGTCCCCGAGATTGCGCTGACTCCGCAGCTCGTGGCGCGTTTTCGCGCGCGCTTCGGCGACGACGTGGCGGTGCTGCACTCGGGCCTTCTGCCGCGCGAGCGCCTGGTCATGTGGAAGCGGCTGCGCACCGGAGAGCTCGACGTGGCCATCGGCGCGCGCAGCGCCCTCTTCGCGCCGGTGCGCGATTTGGGCCTCATCGTGGTGGACGAGGAGCACGATCCCTCGTTCAAGCAAGAGGAAGGCATCCGCTACCACGCGCGCGATATGGCCATCTTGCGCGCGCACCGCGCCGCCGGCGTGTGCATCCTCGGAAGCGCCACGCTCTCGCTCGAGACGGAGCATTTGAGCCGCACCAACAAGGCGACGAAGCTCGTACTGCCCGATCGCGCGCGCGCCCAGCCCATGCCCGCGGTCGAAATCGTCGACCTTCGGCGCATGGGCCCCGGCCCCACCGGCGACAAGCGCATCAGCCTCCCCTTGCACCGCGCCATCGAGCGGACCTTGGCCGCGCGCGAGCAGGTGATCCTCTTCTTGAACCGCCGCGGCTTTTCCCCGGCCGTGCGGTGCGAGGCGTGCGGCGAGCTTTGCTCCTGCCCCTCGTGCTCGGTGGCGCTCACCTTCCACAAGCGGCACGGCGAGCGTCTTCGCTGCCACTATTGCGATTTCGAGACGCTGCTTCCCGACAACTGCGCCAAGTGCAAGAGCCCCGCGCTCGCCCTCGAGGGCCTGGGCACCGAGAAGCTCGAAGAGACGCTGGCCACCGCGTTCCCCGAGGCGAAGGTCGCGCGCCTCGATCGCGACGTGGCGAGTGGCCGCACGGTGGATACCGTGCTCGGGCGGATGCGCGCGCGCGAAATCGACATCCTCGTGGGCACGCAGATGGTGACCAAGGGCCACGATTTGCCGCACGTGACCTTGGTCGGCGTCATCAATGCGGATGCCGCCTTGTCGCTCCCGGACTTTCGCGCGGCCGAGCGCGCGTTCCATTTGCTGGTGCAGGTGGCCGGTCGTGCGGGACGCGGTGACGTTCCCGGGCGCGTGCTCATTCAGACGTACACGCCGGAGCACCCGGCCATCGTGCACGCCCTCCGCCACGACGTGAACGCGTTCCTCGAGCTCGAGCTCGCCGACCGCCGCGAGCTGGGCTACCCGCCGTTTTCACGGGTCGGATTGATCCGCGTCGATCACCCCGACGAAGCGACGGCCCGCGAGGCCTGCGCCATGCTGGCCAACGTGGCCCGCGACGCCGCGGAAGCCGCAGCGCGCGAGGGCCCGGGTCGGGTGGCCATCCTGGGGCCCGCGCCTGCGCCGCTCGCGCGCTTGCGGCAGCGTTTTCGCTTTCGCGTGATGCTTCGTTCGAGCGATCGCGCGATGTTGCGGCAAACCTTGTTGGCCGTGGCGCGCGCGGCGAGGAGCGTCGAGCGCACAGTTCGCACGGCCATCGACATCGACCCGGTGCAGCTTCTATGACAACGAAGAACCCCACGATGCGCTCCATCGAACGCGCACCTTCACAGCCGCTCGCCACCGTCCTGCGCACCTCGCGCTTGGTCCTGCGCCCCGGGCGCGAGTCCGACGTCTCCGCGATCCTGCGTGCCTCCCGCCGCAACGCCGACCACCTGCGTCCGTGGAGCCCTGCGCCGCCGCCCGACCAACCACGCCCCACGCTCACCAGCGCCGCCAAAGAGGTGGCGCGCGACCGCATCCTCTGGAAGCGCGGCACGCACTGCGCATTTTACCTTTTCCCCGCGGAGGACGAGACACCGAAGATCGTCGGCCGCATCGTCTTGAGCAACATCGTGCGCCGCGTTTTCCAGAACGGGTACCTCGGCTATTGGATCGATCGCGACCTGCAAGGCCAGGGCTACATGAGCGAGGCCGTCGACGCGGTCGTCGACTTTGCGTTTGGCCCGATGGGACTGCACCGCGTGCAGGCCGCCGTGATGCCGCGCAATCCAGGGAGCATGCGCGTGCTCGAGAAATGCGGCTTCCGCCGGGAAGGCTACGCCGTGCGCTACTTGAAAATTGCCGACCATTGGGAAGATCACGTCATTTTCGCCATTACCCGCGAAGAACGCGATTAACGCGACCCACGGCGAATCGTCGCAATCTCCTTCGGCGGTGGACCGATGGAAGGACACGATGTTCCTCCTCGATGCCGCCGGCGCCTTGGTCGCCCCCGAACGATGCGCGGCTTGCGACGCGCGTGTGCCCTTCCGCACCGTGTTTTGCAGTGCTTGCGCGGCCACCCTCACGTCCACATCGACGGAACATCGCGATGGGCCGCAGGCCTTGCATCCCCTGGCCAGTTTGCATGCTCCTTTTCTCTATGGTGGAGCGATATCCGCGGCGGTCACGCGATTCAAATACGAAGGGCGCAGCGAATTGGCACGTCCACTCGCGCATTTGCTTTTGCGCGCCGGGCCGCAACTAACGTCTCTCGCCATCGATTGTGTAGTTCCCGTTCCTCTTCACCCCACGCGCCTCGTCGAACGCGGATTCAATCAGGCGGCGCTTTTGGGGCGGTTGCTCGCGCGTCGACTCGGCGCGGCATTCGAACCGAGGGCTTTGACGCGCATCAAAGCCACGGAGGCACAGGCGACACTCTCCAGAGAGGGCCGTCTGCGCAATGTGCGCGGCGCGTTCGAAGCGCGTCAGGCAGATTGGCTCGCGAATCGTCGCGTATTGCTGGTGGACGATGTGGCCACCACCGGCGCAACTCTTGCCGAGGCAGCAATTGCCGTCCATGCGGCCAAAGCACATATCGTACATGCGGTCGTACTGGCCCGTGCATAGACAATCTCACGTCGGGACACGGCTCGCGCTATGATTGATTGAAGTGCGTTCCGGAGAAGTCGTGTGAGTGGTGAGAACGAGTGGCGTTGGGCCGATCCGCGCGGGCAACAGCGCCCCGTGCGGGCTGACGAATTGCGGGCCGCCCTCGCTGCTGGATCCATCGCACCCAATGCCCCAGTGTGGAGGCGTGGGTGGAAACGGTGGATGCCCGCCCACGATGTCCCGGAATTGCAGACAGTGGCGCAGGTCGGCGGCGTAGCGGCGGCGCAACGGCTCCGCGAGAGCGGGTTGACCGAGGAACCGCCGCCGCCACCGCGCTACATTCCCCTAGCTGCCAAGCCACCCGTCGCCAAAGCGAACACCATGGGAACGAACACTCCTGCCCCTCATCCTGCGCGCACCAAGGCGACGCCGGCACCGGCCAAAAAAACGATCGTGGGCATCGCCCCCACGACGGCGCGCCCGTCGAGTCCGAGCGCGCCACCGTCCTCGGGCTCTGCGCATTTGAAGCGCGCCGTTCCGAGCACGCCCAGCGCCTCACAGGGGACAGCCAAGGCCGTTCCAACGCCCGCGCGTCCCGAACCCATGGTCATCGAGCCGGAGGCGAACACGTCGGTCAACCTCACCGCCGTGACGGAGGGGAAGGCGACGGAGACGCTTGCCCGCGCCGATGCCATTCCGCCGCCGCGTGATGGTGTACGCACGGTGGTGGGCGTTCCCGTGATTCAGGATCCGCGTGGCAAGGGAAAGCTCGGGGAGAAGCCTGGCGACAAAGCGAAGGCCGTGGGATCGGGGGCGCTCAAGCCCAAGAGACAGACGCTGATCCAGTTCGGCGGCGCGCCTTCGTCCGAGGGCGATGACGCCGCGAGCTCCCAGGGCCGCCCCGAGCGTGCGAGCGCGCCCATCGTGGTGCCCGCGCCCGGCGCGCAGGCCGGCAAGAACGCGGTCACCCGTCCGCCGCCGTGGGGAGAAGGCGCCGTCGAGATTGGGCCAGCCATCCCGAAGAGCCCACCGCTTCCGCGCCTGCATCGCGATGAAAGCGTCGAGGAGTTGAGCGGCTCGATGCTGGTCGAGCACACCGACGAAGGCCCGATGGTGCGCCGTCTCTCTCCGTCGAACCCGCCGCCCGGCGTGCGCGCGAGTGCTCCACCGCGGGCAAGTGCGGCCCCCAAAGCGGGGCCTGGGGTCGTGAGCAGCCTTCCGCCTCCGGAGGTGCGAGGCCAATCGGGGGCCACGGCGGCGATGCCGTCGTATCTGGAACCTCCCCGCGAGCCGGGGCTGGGCGATCCCGACCCGAGCGCCCCGCCCTCCGACGTGCCCATGGCCGGTGGATACGGCGGCAGCATTCGCCTCGACACGACCCCGAACGACGCTCCGTCGCCGCTGATGAAGCGCGTGTTCGCGCGTTGGCCGTACCTCGAGCGAGTGCAGCAGGGCAAACCCCGGTTCTTCTTTCCTGTGCTCTTCGGCCTCGGTCTCTTGGTTGTGGTCATCGGCGGAGTGGCCCTCGTGAAAGCCGTGTCGGCGCCGAGTTCGCGCACGGCGGCCAACGACCGGGCGAATCCGGCCACACGCGTGGCGATGACCACGACGGGATCCTCGGCATCCGCCGCCGCACCGGAGAAAAAGCACGAGGTCATCGAGGTACCGCCACCCGCCGTGGCCCCGTCGGTCCCCTGCAGCATCGTGGGCCAGCCCAAGTCGATTGCGCCGCAGGTCGTCGTGCAAAGCGGTGTCGAGGTGGCCTCGGCCGGCCAGGGCCTCGCCCTCGGCTTTGCCAGCGCGCCCAAAGAAGGCGTCACCCTGCTTCTCGATCCGGCGACGCTCGCGGCGTCGGCGGAGCACACCAGCAAGGCCGCCGACGTCGTTCGCCGCGTCACGCCCGTTCCACCTTCGCACGCGGGCGGCAAAGAGGGGGCGCCCTCGGCGGCGATTTCGCTCGACCGCAAAGGTGACGCCGTCGAAGGCCGGCGCACGTCGTCCGG
Source organism: Sorangiineae bacterium MSr11367 (assembly GCA_037157805.1). Lineage (NCBI taxonomy): Bacteria > Pseudomonadati > Myxococcota > Myxococcia > Myxococcales > Pendulisporaceae > Pendulispora > Pendulispora rubella. Next base: position 11,447,813 of record CP089983.1, on the reverse strand, counting down.
TCCCGCGCCAGTCGATTTCGGCGTCGCCAATGGCCACATCGTTTGGGCTCCGCGCGGCGAGAACAAGAGCAGCGCCCTCTGGGCCGTCGCCGGCGAGGGACCCGTCGAAGCGCTGCGCGCGGTTCCTCTCGACGGGGCCGAGCGCGGCTACGCGATGACCTTCCGCCGTGGCACCTCGATCTGGACCGGCGTCGTCGCGGCCGGCGACAAGAGCCTCGTCACCAAGGGCGAGCTCACCGAAGTCAAAGGCCTCGGCCCGCAGGTGGGCTCGCCCTCCATCGCCGCGAGTGGAGACACCGTGCTCGTGCTCTGGGCCGATCGCGCGAACGCGGACGAGCCGTGGTCCCTTCGCTACCGACGATGGCAAGCGTCGGGGACGGTGACCTCCGACGGCGCCGCGGAGACCGCCAAGACGTTCACCGTGCCCGCCGGCGGATTGGGTGCACCGTTCATGTCCCCGAGCGTGGCCCCCCTCGGCCAAGGTCGCTTCCTCGTCGTGTGGACCGAGGGCCCCGTCTCGAGCCATCAAGTGCGCGCGCAAACCCTGGATGCCGAGGGTGCGCCGCAGGGTTCCGCGTTCACCGTGTCGAGCGACGGTGCGAACGCGGGGCAGGGTCAGGCTGCCGTGCTGCCGGATGGTCGCGGCGCGGTCGCATATCTGGTAGCGGGTGGGAAAGGGTTCGAGCTGATGGCGACGTCCGTCTCGTGTCCGCGCCCCTAAAGAGAACCATGCCTCGCAACATCCCCCGCTCTCGCATTCCTTTCTCGGTCCTCGTCTCGTTCGCGTCGCTCGCTTGCGCTTGCAACCTTCTCGGGGGGCCATCGAAGGTGAAGGCGGGCGAGCTCTTCGAAACCGGCGAAACGCGCTACGACGCGTACTTCAAAGAGGTGCACGAGCTGCAAGTCGCCGCCGTGGGTTGGCCCGATGAGCGCAAGACCGCGTGCCGCGCCTTGGTCGACACGCTCAAGCTGAGTCCCGACGCCGCCGACGTCTCCATCGTGCAGGCCACGCACGAACGCGTGAACCAAGTTGCGCGCGACGTCGGGCCCATCAAGCTGGAGGTCACCAGCGACGACGCCCACCTGACCGCGGGCAACGCCGAAAGCGTGGACGACGCCACCCGCGAGCTCTTTCGCTCGATCGAGATGTGCGCCCACGCCGTCGCGCAGCGCGCGAAGAACCTGCGCGTGGTGCCGCCCAAGGTGGACGAGTTGCACAAATCGGGGCGCGAGCTCGAGCCGCACGTGCGCGAAGACTTCAGCCGCCGCGGCGGCCGCATCGGGTCCGACGTGCAGGCTGAGCTCACCGCCTCCTACTCGGTGCTCGACGGCGTCTCGCGCGAGGCCCGCAACGGCGCCCGCGGCGCGGAGGACTTCGTCGCGGATCTGCAGCGCGCCATCGTGAGCGACGGCCCGAGCCAGGACCGCGACGACAACAAGGCCGTCGCCAAGCGCGGCAAGTCCGACGGCGGCAAGGACACCAAGGGCGACGCGAAGCCCGAGTCGAAGCCGACGGCGAAGGCCGAGCCCAAGCCGCCGCCCAAGCCCCGCCCCCCGCGGACAAGCCCAAGCCGAAGCCCCCGCCGCCCAGCGAAGTGTTCAACCCCTAGACGTAGCATTCGTTTGATTGTTCTGGTCTCGCAGGTGCGTTGCAGACAAGCAGCGGCAGCGGGACAAGCCCGGCGGGGCCGGCGCCTTAGTCCGTCCCTTCGTGTGAGGATCGCCAGGCGTTGTGGCGATCCTCTCCTTCTGAGCCACACACCGCGCCGGTCTCGCCGGTGTCGTCCCGCTGCCGCCGTCCACGCACGACGATGACGCGAGAACGGTACCTCTAGTTGACCGTTGCGTTCGTCACGAAGAGCAGCGAGCCGCCGGCGACGATGATCCAGAGCAGCACGCCCTGGGCGAGGGCGCGCACCCCGACGGCGCGCAAGGCCGAGCGGCTTATCGCGGTGCCGACGAGAAAGAGCATGGCGCTCATCGCATGCCGCGCCGCCAGGCTTACCGGTGCGCCGAGCCCGGAGAGCCCGGGAACGAAGGTCACCAGCGCCGAGGCCACGAGAAACGCCGCAATGAACCACGGCTTGGGTGCTGCCACCGTTTTGCCGGCTTCCCCGGCGGCGTTACAGCGTTGCCGCATGGCATGCGCGATCAGGAGCGTCACCGGCACGATCCACAGGGCGCGGGTCAGCTTGACCGTGGTTGCGACCTCGAGCGCGCGCGTGCCGTAGGCCATCGAGGCGCCGACGACCGAGCTCGTGTCATGGATGGCCAGCGCCGACCAGAGACCGAAGCTCTCTTGGGAGAGCCCCACGGCGTGCCCGATCGTGGGAAAGAGCACCAACGCGGCCGCGTTGAGCAGAAACACCGTGCCAAAGGCCACGGTGACCTCGTGCTCTTCCGCGCGCAGCGCCGGCGCCACCGCCGCAATCGCGCTTCCGCCGCAAATGGCCGTGCCCACCGAAATGAGAAGGCCGGGGCGCGTCTGCACCCGCAGCGCCCGCGCCAGCAGCGTGCCGAGCAAAAGCGCACCGGCGATGCTCGCCGCCGTGTACCCGATCCCGTGCGCCCCCACCTGCGCGACCACGCGAAGGTCCATCCCTGCGCCAAGTCCGACGATGGCTGCCACGAGCAGCGCATGCGCGAGCTTTCGCGTGATGCGTAGGTACGGATTGCCCCAGGCGAGCCCGATGGCTGCGCCGCCCAAAAGAGAAAGACCCGGTGAAGCCCAAGGCGAAAGGGCCAACACGAATCCCAATGGAAGAAGAAAATGCGAAGGCTTCATTCGGGCCTTGAGGCCCTCATAGGCCTCATCGGCCCTCGACTTCTCAGTTTGCGCTCGGTTCATATCACTCTTCAGATCTGAGCACCGAGCCATCCGTGGGACCAATCGTTTGACCCAATGTGCCATCCGTTTCGCTGATAGCCTCGAGCGTCAAAATGGGCTCGATCGATCCCACGCTGCTTCCCACCTTCCTCGCTGTCCGTGATGCAGGACGTATTTCTGCTGCAGCGAAGATCGTCCATCTTTCGCAGCCCGCGGTGACCGCGCAGATCCGCAAGCTCGAGGAGGCCCTCGGCGTGGCGCTCTTCGTGCGGTCGGCGCGTGGGGTCGCTCCGACCCGCGCGGGAGAACGCCTCGCGGCGTACGCGCGCTCGGTGCAGCGCACCCTCGACGAAGCAGCCAGCGCCGTGCGCGCGGGCGAGGAGCCGCTCGGCGCGCTGTCGCTCACCGCGAGCACCACCATTGCCGCGCACGTCTTGCCCCCGGTGCTGGCGAAATTCCGCGCGGCGCACCCGGCGATTCCCCTGCGCCTCGAGGTGGCCAACACCGAGGAAGTCCTCGCCGCCGTGAAGAGCGGCCGCGTCCCGCTCGGCTTGGTCGAGGGCCACACCCGTGCGGGGGGCGTTCACCTCGAGCCCTACGTCGACGACGCGCTCGTGCCCGTCATCGGCCGTACCGCCCCCTTCCGCATCCGCAAACTGCGCGATTTCGCCGGCGTTCCCATCCTCTGGCGCGAGCCCGGCTCCGGCACCCGCGCCATCCTCGAGCGCGCCCTGCGCACGGCGGGCATCCGCAAAAAGCCGCAGGGCATCGACCTCGAGCTCGCGAGCACCGAGGCCATCCTCGGTGCCGCCGTCGCCGGCTTGGGCATCGCCTTCGTTTCCCGCTGGTCCATCCAGCCCCACCTCGTGGCCGGGGGCGTACACCTCGTGCCGGGTCTCGACTTTTCCGTGCGCCGCACCTTCTCGTGGGCCATCCCGGCGGGCGGCCTGCAAGGCACGGAGGCCCGTTTCTACTCCTTCGCCAAGAACAACCCGCCCGTGATCTCTTAAAGAACGAAGGCCCTCCCCCCGAAGGGAAAGGGCCTTCTTTTCAAACGTGTGGCTCGTGACTCAGTCGACGCCTTTGAGGGCGGCGGCCATCTTGTCGGGGGTCACGAACTCGTTGAAGCGCGCCTTCTCTTCGCCGCGGCTGTTGAGGATCACCACGGTGGGGAGGCCGACGACGCCGTACTTCTTCTGCAGCTTCTTCACGGTGGGATCCTCGTCGTCGGTGGCGTCGACCTTGATGCCCGCGAACTTCGCCGCGGCTCCGCGCACCCGCGGATCGGGCCAGGTTTGCTCATCGAGCTCGTTGCAGGCCTTGCACCAGCTGGCGCCGAAGTCGACCAGCACCGGCTTGTTCGCCGCGAGGGCCTGGGCGCGCGCCGATTCTTCGGCGCCGTTGCCTTGCCATGCGATGGGCGGGGCCGAGGCGAGGTCCTTGTCCTGCGCGATGGCCTCGCGGGCTGCGGCCTCGCGCTCCACGTTGTTCAGGAACAGTTGGCCCCAGCTCATGAACATGAAGGCGCCGACCACCACGGGGACGATGGATGCGAGCTTCATCGGCTTCGACAAGTGCGCGATGGGCGACTTGCGACGCTCGGCCGCGATGTGGATGCTCCCCAGCACCAGGCCGATGAGAAGGAGAATGCCGCCGACGGTTCCGTAGATCGTGTCCGGGTGCACCAGGGAGCGCACGCTGGGGAACGAGTCACGCAGGTAGCTGAAGGCCATGTACGCCAGCACCACGCCGCTGCCCCACTTGATGCCGAGCATCCAGGCGCCACCCTTGGGAAGGTTCACGGCGAAGGTACCCGCCAGGAAGAAGAGCATCCCCAGGCCGAGTGCGAAGGAGAACATCGAGATGCCGCCGACGAAGATGCTCTTCGTGTTGGCGATGCTCACGAGCATGCCCGTCACGAACGGCCCCGTGCACGGTGCGGCGATGAGGCCCATCACCAACCCGAGGACGAACGCACCCTTGAAACCGACCCCGCCCACCGTCGAAAGCTTGTTCGTCAGGCTCGACGGAAGCGCGATCTCGAAGGCGCCGAACATGGAGGCAGCCAGCGCGAGAAACAGAATCGCGATGCCTGACACGACCCACGGATTGGCCAGCGCCGCACCCATGAGCGAGCCCGTGAACGCCGCGGCGATGCCCAGCGGCACGAACAACGTGGCGATACCCAGCACGAAGGTGCCCGAGAGCAACGCGCCGCGTGTGCGCGACGACGTATCCGTCGCGCCGAAGATCGACACCGTGATGGGGACCATCGGAAAGACGCACGGGGTGAGGCTGCTCACCAGACCGACGCCGAAAGACACCACCACCGCGAGGGCAGGATTCTCCTGCGCCAATTTTCCGTAAGCGTTCGAATCGTGTGAAAGCTCGGAGAGCAGGCTCCAGAGCGAACGACCAAATGCAGCAATGAGCAGGGCCGAGACGGCGACGGCGCCCAAGGATATCCAGAGGCGCTTGTTGTTCGCGCGCGGCGCGGTCGTGAGCGTGGCTTGGTTCATGGTGCGGTTCCCTTGAATCCCATACTTCTGCAACGCGCGCACCCAGATGGAGGTTTCGCTCCGCCGGGTGGCCCAGCGGAACCGAGGTTAGGATAACTCACGGAAATCATTCACTTACAGATGCGAAGGGCGATGCAAAAAGTCTGGGGACCCCGGGATCCGCTGAGTCGACGATGGCCGGATCATCGGTCCCCCCATTGGCCCTTCGCCCGTCTCCAGACACCTTAGTTCGCGCTCATCTTCCCAATGGTTGCGCGCGCCATGCGGATCTCGGGTTCGAGGGCGATGCTCCGGGCTACCCCGCCCGACTCGGTCCGCTTCACGAAGGCTTCCAGGTAGCGGCGGGCCGTGACCCACTCGCCCGCGGCATAGGCCAAATGACCCAGCACGAAGCGACCATATCCTTGCCCGCACGGGGCCCGGGCGAGCTCGAGCATGGTGTCCGACACGTCGGTGACGTGCTCGCCGTTGGCGATGCGCGCCAGGGCGAGGTGCGCCCGGTACAGAGGCTTCTCCCGCGTGCCCCAACGCGTGGCCCTCGTCAGGGACGCGATGGCCTCATCGTAACGTTGCGCCAGGAAAAGAATGCTCCCCAACGTCCATAGATGAAATGGCCGCCGCGACGCCGGACCGCGCCGGGTCGCCGCGCGCAGATGAAGGATGGCCTTCTCGAGATCCCCCAGGGCGAGCGCAGCCCGCGCCGCGTCTTGGTAGAGGACGTCGGTCAGGACGTTGACCTCGATGGCCTGCAGCGCAATCTCGTGGGCCTTACGGAAGCGCCGCGACTCGAAGTGCGAGAGATAGAGCTGCCGCAGCAGCATGGCCTGTGTGGTGCGGTCGAGCGGGGCGGTGGTGGCTAGGCCACGCCGGGCATAGCGGGCACGTCCAGCTGGCGTGCGCGCAGTCATGGCCTTACGAAGGAAATCTTCGGGGGTGACGGCGCCGTCGGCCGCAGAATTCGAACCCGCCGGCCCACCCGGCGGGGGCACGCTGTCTTGGGACACAATCTATTTGTAGCATTCAAGCTTTCTTTCGGCCAAAAGACGTCGGAACGTTCGTGCGGAAAGGAACAGCTTACGATGCGCATACCGTCCACTCTGCTCGCCATCGCGCTTGCTGCCGCGCCAGCTCCCCTGGTTCTTGGCTGCTCGCATGAAGCCACGGAGGCCGAGTGTCAGCTCATCGTCGACCGCAATGTCGAACTGCAGATGAAGGCCATGAACAACCCGGATCCGGCGGCTATCCAGAAGAAGCAGGAAGAAGTTCGCCAGGAAATGAAGGACGATTTGCGCACGAACTGCCTCGGCCGGAAAGTGACGGACGCCATGATGAAGTGCGTCCGCAACGCCAAGACGACGGACGAGATCAGCCAGTGCCTTCGCTGATAGGTCGTTTCGCCTTCGGGCTTTCCGTCCTGCTGGTCTCCACCACCCTTCTCGCGTGCAAGAAAAAGGTCGATGCCGACCAGTGCACGCAGCTCATCGATCGGTACGCCACCCTGGTCGTTCGCGAGCGGTTCCCCGATGCATCCGCCGACCAAATTCAGGCCGAACGGACGCGCGAGCGCGACGAAGCCCGCGGCGACGAGAACTTCCGCAGCTGCGTCTCGGAGGTGACCGAGATGGAGTTCAAATGTGCGATGAGCGCCCAGACCACCGGCGCCCTCGAGAAGTGCCTGGAGTAGTCGGACCAGCCCGAGGGAATTTCTTTGGCGCTGCTGCGTATCGTGGCTGGTCGTGTTCGCGCCCATGACGGAAAACCCGTCCTGCGCACAAGCAGAGGGGGAATCGGCTCCCGCCGACTTGCTCGAAGGAAGCGGACGGGGCTATGGAGGCATAGATGCGTGGAAAGCTTTCTTTCGTAGGACTGTTCGTGGCCGCGTTGAGCACCGTTTCCTGCGGCAGCGATAGCGATGGGGCCCAGACGGGGCTCGACGGCGTGTGGGATATCACCAGCTACAACACGGGAGGCCCGGCGGAGATGGTCATCTCCGGCGGTAGCCTCACCGGGTACGTCGCGAACGCTCGGGAAGGGAAGCCCAACTTCCATGGCCTCGACGACTGCACGGCGACGAAGGATCGCACCGAGTTCACCATCACGGCCGCGGGCAATTCCGTGACGGCCACACGCACCGCGATCATCCAGACGACCGGCTCCTCGTGCGAGGACTACTACAAGGATTACAAGCGGACCGTGACCTTCAGCGGCGTGCGCACGCGCACGGCGCCGGCGAGCAGCACGGACTTGAACGGCGATTGGTCCATCACCGGCGAGGGTGACGCGTGGGATGCCACGGTGAACGGCTACGCGGTGACGGCCAAGTCGAAGCCGGGGCCGAAGCGGCCCGATGCGAACGACGAAGACACGCTGAACATCGCGATCGCAGGTGGGGTCATCACCGTCTCCTCCACGGAGGAGAAGCTCGGTTTCGCGGCCAAGAAACGATGACGTGAAAGCTCTCCTCGCTACTTCCGTCGTGCTCGTGGCAGGGGCTTTGGCATTTTTTCTCCTTCGCACGCGCCCCGTGGAGAACGGCATCGTTCTCTGCGGCGCGCGCGTGCCTCAGGCGCCCGTGCCGCCGGCACTCGACGAGCCGCTCTTTGCGGCCGTGGCGCTGTCGCTCACCGACGAGGAGCGCCGCACCTTGGAGACCGTGCTTGCCGATGCGAACACGCGCTGGGAGGCGCGCGCGAATCCGCTGCTCGACGATTTGGGCGATGGAGAGCCCGACGACGCGTTCGACGCATGGCTCGAGCGCGCCCCCACGCCGGTGGCGGTGGCGTATGCCGCGTCGAGCCCGCGCTTTTGCGCGACGGACGGCTTTTGCGTGGAGGTGCTCATGCCGGCGTCGTCATGCTCGCCCGGCTTTGCACCGGTCACGGGACACGATCTGGAACGCGCGCGCTTCTTGGCCTGGCCTTTTGCGCACGCCGCCTGGCTCCACGCCGGCTCGGAAGCGGATGCCGCGCGCATCGCCGACACGCTGCGCGCGCAGGCGCGTGCTCGATCGCCGAAGGGGCAGATGGGCCTCGTGCTGCAGGCCGGCGACGAGCTGCGCGCACGCGAGCCGCCGTTCGCCGAGCTCCGGGAGCGCTTCCTTCGCCACGAAGCGCTGAAGCGGCTCGCGAAGGACGCGGGGGCTGCTCTGGAGGCCATGAAGAAGGATGCGCCCGGCGAGCGCACCTTTCCGATCCGACTCGCGCCCGCCGATGTGCTGGTCCTTCCCGGGCTCGAGGCGTTGACGCACCGGGATGCCTTCGAGGCGGAGCTGCGTCCCTACCGCTGAGCGGCGCTCGTCCTATTTGGAGTGTGCGGCTCGACCGCTCCACTGCTGACGCCCGTTCTTGCGCACGGGTTCCGTCGCCACGCCCCACACCATGTCGCCGCCTAGCTTGCAGGCCTGATCCTTCAGGGTGCGCAGGCAATCCGCTTCGGCCACGGTTTCGTCGCAGCTTGCGCTGACAGGTCCGATGTTCTCGCTCGGCTTCGTGGGGGCGTCATGGAACAGCTCCACGGTGCACCCCTCTTCCCGCGCGGGGTACTTCGAGCCCGCGTCCTGCCGCGCGCCGCCGCAGGCGACCAGCGCCAGCACGACCAGCGCGGCGGCTTTCATGTCACCGCCTCGGTGCGCAACGTCGCGTCGGCGTCCAGCTTCGTCGCGGGGGTCTCGCCGGTCTTGAGCAGCGGAAAGCCCATGGCCTGCCGCTGCGCGAGGAACGACTCGGCGACGGCCTTGGCAATGCCGCGCACGCGGCCAATGTAGCGAGCGCGCTCGGTCACACCAATGGCACCACGCGCGTCGAGCACATTGAATTGGTGCGCCGCTTTGCAAACGAAGTCATAGGCCGGCAAAACGAGGCGCTTGAGCGGATCGTCGGAGAGCCCGATCAATCGTTTCACCTCGGATTCGGCGTGATCGAAAAAGGCAAAGTGCGCTTTGGTATCCGCCTGCTCGAAATTGTAGGTGCTCCATTCCCATTCATTTCGTTTGGCCATCTCACCGTACGTAATGCCGGGCGCCCAGGCGACGTCGTAAATGTTGTCGCAATCTTGCAGGTACATGGAGATGCGTTCGAGTCCGTAGGTCAGCTCGCCGGAGACGGGCCGGCAATCGATGCCGCCAATCTGCTGAAAATACGTAAACTGGCTGATTTCCTGGCCGTCGAACCAAACCTGCCAACCGAGTCCCCAGGCGCCGAGGGTGGGCGACTCCCAATCGTCCTCGACGAATCGCAAATCATGTTCCTCGGGGTGGGTGCCCAGCGCACGGAGTGAGGCGAGGTATTGATCCTGAATGTCGATGGGCGACGGCTTCAGAATGACTTGGAATTGGTGAAACTGCTGGAGTCGATTGGGATTGTCACCATATCGACCGTCCGCGGGGCGGCGCGAAGGCTCGACGAAAGCGACATTCCAGGGTTCGGGGCCAAGCGCGCGAAGGAACGTCGCCGGATTGAAGGTACCGGCACCGACTTCGGAGTTGTACGGCTGCACGAGGACGCAGCCTCGTTTGGTCCAGAAATCTTGCAGGCCTAGGATGAGTTCCTGAAAATACACGCGTTTTCCTCCCGTCCCCCCCTTCGGGGGGGAACGCAGCATAGTGCCGCCGAAAGGGCGGGGGGGAGCCGTTCGGCGGGTAGGGGTTCGCTTTGTTGGTGCGAGGCCTGGGGGGGTGGCCTGGCGGGTGGCCCTGGTGGGCTCCCCCCACCGATCGCCAGGTTTCTAGAATTGACCCCCCGGAGGGGGGTAATGCAGTGCGTTGATCTCCTACCTTTGCGGTTTAGATCGACCGACTTTTCGGCTGAGTTAACATCGACGCGACGCAACGATCACAAAGCTGAAACAGGTAGCGCGATGCGTTACATCGGAGTACGCTAAAAAAAGAGCTATGTGCGGTCTAGGGTTCGTCGTGGAGCTTGAGCGCGGCCCGCAACACGGGGTCGTAGAGGATGGGATCGAAATCGTCCGACGTCTCGCCCACCGTGGCGCGACGGGCGCAGATCCCAAAACCGGCGATGGTGCAGGCATGCTCCTGCAATTGCCTCACGCATTCTTTCGTGCGAGATGCACGTTCGAATTACCGCGTGCGGGCAAGTACGCCGTCGCGATGCTTTTCCTTTCGCGCGACGACGCTCGTCGTGCGCGGCAGGAAGAGCGCCTCGTCAATGCGGTGAAGCATTATGGGCTGAAGGTACTCGGCTGGCGCGACGTCCCCACGGACGATGCGATGCTCGGGCCCCTCGGGCAATCGTGCAAGCCGATCATCCGACAACTGTTCGTCGGGCGCGACGCCAAGGCTGCGGAGATCATCAAGTCCTCGCACCAGCTTCCCACCGAGAACGACGATGCGCCGCTCGCGATGAGCGACTTCGAGCGCATGCTCTTCTTGGTGCGCAAGCGCGCCGGCCGTGCCAACAGCGCCGCGGGCGAGGGCGAGGACTTCTACGTCTGCAGCTTCTCGTCGACCACCATCGTTTACAAAGGCTTGATGCTGCCGGAGCACATCGGGACCTTTTACCCCGATTTGGCGGACCCGCTCACGCAGAGCCAATTCGCCATCGTGCACTCGCGTTTCAGCACGAACACTCTGCCCACGTGGGATCGCGCGCACCCCTTCCGCCGCATCGCCCACAACGGCGAAATCAACACGCTGCGCGGCAACCGCGCGTGGATGGGGGCCCGCGAGCAAGTGCTCCAGGCGCACCTCTTCGGCGATGCCATCAGCGACATCAAGGCCATCATCCGCCCCGAGGGAAGCGACTCGGCGTCGATGGACAACGTCGTCGACTTCTTGCTCGCCGGCGGGCGGTCCATTCCGCACGTCATGATGATGCTCGTGCCCGAGGCATGGTCCACGCAGGCGCACATGCCCGAGGAGCTGCGCGCGTTCTACGAGTACCACGCGTCGCTCGTCGAGCCGTGGGACGGGCCGGCGGCGCTGCTCTTCACCGACGGGCGCTACGTCGGCGCCACGCTCGACCGCAATGGGCTCCGCCCGTTGAAGTACATCGTGCAGACCGGTGGGCGCGTGCTCGCGGCGAGCGAGTTCGGCGTGCTGGACGTGCCGGACGAGCAGATCCTGCACAAGGGCCGGGTCATGCCGGGCAAGATGCTTTTGCTCGACTGTGGTAGCGAATACGAGCCCGGCCGCATCGTGGAAGATGCGGAGGTCAAACGCGCCGTGGCCACGCGCCAGCCGTACGCCTCGTGGATCGGCGACAACAAGATCGACTTGGCGCGCCTGCCGGACGTCCCGCAGATCTACACGCTCAAGCGTGAGGACCGCGAACGGCTGCTGCGCACCTTCGGCTATACGCGCGAAGACCTCCAGATCGTGCTCGCGCCCATGGCCACGCGCGGCGAAGAGGCGACGGGAAGCATGGGCAACGACGCGCCGCTCGCGGTGCTGGTCGACAAGCCCGTGTCGATGTTCCGGTACTTCAAGCAGCAGTTCGCGCAGGTGACCAATCCGCCGATCGACCCGATCCGCGAGGAGCTGGTCATGTCGCTCGTCACCTGTGTCGGTGGCGAGGGGCGTCTGCTCGACGAGACGCCGGAGCAGTGTCGGCTCTTGGAGTTGCCGCACCCGATTCTGACGAGTCGCGAGCTGGCGAAGCTGAAGACCAATCCGTACCCGTTCTTCCGCACGCAGGTGATCTCGATGACGTTCCCGGCCAGCCCGGGGACGAAGTTGAGCTCCGAGGAGCGCCTTCGCGTGGCGATCGAGTCCATCCAGGACGCGGCGGAGCGCGCGGTCGATGCCGGCTACAGCGTGCTCATTCTGAGCGATCGCGATGTCGATGCGGAGAGTGCGCCGATTCCGAGCTTGATTGCGACGTCGGCCGTGCACCATCGCCTCTTGCGCGTCGGAAAGCGCACGCGCGTGGGCATCGTGGTGGAGTCGGGCGAGTGCCGCGAGGTGGCCGATCTCGCGCTGCTCGTGGGCTTCGGCGCCGGTGCGGTGAATCCGTACTTGGCGATGGAAGTCGTGGCCGACTCGAGCGAGGACGCCGCGGCGGCCACGAAGGCTTACGTCACGGCGCTCAAGAAGGGGCTTCTCAAGGTGCTCTCCAAGATGGGGATCAGCACCTTGTCGAGCTACCACGGTGCGCAGATCTTCGAAGCCCTCGGGCTCTCGCAGAAGCTGGTCGACACGTACTTCCCGGGGACGGAGACGTCCATCGGCGGCATCGGGCTCGACATCGTGGCCGACGATGCGTTGACGCTGCATGCCCAGGGGTTCGCAGCGCCGGAGGATCAGGAGCTCGAAGTCGGCGGCACCTACGCGTGGCGCGCCGGCGGCGTTCCGCACCTGTGGAACCCGGAGACGGTCGCCAACCTGCAGAAGGCGGTGCGCCTGAACGACGACCGCTCCTACGCGGACTACGCGAAGCGCATCAACGATCAGGCGACCGGGCCCTGTACCTTGCGGGCGCTCTGGGACATCTCCCTGCCCCAGGGCAACACGCCCGTTTCCATCGACGAGGTGGAGTCTGCGCAGACGATCGTGCGCCGCTTCGCCACCGGCGCCATGTCCTTCGGCAGCATCAGCAAGGAGGCGCACGAAAACCTCGCCATTGCGATGAACCGCATCGGCGGCAAGAGCAACAGCGGCGAGGGCGGCGAAGACTCCATCCGCTACGTGCCCGACGAGCGCGGCGACCTGCGCAAGAGCGCCATCAAGCAAGTGGCCTCGGCGCGCTTCGGCGCGAGTGCGCATTACCTCGTCTCGGCCGAGGAGATGCAGATCAAGATCGCGCAGGGCGCCAAGCCCGGCGAAGGCGGACAGCTTCCCGGCCACAAGGTGGACGAGACGATCGCACGCGTGCGGCATGCCACGCCGGGCGTCACCCTCATCTCGCCGCCGCCGCACCACGACATCTATTCGATCGAGGACCTGGCCGAGCTCATCTTCGATTTGAAGAACGTGAACTCGCGGGCCCGCGTGAGCGTGAAGCTCGTGGCCGAGTCGGGCGTGGGGACCGTGGCGGCGGGCGTGGCCAAGGCCAAGGCGGATCTCATCCTGATCAGCGGGCACGATGGCGGTACGGGCGCATCGCCGCTGTCATCGATCCAGCATGCGGGCATTTCCTGGGAGATCGGCATCGCCGAGACGCAGCGGGTGCTCGTGGAGAACAACCTGCGCTCGCGCGTGCGGCTGCAGGTCGACGGGCAGCTCAAGACGGGGCGGGACGTGGCGATTGCCGCGCTTCTCGGCGCCGAGGAATTCGGCTTTGCCACCGCGCCGCTCGTCGCATCGGGCTGCATCATGATGCGCAAGTGCCACTTGAATACCTGCCCCGTGGGCATTGCCACGCAGGATCCGGTGCTGCGCGCGCGCTTCAAGGGTGAGCCGGAGCACGTCATCAACTACTTCTTCTTCGTGGCCGAGGAGCTGCGCGGCATCATGGCGAGCCTCGGGTTCCGCACCATCGACGAGATGGTGGGCCGCGTGGATTGCCTCTCGATGCGCCCCGAGGAGCGGCTGCCCCGCAAGGCGCGCGGGCTCGATTGCTCGCGGCTCTTGTCGCTGCCCACGGGCGAAGGTCCGCTGCGGTGTACGGAGCCGCAGATCCACGAGATCGACAACGTGCTCGATCGGAAGATCATCGAGCTGGGGGCGGCCAGCCTCGAGCGCGGTGAGAAGACGGAGTTCGAGCTTCCCGTGCGCAATTCGGATCGCGCGCTCGGGGCCATGGTTTCGGGCGAAATTGCTCGAAAATACGGCGAGAACGGTCTCCCCGAGGACACGCTCACGGTGCACGTCAAAGGCACCGCCGGCCAGAGCTTCGGCGCCTTCGCGGCCCGCGGCCTGTCGCTGGTGCTCGAGGGCGATGCCAACGACTACGTCGGCAAAGGTCTTTCGGGCGGCACCTTGGTCGTGCGGCCCAGCCCGAGTGCGCGCTTCGTCGCGGACCGCAGCGTCATCGTGGGCAACACGGTGCTCTACGGCGCCATCGACGGCCGCGTGTTCTTCGCAGGCCGCGCCGGCGAGCGCTTCGCCGTGCGAAACAGCGGCTGCACCGCAGTGGTGGAGGGCGTGGGCGATCACGGCTGCGAGTACATGACCGGCGGTCGCGTGGTGGTCCTGGGAACGACGGGGCGAAACTTCGCGGCCGGCATGAGCGGCGGCATCGCCTACGTGCTGGACGAGGATGGACACTTCGCCGAGCGCATCAACGGTGCGATGGTCGAGGTGGAGCATCCGCTGTCGGCCGAAGATCTCGAGGAAGTCCACGCGCTGGTGCAAGAGCACGCGGCGCGGACGAACAGCCGCAAGGCCGCGGCGGTTCTCGCGGGCTGGGCGGCGTCGAGCGCGCAGTTCGTCAAGGTGATTCCAACGGAATACAAGCGCGCGTTGGAACGGGAGAAGGCGCGACTTCGCGAGGTGAGCCATGGGTGACCCGACGGGATTTCTCAAGCTGGGCCGAGGCCGTTCGAAAGAGCGTCCCGTCGAAGAACGCGTGGGCGACTACCGCGAGTTCGTGTTGCCGCTGGCGGAGGGCGAGGTTCGCCAGGAGGCCGCGCGTTGCATGGATTGCGGCGTGCCCTTCTGCCATGGCAGCTGTCCGCTGGGGAATTTGATCCCCGAGTGGAACGACATGATGTTCCGCGGGCAGGTCGACCGTGCGATGTCGCGCTTGGCCGAGACGAACAACTTTCCCGAGGTGACCGGCCGCATCTGTCCAGCGCCGTGCGAAGGTTCGTGCGTGCTCGCCCTCGACAGCGATGCCGTGCGCATCAAGGCCATCGAGAAGACGATCGCCGACGAGACGTTCGAGCGCAGCCTCATCCCGCGCCCGGCGGCGCAGCGCACGGGCAAGCGCGTGGCGGTGATCGGCTCCGGGCCGGCGGGCATGGCGGCGGCGCAGCAGCTGGCCCGCTCGGGGCACGACGTGACCCTGTACGAGCGCGACGACCGCATCGGCGGGCTTTTGCGCTACGGCATCCCCGACTTCAAGCTGGAGAAAGACGGGCTCGATCGCCGCGTCGCGCAGATGGAGGCCGAAGGCGTCCGCATGGTGACCAGTGCGGACATCGGCGGGGCCATTTCGATCCACGACGTGCGCGGGGAGCACGATGCGGTGGTGCTCGCGTGCGGCGCCCAGGTGCCGCGCGACCTTCCGGTGGGCGGCAGGGAGCTGCGGGGCATCCACTTCGCGATGGACTTTCTCACCCTGCAGAATCGCCGTGTGGCCGGCGACGTGGTGGGCGATGGGCTGGTGGCCACGGGCAAGCACGTGGTGGTCATCGGCGGTGGCGATACGGGTTCGGACTGCGTGGGCACGTCGCACCGGCAGCACGCGGCGAGCGTTCTGCAGCTGGAGATCATGCCCCGACCGCCGGAGGCGCGCCCGCGCGAGAATCCGTGGCCGGCATGGCCGCTGGTGCTGCGCACGTCGTCCTCGCACCAGGAGGGCGGCAACCGCGATTGGTCCGTTCTCACGCGCCGCTTCATCGGCGATGCCGAGGGCAACGTCGTATCGCTGGAGGCGATTCGCGCGGAGATTATGCCCGATCGCTCGGTGCGCGAGATGCCGGGTACGGAGTTCACCGTCCCGTGCGAGTTGGCCCTTCTGGCCATGGGCTTCACCGGTCCCGTGCGAACGGTGCCGTCGGCCCTCGGGCTCATCCTCGATGGGCGCGGCAACGTGGCAACGGACGCGGACGGTCGCACCAACGTCGACGGCGTCTTCGCGTGCGGCGACATGAGCCGCGGGCAATCGCTGGTCGTGTGGGCGATTGCCGATGGCCGCCGCGTCGCGCGGGGGGTCGATCGGTACCTCGCGGCCGTTGCGGCGCAACCGCAGCGGGTCGCCGGCTGAGCGACCGCTGTTGCGGGTGCAACGTCGCACGTTGCACCCCGCGACGGCCGGACGTACGCATCTCTGCGTAATTTCCGGGATTTGGCTGCGGCTCGGAACTTGATGATTCCCGCTGGACGAGGGAATCATGAACAGCTTGGATGAAATTTTGACCCTTGCAGCGCAAGGGAAGTGGATCGTTGTTGGCGCGATTGTCATTGGCGCCATCGTGCGGCTTTTGAAATCGGACACGCCGCTTCCGACGGTCCCGTCGCAATGGCGTCCGTGGCTCGCGTTGGGTTTGGGGGCCGTGGCTGGCATCTTCCAAGCTGTCGCGGCGGGCACGCCGTGGAAGAAGGCGTTGCTCGATGGGTTGGTGTCGGCGTTGACCGCTATCGCGGGGCACGATCTCCTCATCGAGTCGCTGCGCCGTGGCCGCGAGATTGGCGGTGGCCAAACGGCGACGCCGGTGCCGGCGGTCGCACCTGCGCTCAAAGAGGGTGCCTCGTGAAGCTTGGCTTAATCGTTCCCGCGCTCTTGCTTGTCGGGGCGTGCGCGCCTGCCCGGGGGGCGAACTCGCCGGACCGGCAGAACGCGCGCGCCGCGATTCTTACCGTGGCCAAAGCCGTCTCCGTCGCCGACGAGGTGTGCGCATCCACCGCGCGCACCCGCAGCAATGCGCAGCTCGCGAAGAGTTGCAAGGACGCCTACGACGTGGCCCGTCCCGCGCTTTTCGCTGCCGAATCGGGCGTGGACGCGTGGGAAAATGGACAACGACACAACGTCGCCTGCTCTGCCATCGACGCGGCCAACGCCCTCCGCAACATCGGCGACGCGTTGATTCAGGCGGGCGTATCGCTGCCGGCGGTGCTCACGGACGCGCTCTTGCTTTCACGAGGACTCGGGGAGGTGTGCCATGGCGGGTGAGAAGAACGACAACCTGGAAATCGCGCTGGAGCTTCTCAAGACCGCGTTGAAGCTGTCGCCGGCGTTGATCGAGTGGCTCCAGCAGCTCCTGCACGGGACCGATCCGATGACCCTCCGCGTGATCGACATCCTGCCGGACGAGCGCTCGAAGTCGGAAGGGGTCTACGAGGAGCTCACGGGTCAGCGGGGGTAACGACGGCGCGCTATACTGCGCTCTGCGAATGCCCGTGCTCCTCACCATCGTGGGTCGGAATCTTCCAGGTCGCGACTGCGGTCCGCACACCGGCGTTCGTGTGGCGCTCCAAGTCGGCAAAGCACATGTTGGCGAGGTGGACGCCGATGCGCCCGAGGTGTCGTGGACCACGGAAATCACGATCACCTCGGGCACGTCAGGCGTGGAGCCCGACGTTCGCGGCCCCGCCGTGCATGGAAAGCGCGGTGAACGCTTCCTCTACCTCGCGTGGCTCGAACGAACCGCGGCGGGCACCCATGCGATGTTCCGCAGGGCGAAGCTCCAGCTCGACGGCATTCCGCACGACGTCCTGGACGCGTGCGTGAAGTCCGGCGCACTTCGCGCCGAGCTGGGGCTTACGGCGTGCGATGGCTTGCCCGTGTGCGCTTCGGTCCGCCCTCCGCGCATCGCGTGGACGGCATGACCTCGTAGCCATCGGGGCGCGTCGACGCCGTCCCGCGACCCTGGGTGAAGCCCCGGAGGCGCGTTACGTAGTCGAACGTCTCGGCGAGCGGAAGGCGCGCCGACACGACGACGGAGTGGCCGCCGCGCGGAACGAGGCGTTGAACGACCCCGCGCCGTGCCCCGAGGTCGCCGATGACGTCGCCCGCATGCATCTCGGGCACGGCGATCTCGAGTGCCGCATACGGTTCGAGCAGCACGGCACCGCCCTCCGCGCACGCCTTCTGGAAGGCGAGCGAGCCGGCGAATTCGAACGCCGCGGCGTTCGAATCTTTGACGTGGGTCTCCCCGTCGAGCAACGTCACGGCGACGTCGACCACAGGATACCCCGCGACGATGCCGCGCGCGGCCGCTGCGCGCACACCTTTCTCGACGGCGGGCACGTATTCGCGTGGAATGCAGCCACCCGCTGTCTCGTCGGAAAAGGTGATGCCGGATCCTCGCGCCCCCGGCGCCACGGCGAGCGTGACGCACGCGAATTGGCCCTGGCCGCCATGCTGCTTCACGTGGCGGTAGGCCACGCGCGCGGCGTGGGCGATGGTCTCTCGGTAGGCGACCTCGGGTCGGCCCATCGAGACGGCGACGCGATGGTCCTCGCGCAAGCGCGTGACCGTCACGTCCAGATGAAGGCTCCCCATGCCTGCGAGGCGCATCTCTCCCGATTCCGGATCGACCCACGCCAGCAAGGACGGATCTTGGAACAGCATGCGCCCGAGCGCCGTGGGAAGGCGTTCGCGATCGTCTGCCGTTTTCGGTTCGATGGTGACCTCCACCACGGGCGCCGGTGTGTCGATGCGCTCGAGGACGATGGGATCGTCCGCCGCGCACAGGGTTTCGCCGGTTCGCACGTCGCGAAGGCCGGTGACGGCGACGATGTCGCCGGCGTAGGCCATGCGCACTTCCTCGCGCTGGTCGGCGTGAGGACGGAAAATCCGGCCCACGCGCTCGCGCGCACCACTGCGCCCGAGCCGCAGGCCGTCGCCCGTCGAGAGTGTGCCCGAATAGATGCGCAAGTACGTCAAATACCCGGCCCGATCGAACACGGTTTTGAAGGCGAGGGCCGCGAACGGCTCGCGGTCGTCGGCGCGTCGGGTGAGCGAAGCGCCGCTCGACGGATGCGTGCCCGAGACATCGGGCACGTCGATGGGGTTGGGTAAATAATTGACGATGGCATCGAGCAGAGGAGGGATCCCCACGTTCTTCAGCGCCGAGCCACAAGCGACGGGAAGGATCCTGCGCGCGAGCGCACCTGCGCGAATGGCGCGCGCGAGTGTGCGCGCGTCCGCGCTCAACCCATGGCAATAGCTCGCGAGGACGTCCTCGTCGAAGCTGGCCAAGGTCTCCATCATCGACGCGCGCGCCGTGTCGAAAGCGGCACGATGCGCTGCGGTCATCTCCGAAACGAGCACCGCGCGGCCGTCGAATCGGAGCACGACGCCCTGCACGACGTCGAGCAGCTCCGAGCCGGAAATCGGAACGTGCAGGGCAACCGGTTCGATGCCGAGCCGCTCGCGAATGTCGCGAAGGCACATGTCGAAGTCCGCGCCGGGCTTGTCGATTTTGTTCACGAAGGCGAGCGAAGGCACGCCATGGCGCTCGGCCTGGTGAAACACCGTTTCCGATTGGCATTCCACGCCGCTGGCAGCATCCAGCACGAACACCGCCCCGTCGAGGACGCGCAGGCTACGTTCGACCTCGATGGTGAAGTCGACGTGGCCCGGCGTGTCCACGATCTGTACGCGGTGCGGCTGCCCCGCATAGAGCCCCCACGAAGGCGACCAACCCACGCTGGTGGCTGCAGCATTGATGGTAATTCCGCGTTTTTGCTCGATGGGATCGAAGTCCAACACGGCGGTGCCCTCGTGGACCTCACCGGTTTTGTGAATGCGGCCCGCGCAATACAAAATGCGCTCGGCGCAGGTGGTCTTCCCTGGACCTCTCAGCTTGCGGGTTGTGTCCAGATATAGATCTGGCGGCGGTCGAGGTGCGGCAGCGGAACAATCCCGGCGGGGCCGGCGCTCTTGCCCCCTGCCCAATGTGAAGGTCGCCAAACGTTATTGCGATCCTTGCCTCGTAGAATCGGGCATGTCGCCGGCCCCGCCGGGATTGTCTCGCTGCCGCGGTTCGACTTTAGCGAAAAGTTTGAGTCTTTTACGAGATTTAGAACAGTAACGTTGAGCCATGATTCCGATGTTGCGAAGTTGGGTAATTGGAATGTCGCGTGGCATGGAGATGCCCTCTGCGCGCGAGCGTGTGCCGCTCGGCGATGAAAAAACGTTCAAAGACAAAACAACGAGGCCGGCTCAACGCCGTGATGGCGGAGCCGGCCTTTCGAGCTGCCGGTCAAATGAACGTGTCAAATGAACCTTCGCCCTACGGACCAACTCCGCGTTTGCCAAATTCGAGCAGCACCATGGGGCGAATCATAACGATGGGAACTTGAAGGACGCGGGCCTATTTGTCAAGAAGCGATAATTGCCAATCGAATCAGAACTGCGACGACGGCGGTTCCACTTCGGTGGCGGCGAACCGCTTCATCTTTCGCCAGAGGGTCGAGCGGTGGATGCCCAATTCGTCGGCCAGCTTTTGCCGCTGGGTGCTGCCGCTCTCCAAGTGGGCGCGGATCTTTCGCCGCTCGCTCTTCGCGAGGGCCTGACGCAGGGTCGACGTTTCGAGGCTCTCGCCGTTCACCGGTGTCGTGCCCAGCTCCGGCGCGAGCTCGAGCAACGTTGCCTCGTCGATGTTGCCCGGCGGCGCGAGGGACAGGACGCGCTCCATCACGTTGCGCAGCTCGCGCACGTTGCCGGGCCATGCGTAGCGCAGCAGCAGCTGGTGCGCCTCCTCGGTCAGGATCAGGCGCGACGCCCGATCGTGCTGCGCGTGAAAGCGCGCGATCAACGCTTCCAGATCGCCCGGGCGCGTGCGCAACGCCGGGACCTCCACGACGAACGTCGCGAGGCGGAAATAGAGGTCGGCCCGAAAGCGCCCCGCCGCGACTTCCTTGCGCAAATCGCGGTTCGTCGCCGCGACGATGCGCACGTCCACCGCGGTGGGCCGCGGGGCACCAATGGGGCGCACGGAGCCTTCCTCGAGGGCGCGCAGCAGCTTTGCCTGCACGAAGAGGTGCAGCTCCCCGATTTCGTCGAGGAAGAGCGTGCCGCCGTGCGCCTCGACGAAGGCCCCCGGCGTATTGGACACGGCGCCCGTGAAGGCGCCGCGCACGTGGCCGAAGAGCGTACTCTCGGCCAGCCCCTCGTTGAAGGCTGCGCAGTTGACCGCGACGAATTTCCCCCGGCGCCCGGAACGGCGATGCACCTCGGTGGCGAGGAGCTCCTTGCCGCAGCCCGTCGGGCCGGTGACGAGAACGCCTTGCCGGCGTTCGGCGACTTGTTCGACGACACGAAGCGCGCGAATCAACGGAGGGTCAACGGCGACCAATCCGCTCGATTCGACACGGGTGAGAGAATGTCCAAAGCCAGTAGATTCCATGCGCTCGTCGAGCGCCGCGGCGGTGGAGGTCTTCATGGTTGGGTCGTGGCAACAAGAGCAAGTTGCTCGCCATGTCCTGTCCGTGGACTGGACGGCGTTGCGACCACCTTTCGTGCCGGATCCGTGCGCAGCACCGCCGAAATTTTGGACGCCGTTACGGCCTTGTCGTCGAAATCGTCGACAGCGTTACTTCGGCTCGTCGCGCATTCGGTTGTACAGCGTTTGTCGATTGATCCCGAGGATCGCCGCGGCCTTGGTGCGGTTGCCCTTGGTGTGCAGCAGCGCGGCCTGAATCGCACGCTGTTCGACGTCCTCGAGGCGCCCGGGGAGGTGCAGCACGTAGGGATCGTCGCTGGTTGGCTGGGCGGGGGTGCCCTCCTCGGCCAGTCCATTCACCGCGAGGGGCAGATCCGACGGGGCAATCCACGGCCCATCGCCCAGCACCACCGCGTGCTCGACGGCATTGCGCAGCTCGCGCACATTTCCCGGCCACGGGTAGCGTCGGATGGCCACCAGGGCCTCGGGCGAGAAGCCGTCGATGCGCCGGCCCGTGCTCGGCGTGAAGTCCGCGAGGATCTGTTGCGCGAGCAACACCAGGTCGTCGCCGCGGGCACGCAGCGGCGGCACGAGGGCGCTCACCACGGAAATGCGGAAATACAGGTCGCTGCGGAAGGTGCCCGCGGCGACCATCGCCTCGAGATCGCGGTTGGTGGCCGCGATGACCCGCGCCTGCAGGGTGAGCGAGCGGTTCGATCCGAGGCGCTCGAAACGGCGGTCTTCGAGGACGCGCAGCAGCTTGGCCTGGCTGGCCAGCGGCAGCTCACCGATTTCGTCGAGAAGCAGCGTCCCGCGTCCTGCTCCTTCGAGCGCACCAGCGCGCGAGGCGACGGCGCCGGTGAAGGCCCCGCGCTCGTGGCCGAACAGCTCGCTCTCGATCAGGCTGTCGGGGATGGCGGCGCAGTTGATCACGCGCAGCGGCTCGTCTTTGCGCGGGCCCGACTCGTGGATCAACCGCGCGACGAAGGTCTTGCCCACCCCGGTTTCGCCGGTGAGCAGCACCACGGCGTCGGAGACCGCAAGCTTCGGGATGATGCGAACGAGCCGCTCGGCCGCCGGCGAGGCGCCCAAGAAGCCGTGGGCGCTGCCGACGGCCTGACGCCGAAAGACTTCCAGCTCGGCCTTCACCGTATGCAGCGTGGAAAGCTGCGCCAGGCGTGAGCCGCAGAGTTGCACGGCCACGATGAGCAGGCGCCGGAGCAGATCCGTGACCCGTTCCGGGGCCAAGGTCGTCGTGAAGGTCACGCACCGGGCCGAGGGGCCTTGGGTCGGCACGATGATCTGGGTTTTTCCCCCGGCGGTGACGGTCTCCAGAATGGAGACGGTGCCCTCGTCTTGGACCTCGCCCTCGGGGGCGTCGGTGATGGTGACGGATTCACCGTCGGCGTACGCCTTGGCCCAGGTGGTGAGCGCGGCCTCGAGCGAGCTCGGATCTTCCACCTGGGCCAGCGTCTCGTTCAGCGCGAACAGGGCGGCAAAGCCACGCGCGTCGGCGGCGGGGCCGCTGAGAAGGCCGCGCACCACCGTCGAGCCGTAGGAGGCGGGCGGTGAGAGGTCGTCGGCGTTGGAGTCGCTTTCGACCAAAATGAGGACGGTGTTGCCTACGACGATGGAATCGCCGCCCCGCACCATGGCCTCGAGGGTTTCCCGTCCCGCGTGCACGAGCGGGGCGGCCGTGGGGCATACGTGCACGCGCGTTCCCTGCTCGGTGGCGACGACTTGGAAATGGTGGCGCGACACGGAGCGGTCGGCGAGCACCAAGTCGGCATCGCGCGCGCGGCCGACCATGCGAACATGATGGTCGACGAGCATCCGAGCACCGGTGTCGGGCCCTTGCGCGACCATGAGATACCTCGTCCGTTGGACCATCGCAGGATTCGCCGCTTACGCACGCAGAATAGGCCCTTGCGCTCTGCAGAACCAGTTGCGTCACAGCGACATCGGGGCGCACCGCTAGAGGTGTACGCACGGGCGTTGGATCAGCGCCGTTGTACTTTCGCGTGGGGGCCGGGTTGTCTTGACGGCCAAACCATCGAGCCGGCATCATCGACGGTTATCGGAAGAATTCAATGCCGCCGTTCTTCTCGTTTTCGGCTTCAGAGCGCGCGTTGGCGCGACTTGGCGCGATTGTTCAGCAGAAATATCGGATCGACCGGCTGATCGGCGTGGGGGGGATGGGCGCGGTGTACGCGGCCACGCACCGCAATGGTCATCGGGTGGCGATCAAGTTCCTGCACGAGGGACTATGGGACGATTCCGAGAGCCGCCGGCTCTTTAGCCGCGAGGCCTACGTCGCCAACGAGGTGGGGCACCCCGGCGCCGTTCCCGTGGTGGACGATGACGTGGACGACGATGGCTGCCCATTTCTGATCATGCCGCTGCTCGAGGGCACGACCCTGCGGACGCGTTGGGAACGCGCGCCGGGGCGGCGACTGCCGGTGGCCGAGGTGGCCGTGGTGATGGCAGATGCGCTCGATGTGCTGGCCGCGGCGCACACGAAGGGCATCGTGCACCGCGATATCAAGCCGGACAATCTGTTCATCATGTCCGATGGCGCGGTGCGCGTGTTGGACTTCGGGGTGGCACGCCGGATCGAGGCCCGCCCGGCGCCGATCCCGGGGGAGGGCGACGCTCCGTTGAGCTCCACGGGGCGCATGGTGGGGACGCCCGCGTTCATGCCGCCCGAGCAAATGCTGGGGCAGAGCGCGGCGATCGGGCCGCCGACGGATTGCTGGGCGATCGGGGCGACGATCTTCACGTTGCTCTCGGGCGAGCTGGTGCACGGGCCCGACGGCACGGCGGTGCAACTCGTTGCCGCGGCAACGGGGCCGGCGCGTTCGCTGGCGAAGATTGCGCCGGATCTGCCGGCGCCCATCGTGGAGGTGGTGCAAAAGGCGTTGGCGTTCGATCCGGCGGACCGATGGCCATCGGCGCGTCAGATGCGCGAGGCGCTTTTGGCGACGTTCCCCGACGTGTTCGGAAAGCCGCCGGCCACCGTGAGTGCGCTCATTCGCGAGAAGCTGGCCTCCGATCTGGCGCCCGACAGCGAGGATTCGCACGGGCGGGCCACGCAGCCGGCGGCCAGGCTTCCTTCGCCCATCGTCGTCGTCAGCGAGACGTTGGCGAGTCCCTCGCCCAAGCCAACCTCCGCGCCGCGGTCGCCGGACGACCAGGGCCCGCGCACGTTGCGCGAGGGCGAAACGCCGGCGCCGGAGTCACCCGTGGCGTCGCCCCGTACGGGCGGCAACATCGCCAGCGTGCGCCGCCGCCGGCGTCGCATCGTGCGCGCGATGCTGGCGGGCCTCGCCTTGCCGGGCATCGTGGCCCTCGTGTTGGTGGTCGCGATGGTGGCGGGCCTCTACGAGCCCAAAATGAGCCACCGCCTCGCGGCGCGCCTTCCCGTGGTGCCCTCCTCGAGTGTCGAGTTGAGTTCGAGCCAGCAAGAGGCGCTGGTGCACCTCAACGCGGGCTTGCAGGACTGGCGCGATGCCTCGGATCACTCGGCGGAGCGCAGCTTCAGACGCACGATCGAGCTCGATCCGAGCCTTGCGGCGGCACACTTGTATCTCGCGATGCTCCCACAGTGGACGGACACCGCGGCGCGCGAGCACCACCACCTTGCCTCTGCTCACCGCAGCAGCCTGAGTGAGAGGGATCTCGCGCTCCTCGACGCGTACGCACCCGCGATGGCCGTGCCACCGGATCTCGAAGGCTCGCTGCAGCGACTCGTTGCGGTGCGCGAGAAATTTCCCTCGGATTGGCTCGTGCTCCATGCCCTGGCCAACACGCAGATCAACCGGGGTGAGCTGCGACAGGCGCTCGAGGTCCTCGATGATCTTCTCCGCCGCAACCCTTCGCTGGCACTGGGCTGGACCGACAAAGGATACGCCTTCGGTCTGCTCGACGATGTGGGCAGTGCCCGCGACGCGCTGAATGAATGTTTGCGTATTTCGAATTACGGGGCGACCTGTCTCGACCAGCTCGCGAAACTCGATGCGCGCGAAGGGCGATGTCTGGATGCCGAGCGGCGCGCGCGTGCATTGATGGCGCTCCCGTCGCCGCGTTACAAAGCCGGCCTCCGGCTCGCGGGAGCGATTCAGGGGCGCGGTGGGGCCATGGACAGTGTGCACGACATGCTGGAACGGGCGTGGCCACTGGCTCCGGAGGATCAACGCGAACGGCATCGACGATGGAACGAGGCACGGTTCAACGTGCTCGCCGGGAACTTCGCGCTTGCAGAGCAAGCGGTGCAATCATGGGGCGCGCTGATCGCCACGGCGGACTATGAGGACGACCACGGCTACTTTGCGGATTTTCAGTTCGCCTTTCTCCTCGAGCTCGGACAGCGAGAGCTCGTCGGGGAGCTCGCATCGGCATTTCTGGCGAAGCGTGACGCGTGGCTTACTTCGTCCTATTACGATTGGGAAATTCTACCACTTCGAGCGAAATACCTCGCGGGTGCCATGCCGCGCGAAGCGTTTACGCGACAGCGTCAGGCGTGGCTCGAACGCGAGAAGCAACGTCCACAGCTCGTGGCGGCGAAGTTTACGAATTGGATACGGGCGTACGCGCAAGCCGTCGTGACACCGCAAGATGCGGCGGAGGCGCTTCGCGTTTTGCCGGATTACATGCCGATCGCGAATTCGCTCACGCGCGACGTCGAGATGGACGGCGCGCTCGGTCACTTGTACCTCTTGGCCGGCGACGTGGGCCACGCCGTTCCTTACCTTCAGCGTGCGGCCAACTCGTGTGAAGCCGTTCAATTCCCGCTCGCACAGACGCAGGCGAATCTTCATCTTGGAATGGCCCTCGAAAAGACTGGCGACGTCCAAGGGGCCTGCAAGTTCTACGACGTGGTTTGGGCGCGCTGGGGCACGGATCTTCGCAGCGTGTCCGCGAAGGTGGCGCATGCGCGGCGCGCGGCGTTGCACTGCCGCGCGCCTTGATGGGCATACGCAGAGGACGTCCACATTAGTCTTTCGTCGGCGGGCCTCCTTCGTCGCCGAACTGCGGTTCCACCTTGGGGCGATACTGTTTCTCGCTTTCGGGAGACGACACGGTCTTTACCGGTTTCTTCACCGGGCGATCGACATCTCGTTTTTCGACTTCACGGGGTTTCATATCGGTACCTCTGTCCCGCATTCAGCAAATTGGGCGCCATGCGCGGGCGCCGAGAAATGACGGCGAAGGCGAACGAGCGCCCCACCACACGTCCATTTATTCGGCGCGGAGGTTGTCCACGTTGTCGAAAAAGTGGACGCCTACACCTGATTTAACGAGAGAGCGCGTTCAGCAGGGCGCGGGCGTCGTCCAAGGTGGGGTCGTCGTCGACGGCGCGTTTCAAGAGGAGGAGCGCTTTTTTCGTGTCGCCTTGAACGTGCGCGATCTCGCCGAGGCGCTGGTACGCCACCGCGCGCGGAATCGGAGCGGGGCCGCGGAGCATCGTGATCGTGCGCAGCGCCTTCGTGGCCACGTCGTATTGACGAAGCTCGAGCGCAGAGCGCGCAAGCTCGGAGGCGACGAGACCGTTCTGGCCATCCATGTCCAATGCGCTGGAGAGCCACTGCATCTCCGCAGGGCGGTCGCCCACGGTGCGGGCAATGCGCGCCAGGCGCTGGTGCAACAGCGCCAGATCGCGGGAGCGGCGGCCCTTTTGCGACGCCAACGTCACGTGGACGATCTCGGTGGCTTCGTCGTGGCGCCCCAAGGCGAGCAGGGCATCGGCCAGCAGCGCCGCGCACTCGATGTCGTTCGGCCGAAGGGCGCGCGCTTCCTCGAGCGCGGCCAGCGCCGTGCGCTCGTCCAAGCTGTTCTCCAAGAGAACCGCCGCGCCCCGCACCAGGTGCGTGAAGCGCGCGTCGTCGTCGAAGGCCGTGCGCGCCTCCGAGAGGCTCATTTCCGCCAGCTCGCGGTTCGCACCCGTGCGCGCATACAGATCGCGCAGCCGCTCGCGCAGCTCCGTGTTCGTCGGATCGTTGCGCAACGCTCGCTCCAGGCCCGTGCGCGCAAACCCGAGCTCACCCGCCTGCTCGCTCGCGTGGGCGAGCTTCAGCGCCAGCTCCGAAAGATCCGTCGACTCGTCCACCATGGCCAGGCGACCGTACGCCGCCGCCGCCGTGTCCCAATGCTCGAGCGACTCCTCGATCCCGGCCAGCGCGCGCAGGGCCTCGCGATGGTTCGGATCGCGGGTCAAGATCTCGCCGAGGTGCACCCGTGCGGCCTCGACCTGCCCGGACTTGGCCAGGAGATTCACCAGGCGCAGCAGAACGGCGCCCTCCTTCGCCGTATCGCCGGCCTGCACCGCGTCTTCCCGCAGCCGTGTGAGCTGTTCGGTGAGCGGCTCCACGTAGTGCTGCGGATCCAGCGAGAAGGCCCGCTCCAAGTCGTAGAGCGCCCCGCCTTGATCGCCCAAGGCCGCACGAAGCCGCGCACGCGTCGCCAACAGGGGCGCTCGCCGCGGGTCCTGGTCGGGGAGCGACGCCGCCGTGCTCGTGATTTCCGCCGCCGCGGCCTGGAGCTTGCCGGCTTCGGTCAACGCCGCCACGAAGTCGTTGAAGAGCTCCAGATCGTCGGGTTGCGCCGCCCGCGCGTCCTTCAAGAGCTCCGCGGCCCGCACGGGATCGCTCAATTCGACGCGATAGAGATTCGCGGCCTGCCGCAGAAGCGCGGCGCGCTTCGCCGGATCGGTCTGGGCCATCGCATCGAGCACCTGCACGTCCGCGAGCTTGGGCAGATCGTTGCGTTCGCGGTAGATGCCGAGGAGCCGATCGCGCAAGGCGTTGCTCTCGGGGCATGCCTTGAAACCGAGTGCAATGGCGCGCTCACCGCCGTCCGGATCCCACAGCTCCTCGCGCAGGGCGAGCAACTCCAGCGCGAGCTTCTCCGCCTCGCGGCCCGAGGTGAGCGGCAGCAGCCGTTCGAGCAGCTCGGCCCGATCCGCCGGCTCGCCGCGCTCGGCCAGCAGGCGTGAGATGGCGCGCAGGACGGGTTCGCTCTTCGGATCCCAATCGAGCGCCGCGTAGTAGATGCTGATCGCCGCGTCGGGATCGTTCGTCTCGACGAGCACACCGAGCCGCGCGGACAGGGTGGCCACGCGCGGGGAGTCACCATGGTCCTTGGCGGCGTCGATCAGTTGATTCAAGAGCTCGGTGAGCTCTCCCTCGCGATTTCCGGCCTCCAGGATCGACAGGAGCAGCGCCCCCGCCTCCTCGTGCCCCGGCTGTTCGTCGAGGATGTTGCGCAGCTCGGCGACGACCTCGTCCTCTTCCTTGCGCTCCAGCAGAATCCGAGCGCGCTCGAGGCGCGTGGCGATACGAATCTCCGGCTCGTCGATGTAGTCGACGACCTGCCCGAGCAACCGCGCCAGCTTTTCGCCGTCACCCATCTTGCGGTAGAGCGCGAGCAGCGCCGACCACACGTCGCGATCCGACGGTCTCTCCTCGAAAAGCTGCTCGTACACCCTGGAGGCGAAATACGCGTCGCCTAGTTTCTCTCCGGCGACGCGGGCCACGAACGCGCGCATCTTGCGCGCTTCGTCGGGCTCTGCGAAGTCGGCCGCCTCGAGGCGAAGCTTGAGACCATCGCGCAGCTCGTTGCGCGCCTCGGAGCACTCGGCCAAAAGAAGCAGTGCCCAGGTTGCGTGCGCGCGCTCCGCCGGATCGTTGCGCACGATGGCCACGTAGCGCTCGAGCAGCTCCTCGAAGAGGACCTTCTCGCCCAAGGTTCGCGCCAGCGTAATGGCTTCGCGGAGCACGGACCCCAGGCCCGGCTTGCCCGGCCGCTCCTGATCCGCCGTCTCCGGGCGCGCACTGCGACGGGCCAGCGCGTCGAGCAAAAGGCGCTCTTGCCCGGGACGGCGTCCCGTTTGCTCGTACAGATCGAGCAACTTCGCGCGATCCCGATGCGAATCGATGGCTTTCTGCAGCACCGACAGCGCGTGCACGCTCTGGGGATCCAGTTCGAGCGCGCTCGCCAACAGCTCGGTGGCCGGCTCCACGCCCCCGGGCATCGACAGGCGCAACGCCGCGAGCCGCGAGAGCGCGTCCGCGTGCTTCACCGGATCGGGCGGCGAGGCCAGCTGCTCCAGCTCGACGAGCCGCGAGAGCACGCGTTCCTGCCCTTCGCGCCGGCCGACGCGCCCGTAGAGTCGCTCCAGTGCGCGCAGCACGTCGCCGGAGTCGCTCCCCAGCCGCTCGGCGTCCTCGAAGATCGCGAGTGCGCGTGCGTCGTCCTCGAGCTCGTGCTCGACCACGGCACCCAGCCGCAGGTACAGCGATCCCGCGAGCGGGCGATTCTTCTCCTCGGCCGTCTTGGCCAGGCGCCCCAAGGTGTCGGCGTAGCGGGGCACGGAGCGCGTTCGCTTGGCCAGGTCGAGCATCGCGTCGTGCACGCTCGGGGACGCGGGGGCGGCCTCGATGGCGCGGAGGCCCACGGCGAACGCGTCGTCCTCGCGCCCGAGTTTGTTGCCCAGGACGTCGGCCAACTCGAACAGCACCGCCGCGCCGCGTTCGGGATCGTCGGTCTCGCGCCCGAGCTTCATCTCCAGCGCCTTGGCCAGTGCCTTCCACGAGTTGCGTGAGCGCAGCGCCCGCTCGAGGCGCGCGGCCTCCACGGGGTGCGACGTCGCGGCCTCGAGTGCCGACTCGAGGATCTCCTCGGCGCGATCGTCCTGCCCTTGCCGCGCGGCGATTTCGCTCAGCTCGAGCAGAACCTCGGTGCGCACGATGGGCGTGCTCTCGTCCGGCGCGTCCTGCCTGCGCACGACCGCGAGCAGCGCGCGGTAGGAGCGCTCGGCGCGTTCGAGCTGCCCGTCATCGCGCGCGAGCTCGGCCAGCGCGCGCAGAATGTCCGCATTGGCCGGATCGATGCGCGTGGCCGCCTCGAGCTCGGCCATCGCCTGCGTGCGATCGCCGGCCAAAAGATCGAGCCGGGCCAGGTGATGATGGATCGGCGCCCGCTCTTTCGGGCGCCGTCCGCCGAAAGCCTCGATGGCCTGGCGCAGCAGCGCGCGCCCCTCTTGAATGCGCCCCGCCGCCCCCAAGGTGTCGGCCAAGAGAAGCCGGATCGCGCGGTTTTCCGGATCGAGCTCCGTGGCCTGTTCCAAGAGCGGCACGGCCTCGGCGGGCATGTTGCACTTGTGCCAATACAGGTCCGCAGCCTCGCGCAGGCGCAAGAGCTTCACGTCGTTCGACGTGGCATGGGTCGCACCGGTTGCAAGCAGCGCGGCCAGCGGCGCATACTCGCGCGTGCGATGGTAGATGGCGCCGAGGTGCGCGCGCAGCCGTTCCTCCTCGGGCTGCTCGGCGACGGCTTCCTCGAGGCGCTGGCGCGCCTGGTCTTCGCGTCCCGCCGCGACCAGGGCATCGGCGAGGCGCAAGGTCACGCCCGCGCGCTCGTTCGCCGGCGTGATGTCGCGCAAGAGGAGCAGGTACTGCGCGGCCTCGGCGAAGTCTTGGCGGCGCATCGAAAGGCGTGCCAGCGCATCGTACGACGCGGCGCTCGACTCGATGGCCACGACGCGGGCGTGGTACGTGATGGCCGCGTTCGCGTCATCCAGCTTTTCCTCGGCCACCGCGGCGGCGCGCGCCCAGAAGAGCGAGGCCGCCGCCGCGTCGCCGGCCACCTCGGCCAGGGCCGCTTGGTCGGCCAGGAGCGCGGTGAGATCCGCGTGGCGCTCCGCCTTGCCGTAGACCTCGACGAGCTCGCGCACGGTCTCGTCGTGCCGCGGTTCGTCTTTGAGGTTCGCCTCCAGCGTCTCCACGGCATTTCCCGAGAGACCGAGGTGCACCTGCAGCCGCGCCACCTCGAGGCGCAGGGTCGGATTCGGGGCCAGCGCCAGTTGTTTCTCGCGCAGTTCGAGAAGCTCCTCGTGCCGCCCGAGCTTTTCGAAGAGCTCGCCCAGCGCCGTCGTGGCGCGAACATCGGCCGGATCCTCGGTGAAGAGCGCGCGGTAAAGCTCGATGGCCCGCGCGCGATCGCCCAGCTTGTCCACGGCGATGCTCGCCGCTTGGTGCCGCATCGTGCGCCGGTTGTCGCTGTCGAAGGGCAGATCGGCCGCGAGCACCAGAAGGTCCACCGTCTTCGCCGCGTCGCCTTCCTCCTCGTAGATGCGCGAGAGCGACGAGATGGTCCAGCGCACGAATTGCTCCGGATCGAGCATCGCGCCCGAGGTGACGTCGAGCGGTGGCTCGCGCCCGAACCACCGCTCCGTGGCGAGCTTCATCAGCCGCTCGAGGATCGACTTCGCCAGCGCGCGATCCGCGATGGACTCGGAGGCAATCTCGGAGGCCTCGCGCAGAAGCTCCAAGTCGCCGCCGGTCGCCTCCGAGAGGCGCAACAGGCTTTCGACCAGCGGGCGGCCCTTGGCCCGGCGCTGCAGCTGGGCCAGGGCGGCCAGGAGCTCGGGGTTGAGCGGATCGTGGGTCAGCGCCCGCGAAAGTGCGAGCTCCGCCGCCTCGGGATCCCCGCGCCGATCGCGGTGCCATGCGGCCACGCGCGCCTCGAGATCGCGTGCCAGGTGGGCGACGAGGCCGGGGTGTTCGGCGATGTGGGCGGTCAGCGCCTCGGTGGCGGCGTCCCATGCGGCGGGCGTGGTGGCCACCGCCTCCAAGGTCGTCCACAACGAGGCATCGAGCGAGTGGGTCGCGATGGCGTGCAAAACTGCCGCCTTTGCGGCCTCGTCCCAGCGCATGTGCGGCCCGGCCACGCGCAGCACCGCGCGCACCGCGTCGGTGTCGTGCGGCGTCGTGGTGACGGCGTGCGCGTACGCGGCCAGCGCGCCCTCGGCATCGTCGAGCCGGCGCTCGAGGGCCTCGCCGAGGTGCTGATGCAGCCGGCTCACCAGGGTCGCATCGCCCTCGGACTCGATGGTTTCGAGCACGCGGTTGTGCGTCTCGACGAAGGCCTTCCAGCCGCTGGTCTCCTCCGCCAGGCGGAAAAGGTCCGTCTCCAGGTCCACGTCGTGCGGCGCGAGTAGGAAGGCACGCCCGACGTAACGGTACGCCGCGACGCGGTCGGCGAGGCGTTGCTCGGCGAGCCACGCGGCCTCCTTGAAGATGCGCCCGCGCTCTTCTTTCGTCTTCGCCGACGTGAGCCGGTGCTCGGTGAGATCGAGCGCCGACTGCCACTCGCCCGCGGTGGTGTGCGCCACGTACAGAACGCGCACGGCCTCGGGCTCGTCGATCAGCTCGTACAACCCGTCGAGCGCACCCGGCTCGCGCGGCGAGGCTTCCAGTGCGGCGCGGTAGTTCTCGATGGCGCCCGCCTTGTCGCCCTGCCTCTCGCGCAGCACATCGCCGAGCTGGCGCAGAAACGTTGCGCGCGCCTCGGGATCCTGCGCGCGTTTCGCCGATTCCTCGAGCAGCGTCGCGAGCTCCAGCCAGCGCCCCACGCCGTGGAGCAAGCCGGCCAGGGCGCGCGTACCCTCGTCGGACGGGCCGAAGTCCTCCTCGATCGCGTGCCAGGTGGTGATGGCGGCATCTGGCTCGTCGAGTTCCTTTCGATAGATGCGCGCCAGGGAGACGCGGTCCTTGCGCTTTTGCTCCTTCGACGGCGTGATCGCCGCGCGCTGCGTGAGGGCCTCGAGGAGGGGCCGCCAGCGCTTGCCGCGTTCGAGCAGCGTGATGAGGCCATCGAGGGCCTCGGCGTCGGCCTTGTCGTTCGCGAGCCGCGCCTCGTACGCGCGGATCGCGCGATCGTCTTCGCCGAGCTCCGCGGCCAACTCCGCCGCCGTGCCGAGTGCCACGCGCCGTGCGCGGGCATCGGTCTCGAGCTCGCTCATGCGCTCCAGGACGGTGAGCCGATCCTGCGGGCGCGAGGCAGTGAGCAGCAGCGGATCGAGCCGCCGCGTCGCCGCCAAAAGCGCCTCCTTGCCGGCCTTGGGGGCGGCGAGCACGCGCAGGTACAACTCGATCGCGCGGGCGCCGTCGCCGAGGCGATCCTCGTGCATCGTGGCCGCGCGCATCAGCAGATCGATGCGCAGCGCTTCGTCGAGCGAGGGTTGGTCGGCGGCGTTGGCGAGCACCTCCGCGGCGCGATCGAACTGGTCGACCTTCTCCGCCAGCGCCGTCAGGCGATCGCGGTGCGTGGCCACCTGCGGTTCGAGCATCACCAGCGCCACGTAGTGCTCGAGCGCCTTGGCATCCTGCCCGAGCCGGCCATACAACTCCGCGATCTCCTTGTGTCCCGTCACGCGCGCCTTGGCGTCGTCGACGGCTTCGAGCTCCACTTCGAGCACGCGCGCGAGATCCACGTCGCGCCCCGTCTCCAAGTAGTGCTCTTTGAGCAACGCGGCCGCGTGCTGGCGCGTGTGGTTGCCCTCGGGGGCCGGCGTGGCCGCCTGCAGGATGCGCTCGAGCAGTTCGACCAGCTTGATCCGCACCTGCGCGTGGGCATCGCCCATGCCGGGAAGCGACGCCGGGCCATCGGTCGACTCGGACGCGAGAAGGCCTTCGACCACGGCGAGTGCGCCCGGCACGTCGTTCAAATGGTCGAGCATCATCCCGGCGATGCGGATGCGCGTGGCGCGCGCATCCATGACGCCCATGCCATCCAACTGCGACGAGAGCAGCGCGATGAGCTCGCGGTGCTTGCCGTGGCGTTCGTAGAGCCGCTCCAGCGACGCGGTGATGCGCGCGTTCTTCGGCTTGAGCGCGAGCAGCTTCTCCAAATAGAGAATGGCGCGGTCGGAGTGGTTGGCGAAATCCTTGGCGATCTGCGCCGCGTCCTCGAGCAGCTCGACCCGCCGCTCCTTTTCCGTTACAGCGGCGATGGCCCGATCGTAGAGCGCGAACAGATCGTCCCACTGCTCGCGCGAGTCGAAGAGCAGCTTGAGGCGATCGAAGGCCCAGGCGGCCATCGGGTCGATGGTGAGCACGCGCTCGAGCAGGGCGATGACCCGCGACGGATCGTCGAACCACTCCTCGTGGAAGGCCACCGCCCGCTGCCCGATTTCCAGCGCGCCGTCGGGCGAGAGCACACCGCCCAGCACGCGGTAGTACAGATCTGCCAGGCTGCCCGGGTTCTGCAGTTCGCGCGCGAGATCTTCCGCGCGGTCCCAGAACGCGGGCTCGAGCGGAAATTCTTCGGCGGCGCGAAGGGTCGTCAAGAGCGCCGCATCCTTGCGATCCTGCACCTCGTGCGAGGCAATGAGCCGCTCGAACCACTCCCGACGCGTGGCCGTGCCGGCGACCTCCGGCGGGCCTTCCAGCAGCGTGTTCACGATGCTCGCACGCACGTCGCCGTCCTCCACGCGCTGGCTCGCCCTCTCGAGCAATGCGGCCGCTTGTTGCCCTACCTTCGGCAACCGCAGGAGCCGGCCGGCCAGCCCGAGGGCATCCGCATCGTCCGGCGCCTCGTCGAGCAGGGCGGCCACGCACCGCACGGCGTCCTCGAGCTGCTCGCCGCGCTCGATGAGAATCGTCGCAATCTCGATGTCGATGGCCCTTCGCGCAGCGCCGTCGCTGCGTTCGCGCTGCGCAAACAAGGCCGAAACGGCACCACCCACGTCACCGGTCGCCAAGGTCAACCTCGCTACCGCGGCCGAAGCCTCGGTGTTCTCGGGATCGAGCGCGAGCACTTCGCGGTGCACGTTGAGGGCTGTCTCGACGTCGGAGAACAGCGTCTCCTCGGCGCGTGCCCACGTGAGCAGGTGCCCGATCTTTTCTTCGCGTTGCGCATGGTTCGCTTTCCAGGCCATCAGCCAGCGGCGGTCGGCGTTGCGCCCCGCACTGGCATCGCTGGCCTCGAGCAGCTTCGTGAAACCGCTGACTGCGGCGCGGTGCGTGGCGCCGAAATCCCGGTCCTCCGTCTCGAGCAATGCCCGGTACGTCGACGCCGCTTCGTCCTGCCGAACGGGATCCTTCGACAGCACGCGCGCCTTGGACATCATGAATTCGCCGCGCAGCGACCGCGCCTCCACTTCCTCCAGCGCGAAGTCCACGGCGCGCACGAAGCCGGCAATCTCGCCGGAGTGCACGGCAAGTCGCTCGAACAGCGAGAGGCTCTCGACGTTGCGCGGGTCGAGCGCGAAGGCCCGCGCCACGGCGTCGGCCGCACCGGAGGGATCGCTCAGCTTCTCCGCGAGCACGCGCGCCAAGCGCAGAAGCACGGAGCAGCGCCCCTCCGTCGACTTCGCCGTCTCGACCATCACCCCATAGAGCTCGGGCAGCCCGCTCCACTGCTCCTGCGCCTCGAGAAGCGCGGTGAGGCGCTCGGTCGCCTCGGGATCGCGCGGGGCCACCTTGCGTATCAGCTCGTAGAAGCGCTGCGACTCCACGAGCTCGTTCGAGTCGCCGGCCAGGCGCGCCGCGCGCTTCCACGCGTCGATGGCGGCGTCGAGATCGCCTTGGCCGAGCCGTGCGGCACCCAATTTTCCGAGCGCCTCGAAGGCGTCGCGTGGATCACCGGCTTGCGCCGCGCGCCGCTCGAAGGTCGCCGACGACAGGTTCATGTCGCCGATGGTCTCCGCCACGCGCTCGACGGCATCGAGCTCGTCGTCGGTCAGGGAGGGATCCTCGAGGAGCGCCCGCGCGTGCTGGCTCGCGCGCTCCGCTTGCCCGTGGACGGCGGCTATCTCGGCGAGCTGGGCGCGCACGCGCATCGAGTCGGGGCCTCCCTCGAGCTGCGCCACGCGCGTCTCGAGCAGGTCGATCAAGTCGCCCCACGACTCCACGTCTTCGTAAAGCTCGCACAGCGCCGCGTATGCGTCGCGGTCCTCGGCCTCGATGTCCAGCGCGCTCCGGTACGCCTGGATGGCCCCTTGGGGATCTTTGAGCTCGTGCCGGGCCAGCGCCCCGATGCCGTGCAGAAGGCGCCGCTGCTGCGAAGCATCGCGTTCGCGCTCGAGTGCGGCGCGGTAGAGGACGAGGCGCTCGTGCGGGTTGCCCGAATCACGCAGCAGTCCGTCGACCCGCCGCACGATCTCCGTGGCCGACGGATCGTACTCCAGGGCACGCCGCAGCAGTGCGAGGGCACCCTGAACGTCGCCGGTTTCCGCCAAGGCATCGCCCGCATGACGCGCCAGGAGCATCATCGATTGCGAGTCGATGGGCCGATCACCCACCGCCTTGCCGAAGATCGTCGCGCGCCGTTTGGCCTCGCCGTCGCCCGCGAGGGAAAGCACGCGCTCCACCCACGACTCGATGGGGTGGCCGCTCTCCACGGCCTCCGCCAACCCACGCCCCGCATAGTCGATGGCCTGCAACCGGTGCGTGGTGGAGAGCTCGGCGGCGTTCGCCGCTTCGTCGAGCGCGCTGAGGCGCTCTTCGGCGTGTGCGCTAAACGCGGCTCGCACCTCGAGCACGCGCAAAAGCCCCGCCACGGATTCCTCCGCGCGGTACAGAGGCTCCAGCGCTGCCGCCGCGGCCACGCGGTAATCGCCCGCGGCGAGCAGCTTTTCCAGCGCGGCGCGCGCGGTCTTTTCTCCCGCGTCGGAGTTGAGCGCGCGCCGGAAGGCATCGATGGCACCCGGCACGTCGCGCAAGCGGGAAAGCCGCACCACGCCCGCCTTGGCCAAGGTGGCCCCGCGATCGCTCTCCGGGACGAGCGCCGCATCCGCCTCCAGCGCCTGCGCGAGCTCGGCCCAGTCGCCGATCTCCTCCAGCAGCGGGATGAACGTCGCGTACACGTCGCGCGAAGGCCCGAATCGCTCGATGAGCCGCCGCCAAGCGGCAATGGCCCGCGCGTTCGCCTCCGTGGTCTGCGGCCCTGTCCCCGTCGAAGACGCGGCCACCGCCGTCAGCGCCTCGGCGGCGCGCATCAGCAGCGAACGCGCCTCGCGCGGCGACGCATACACGGCGCGTTCGCCCATCACGAACGCGAGATCCGTCACCTCGCCCGCATCGAGGTACAGCCGTTCCAGCGCCTCCAGCGCCCGCTCGCGCGCGGGGCTGTTCGAGGTCTCGATCTCCAGGAGGCGCCGCCACGCCCCGATGGCCCGCGACGGATCCTCGAGCGGCCCCATGGCCAGCTCCGCCAGCTTCTCGATGGCCGTGCGCGCCTTCTCCGGATCCGTCTCCAGCGCGATGCGCTTCTCCAGTGCCGTCGCGAGCTCGCGCAGATCCCCATCGGCCTCGTAAATCTCCGCCAGGGCCCGCGCGCTGTGCAGCGCCGCATCCTCGGGAACGCCGGGCGTCGCGAGCACGCTGGCATACACCGCGCGCGCCCGCCGCCGATCGCCACCCAATGCGAACAGGTGCCCGATGTCCGTCGTGATGCGCGCGCGCACCGGCGCGTCCTTCGCCGTGACCGCGACCTTGCCCAGCGTCTTCGCCGCATCGAGC
Source organism: Sorangiineae bacterium MSr11367 (assembly GCA_037157805.1). Lineage (NCBI taxonomy): Bacteria > Pseudomonadati > Myxococcota > Myxococcia > Myxococcales > Pendulisporaceae > Pendulispora > Pendulispora rubella. The sequence goes on along the minus strand of CP089983.1, from coordinate 11,410,215 downwards.
TGCCGCCCCAGTGCCGCGGCCAAGGTCACGTACCGCTCGCGCAGCGAGCCATCGGCCGGATCCAAGGTGAGCGCCTGCTCGATGGTGTCGAACGCTTCCACCGGCTTGTTCATGCGATCGTGCAGCAGCACCCCGAGACGCCGCAGCACGGTGAGGCGACGGCTTCCCCGCGTGTGCTCCAGCTCGAGGGTCAAATAGTGCGCCACCTCGCGCGGCGTGCCCGCCTGCTCGTGTGCATCGGCCAACGCCGCCGCCGCGCGCGCGGCCACACCGCGGATCTCGAGCAGCCGCTCGGCCACGCTCCGCGCCGTGTCGTTCGCGGGATCGATGACCAAGAGCGCCTCCACGTGGGGCGTCGACTTCTCCACCTCTTGAAGCTCGAAGGCGAACAACTCGATGAGCCGCGAGCGCATGCGGCGTGCACCGTCCGGCGTCGGTGCCGGCTCGATGTTCAGCCCCTGCTCGAGAAGGCGCACTTCTTCACGCGAGCGCCCCAGCGCCGCGTAATACTCGACCAACTTGATGCGCGACGTTTCATCCGCCGGATCCAGCCGCAGCACCTGCTGCAGCAGATCGACGATGCGCTCCGGCGCGCTCTTGGTGAGCTCCATCATCTGCACCGCGCGCCGTAGAAGCTGCGCCTGATCGACGCGCCCGCGGTGCTGCGCGGTCTCCGTGTAGAGCGTGGCCAGGCCTTGGTAATCGCGGCGGGCGATCAACTTCGACTCGAGCCGCTCGAAGGCGCCGAGGTGCGCAGGGTAGGCGCTCAGGGCCTTCTGCAGGTACGACATTGCACCCAATTCATCGCCGAAGGCGCTGAAGAAATTGGCTGCATTGTACATGAATTCCGCGTTGGCCGCGGCGGGAAGGCCTTTGACGCGCCGGTCCTGAACGAACGACTCGTACGCGAAGGCCAGCTCCGACATGCGGTTGTCGCGCTCCGCCGCCTCGTGCAACTTGGCCCACAGCTCCGGCTGCATCGCATTTTTTGCAAGGCCGAAGACGAGGGCTTCGAGCACCTCTCCCTCGCTCTCGAGCTTCGAGTCGAGGGCAGCAATCGCGGGGGGAGGGATGGATCCACGCTGACGAGGCGATTCAGGCATGAGAGGTGCGGGTAAAGCGCCGGCGTCTCGCCGGGTGGAACGAGGCGGGTTTGCGCTAACGGACGCTGAATCTAGAAGCGTATCTCCCTCAGCGCGGGAGCTCCACGGTAAACGTAGAGCCTCGCCCCACCTGGCTCTCGACGGTGACTTGCCCGCCGGAAGCCTCCACGATTTGTCTCACGATCCAGAGGCCGAGGCCAAATCCGCCGTAATGACGCACCGACACGGCGCGCTCGAACCTGTCGAAAATACGGGCCTGTTGTTCAGGCGCGATGCCGATGCCCTGATCGTGGACCGTCAGTCGGGCGTTTCCATTGTCGTGCGATACCTGCACCAAAATGGGTTTGCCCTGGCCATACTTGATGGCATTCGACAGAAGATTGCTCGTGATCTGCTCGATGCGCGTCGGGTCCCAGTGGCCGACGACGCTGTCCTCGCCGCGGATATCGATGACGCTCCCACTCTGGCGCGACTCCGACGAGAGGGCATCGGCCGTGTCGCGCACGACGGCGGTGAGGTCGACCTCTTCCGGCGTGAGCCGCAGCCGCCCGCCGGTGATGCGTGACACGTCGAGGAGCTGGCGCACCAGGTTGCTCAGTCGGTCGACCTGGCGCCCGACCACCGCGAGCTTTTCCTGCAGTTGCACCGGCGTCTGCTCGCGCCGCTGGAGCCGTTCGATCTGCAGCTTGAGGGGGGTGAGGGGGGTGTGCAGCTCGTGCGAGGCAATGGAGAGGAAGTCGTCGCGGATGCGGACGGCGTTCTGGAGCTCCGCCTCCACTTGTTTCAAACGTGTGACGTCGACCAAGGACACGATGCGCATCGCCTCGTGGCCGTAACCCTGCGGGATCTCCGCGCCGGTGGCCACGAAGGTGCGCAGGCCGTCGTGGGTCTGCCAGGTGAGCTCGTGCGGGGTGCCATCGTAGGCGATTTCCGGCGCCGCCGGGAGCTTGCCGCCCGCGAGCTCGTGCGAGGCCCGGTTGGCGAAGTGCACGCGCCCCGTCTCCGCGTGCACGAAGAGCAGCGGGGTGGGCATGAGGTCGAGGATGGTCTCGAGCCAGAGTCGCTGTTGCTCTTGGTCGACGCGGCGGCTCTCGCGGCTCTGGAGCTGGAGGGCCTCGATTTCCTTCTGCCGAAGGCGCGCTTCTTGTTGAAGGATGCGTTGGCCCCGCTCGTAGAGCTCGACGAAGACGGACACTTTGGAGCGCACGATGGCCGGTTCGTACGGTTTGACCACGTAGTCGACGGCACCGTACTCGTAGCTCTTGAGACGCAGGCTCGTCTCGGCCGTCAAAAAGATGATGGGCGTGTGCCTCGACTTTGCGCGCTGTTTGATGGCCGCCGCCGTTTCGAGGCCGTCCATCCCAGGCATGCGCAGGTCGAGCAGAATGACCGCGAAATCGTGTTCGAGCAGGAGCCGGAGCGCACCTTCGCCCGAACGAGCCTTCATGATTCGCTGCCCCAAGGGCTCGAGCACCGCCTCGAGTGCCAGCAAATTGGCCGGATCGTCGTCGACTAAAAGAATGCTCGACGGCGTAACCCCACCCTCGAACTCCGACGTCATCTCAGTTCACCTCGCAATGTCCTCTGGGGAAAGACTCTAGTGTGCCTTGGGTTTGGGTTTCTCCATAGCTACAGGCTTCGTTGCCGTTCGGCCGTGATAAGTCTTGGTGATCTCCGCCTCATCGAGAAAGCCGATGATGCGTCCGCCATCGTCTAAGACGATGAGTTCTCGCGCATCGTTCGACAAGAGAAGTTCGAGAGCGACATGCAAATCGTCGGCTTGGTGAACGGATACCGGAGCCGCCATCATGTCGTCGGCGAGCGCCAGACCGCTGAGGTCAGGATCGGCCGCCATCGTTCGCATGACCTCGGCGTTCACGATGCCCGCGAGCTTTCCATGCTCGTCGAGAACCGGGAAGGCGTCTTGCCATGCGGTGCTTGCGATCTGTCGGATGACTTCTCGGGCAGGCGTATCTCGCCGGAACGAAATGAACGGCCGGTCTTTTATGACGACATCGCCCACGCGGATTTCTTTGAGAACATCGAAAATGAGATCGTCGCGATGCGCTGGCGATTCACGCTTGGTGGGAACTTGCGCATGGTAGAGCGAACGATTGCGCAGGGCGACGAAGGCGATGCCCTCGGCGAGCATGAGCGGGACGAGCAAATCGTAGCTTCCCGCGAGCTCGCACGTCATGACCAGTGAGGCGATGGGTACGTGGGCGAGACCTCCGTAAAACGTGGCCATGCCGACGAGGGCGAAGGCGCCCGGATCGATGCGCGGGTCGTGCAAGACGAGGCTCGCCGCGCGGCCAAAGGCCCCACCGAAGATGCCGCCAATGACGAGCGACGGGCCGAAGTCGCCCGCGCTGCCACCCGACCCGACGGTGAGCGACGTGGCGAGGATCTTCACCAGGCCGAGGAGCAGGAGGAGCTCGACACCGCGCCATCCCTCGGGAAACCAGGATGCGCCGGTGATGGCCACCTGGGCGGCTCCGTAGCCACCGCCCAAGATGCCGAGGCCTTGCCCCTCGGCGCCGACGCTGGGCGCGACGAGCATGATCACGGGCGTGGCGGAGGCTCCGAGGAGCAAGCCGCCGAGCGCGGGCTTGCTCCATGCGGGGAGCGGGAGTGCCTTCGTGTAGTGCTGCACGCCGTGGAGCGCGCCGGCGAATCCGGCGGCGACCAGTGAGACGAGGATCGCCATGAGCGCGTAGAGCGGCAGGTGCACCGGCACGAAGGGGTAGCGCACGGCATGGGCGAACAAGGTGGACTCGCCGAAGAACGAGATGAAGACGGAGTAGGCGACGACGCTGGAGAGGACCGCCGGCACGACGGCGTCGGATTCGAAGTCGTCACGGTGCAGGACTTCGACGGCGAGCAATGCGGCGCCCAGCGGGGTGCGGAAGACGGCGGCCATGCCGGCGGCGGTTCCTGCCACGAGAAGGATGCGCCGTTCGCGATCGCTGACCCGCAGGTAGCGGCCGATGATCGAGCCGATGCTGCCGCCGATGAGCATGGTCGGCCCTTCGCGCCCGCCCGAGCCCCCCGAGCCCAAGGTGAAGACGGACACGAGGCCTTTGATGAAGGGGACGCGGCGCCGAACGTGGCCGCCTTGGTGGTGGAAGGCGTGGATGATGGCGTCGGAGCCACCGCCCAGGGTCTCCGGTGCGCATCGCGCGGAGATGATGCCGGCGGCGAGCGCGCCGATGGCGGGGATGGCCCAGAGGAGCCAGGGTCGGAAGGGGAGGGGCGATGCCACCTCGCCAATGAGCTGTTCACCGTGCGCCCGCAGCGGGTTGTAGCCGGCCAGGTGCTCGAGGGTCAGGGTGGTGACGAACTCGAGGGTCGCGAAGAAGAGCGTGCCGGCCAGACCGGCGGCGGCGCCGACCAGCGCCGAGTGCAGGAGCATCCGCCCGAGCAGCTGCAGGTCGAGCGGCGACGGAGGCACCCCCCGCGCCGCGCGAGGAAGGAATTTGCGCCAGCGAGGGGGCGGCGCGGCAGGAGGTGGATTCTCCGGGGGCAAGCCACGGGGAGCTTACCCGAGACCGGCGAGACTACGGAGTGCTGCGGTACGGGCCTTCGCCGGGAACCGGGGTCGACCTCATCGGGGACTTCTTCTCGGCGAATCCCGCGAGGCGCGTGGCCACCAGCGCGCCGAACCCGATGAGCCCGACGACCGCGACCGTGATCCAGCCGACCAGGGGAAGCGCGGAGAGGATCAGGAAGACGGCGCAACCGACCGCAAGGTGCACGTGCTGATTCTCGGTGCGGTGCGCGACGAGGCCTTTGCCGAGCGTGGCCAGGGCCGCGCAGATGCCCGCGTAGATGCCGAACGCACCGACGAGCACGCCGACGATGGCGATGGGGATGCCGATGACGGTCACGCAGAGGGCCACCAAGCCAACGACGGTGGCGAGGGTCGCGAGGATGCCGATGGCGAAGCTGCGCATCGGGCGGGCGGCGATTTCCATGCGCAGAAGATCCATGCGGCGCGTGGCGAGCGACAAGAGCACGGCGCCGAGCACGAAGAGCAACGCGGTGTGCTCGACGGCGTTCGACACGTGTTCGGCGAGGCTCTTGTACCAAGGACGGTGCTCGTCGGTGTGGCTCGTCCACGACATGCCCGGCATGCCCGTCCAGCCGCCTTTGCGCTCGGGCTTCTCCGTCGACGGCGTGCTGTCGCTGCCGACCCGGGCGCCCGGCTGCTGATCCACCAGGCCGCCGACCACGCCCACTTCTCCATCGACGCAGGCACCGCTTTCGAGCCGCACTTTCCCGCCGATGGCGCTGACGTCCCCGAGGATATGTCCGCCTTCGTACACGGTGGCGGAGCCGCCCATCACGACCAGATCGCCGCGCACCTCGCCGTAGACTTCCACGGAGCCGCCCATGACCACGAGGTCGTCGACAACGTCGCCCTTTTCGACACGGGCCGAGCCTCCGGTGATGATGCGGTCGTTCGACTTGCCGTGGTGCTTCTTCTTGCCGTGGTGCGACTTGGAATGCGACTCCTCTTGGTCCTCCTCCATGGTGCCGTTCGCGGGATCCGGGTTCGGATCGTCGTTGTCACCGAAGGGCGGTGGGATCGGAGGAATGGGAGGCATGGCGGGAACGGGAGGAACGGCGGGAACGCCGGGCGGCGCGCCCGTGGCTCCTTGGCCGGCCTCGCGCGAGATGACGACGACGTTCCCTTCTCGTTGGGCGATGTAATTGCCGTCGTTGAGGACGAGCTCGAGCACCTTGGTGGGGGGAAGATCTTTGACGTGGATGTCGACGAGATCGCCCGGCGGGGCATGCACGACGACGTTCCAGCCGGCGGCGGCGGCGATGCGGCGTACGGCGTCGGTCTTGAGGGCGTTGGAGACGTCGAGCGAGATTTTCTTTTCCTCGCCAGGCCAGGTTCCTTCCCGCTTCACCGAAGCGAACGCGGTGCCGGAGAGCACCGTCGTCGAAAGAACGAAGGCAAGGAACCCAAAACCGTACTTCATGACCGTCTCCTGTTTCGTCTGTCGCGTAGGCCGCATCATCGTGAGGCTCCCGAGTGCCCTTGCGGCGCCGCCATGCGTGCGCGTCCAGGGGCCCGCACGCCGACGGTGATGCCGGCGATGAGCAAGAGCACCGCGCTGGCGTAGCTCACCACGAGGGGCGCTCCGTTGCCGCCCTGCAGCGCTTTGACGATGCCGCGCACCAAATGCGGAATGGCGCGGAGGAGGATGCGCGACGTCTGCTCGTACCAGAGCGAGGCGCCGGCCAGCGACGGGAGGGCCGCCAAACCGGCGACGACGAGGGCTGCCGCGATCGCGAGCCAGGGCAATCGAACCTCGGGCTGAGCGGCCGCAATGGCGGGAACGGGGACGGCAACGTGCTCGTTCGACGTGACCGCACCGACTTCGTTCCAATGCGACCCGACGCGCGCCGAGAGCATGGCCGCTTCGCCGATGGCGACGGTGCAGGCCTCGCACTCGTGCAGGTGGGCGAGGGCAACCTCGGGGATGATGGACATCTGCCCATCGGCGATGGCGGTGCGGGCGATCTCGGAGAGATGGTTCTCCTCGCTGGAGCCAGGCTCGCCCCAAACGATCTCGAGCGGGAGTTGGTCGTTATCGATCATGATTGCCTCGCTTGCTCGTCGAGGAGCTCGGCCATCGCCTTGCGTCCGCGTGTAACCCAGGTTGCCACGGTACCGAGTGGAACCTGCATTTCAGCCGAGATTTCCTGGTAGCTTTTTCCTTCGAGGTGGAATTTGGCGAGGGCGGTGCGGGTGTTTTCGTTGAGGCCTGCGATGGCCTTGCGCACCATGTCTTGGCGCCGCGCACTTTCCATCCGCTCGAGCGGATCGGGCTTGGAGTCGGGAACGCGCTCGACCAAGGCGGGCAGATCCTCGGCCCCGTCGGAGAAATCACGTGCATCTTGCACGGTTCGCGCTCGCTTGCGGGCGCGGAGGACGTCGAGGGCGACGTGGCGGGCAATCCCGATGACCCAAGGGCGAAGCGGCTCGCCGTCGCGCAGGCGGGCCGTACCTTCGAGGGCACGACGAAGGGCTTCGTTTGCGCAATCTTCGACATCGGGATGGCCTTGTCCTTGACGCAGTACCGCGGCGACGACCGCGCGGACGACAGGGTGGAGCTCCGCCGCCCGGAGATGCAACTCGGCGACGCGCGACGGCACGGATGGGTCGACGCGCGGGGACATGAGGAGCGAGAGCATAAACTTGTAAGAGGTTCGTCGGCGATGGCTCGGAAATTTCACCGAGCTCGACCGAAAACGAATCCTTGGCCCCTACCGGCAGAAAAGGCCGGATTTGGCGGGCTAGTCGTGGCAGCAGACGGTTGCGCTGCCGGCCAGCTTGGCGGTCGGCTTCGGGGCGGCGCCGGCTTGCGCGCAGGCCTCGTTGCTCACGGTCGCTGCGTAACGCAGTGAGGCATAGGTTCGTGCGGCGCCGCCGCCGGGCCGCGTGATGGCGTTGCACGTGCTGTCGACGAGCACGGAGTCAGGCGAGGGTCCGCAGGCGTTGTCCGTGAACAGCGACGCCGTCCCGGTGCACGTGGCGGAGTAGGTACCGTTGCATCGCGCGCACGTGAGCTCGACGTTGGTCCCGATGGTGCGGGGATCGCCGAAGTCCTCGGGGCAATCGTTGACGACGCCTTCGTGCATGATGCACACATGCTTGTCCGCGCAGAGCACACCCTTGCAGCTGTCGGACGACGACGTGCAGACCTTGAGGGATTTGGCGGTGACGCCAGCGTCGTTCGGAACCCCCTGCAGCGTGCACGTAGCGTTCGTGGTGAGCGGCGTGGCCTGGAAGTGGTTCATGATCCGCGCGCTCTCGAAGGGGTAGCAACCACCATCCGGAAACGTCACGTTCGGGTTGGTGACGGTGTCGTTGCACGACTCCGAGGCGTTGTTGTTCCAGTGGAGGTCCCGCAGTTCGGTCGCGCGGCACTTCGTGCCCACCACTTCGCGTTGTGCCGTGTCGCAGGTGCACGACCCTCCGCCGATCGGTGTGGTGACCCGCGGGAGCGTCTCGAAGCCCTCGGGGCAGGACGAACCGTCGTCCCGGTAGCCGATGGGGACCCAACCCGCGGGCAGCTTCAACGCGGTGCACTTACCGAAGTCGCCTCCGGGGCAGGCATTCGGGTTGGCGTCTCCCGGGCCAGCGTCGTTCGAGCCGTCGGTCTTCGCGTCGGAGGCATTGGCGTCCGGGATGATGCTGCCATCAGGGCCGTCGATGGCCGAGCCGAAGCCGCCTTCGTCGAGGCTGCACGCTACGAAGGCGGTCGCGGTCATGGATGCCAGAAGAGCGATTCGGTACCAACGCATGTCCCCCAGCTTTCGCATGGATCTAAGTAACCCGCGAGCATCGCAAAGCTCGATATCTCCCGTCAATCGCACACCGCGGCGCCGGTGGCGATAGTCCCGCGACGCGGGTCGCGACACTTCGTGGTCCGTCGCGATCCAGTGAACCGCGCCGCGAATGTGATCCACCCTCGCGATCCATGCGGGTAAGTCCGTACGCGCGCGCCTCGCTGGCGTCTCTGGAGACGTCCCGAAAAGCGGCCAATGTAATCCCTCTGTAACAAAGGGGCACCTGCGGCACGACCGTTGCTCTAGGCGCCACGAATGATGCGAGGAAGGACGATGCTCGTCGCGGCGGTCATCGCCGTCGCGGCGGCCATGGCGGCGGGTGGCCGGACGGCAGGCGCCGCGGGCGATGGAGACGTGCAGGCATTCCGCGAACGGTGCGCCACGCGCCTCTCGATTTCTCTCCTGGGCAAGGGCGCCAACGAGGCGCTGCTGGCGTCGGCGGATCCACAGTCGGGTGTCGACGCCTTGCTGGAGAGCGGTGACTTCGTCGAGCGGTTCGCGCGCTTCGCGAACGCAGAGTTCAATCGCGATCCGGGGAAAAACTCGGCGGAGGATGCCTCGTACCACCTGGCCAAGCACGTGGTGAAGAATGGCAAGCCGTGGTCGGACCTGTTCCTCGGCCCGTACAAGGTCGATGCGACGGGGGAGAATGGCGCCGTTCAAGTGACCGAGGACGCCGCCGGCCTCGGGTACTTTCGCAGCCAGCCTTGGTTGCTTCGTTATGCAGGCAACGAATTGGCCGGCCTGAAGATCGCGACGGCGTACCGCATCTTGAACAACGTGGTCGGTCTGCAATTGATGGCCACCACCAACGCGCCCGACGCCGACGTGAGTGCAACGGGGCGGCAGGCAGGATCGTGTACCGGGTGCCATTTCCAGAATTGGTACGCGCTGGATCACGTGGCGAGCGTCCTCTCGAAGAAGGTGACCAACGACAAGGGCGAGGTGTCCTTCAAGCCCTACGAGGGCGGCGCGAAGGACCTTCTGGGGGGCAAATCGATCGCGGACGACAAGCAGGTCGTCCAGGCGTTGGTCGAGTCGGAGAATTTCTCGTTCCAGGCGTGTCGCTTGTCGTTCAAATACCTGTACGGGCGCCCCGAGAATCAGTGCGAGGGGCCGGTGCTCGATCGCTGCATCACCGCGTTCAAGGCCACCAAGACGATTCAGTCGGCGATGGCGGTCATCGCCAAGGATCCGGGATTTTGCCAATGAAACAAGCTTGCTTGCCTTTGCTTATCACTTTGCTTTCGTGTGCGCCGAGCGTCGTCGGGTGCAGCGCCGAGAATCCCGGCGAATGCCTCGACGAGAGCGGATGCGCGGGAAATGGCCCGCCGCACGACGATCCGAAAAAGGTCGTTCCATTGTGCGCCGATACGGGGATTGCGCACGTGGGGCTCGGCGGCGCGGAGCTCACCGCGGGGCGCTTCGAGGCCGTGGCCGGCGGAGACCGCGGCCGCTCGAAGCCGTACAGCGCGCTCGCGTCGGAGTATGCGCGCGTGCTCGGCAAGGACAACAATCCGAGCTTGCTCGCCGACGGTGCCACGGCGACGACGTTCGGGCTGCCGCAGGCGCGTTGGTCGCTCGAGCCGCAGGCGAGCGCGGTGAGCTTGTACACGGCGTACCGCGTAGCCTTCGATGGCTGCCTGCAGCTCACCGGTGCGGTGGCCAATGCGAGCGGCTCGGAACAGGGCGACGCGAAGTACGCGACGGTGCCGGACGCGGAGTCGGCGAAAACCGAGTGCCAAGCGTGGGCGCGCAAGTTCTGGAGTCGGGCGGCAGGGCCCGACGAAGTGCAGGCGTGCGTCGAGGTGGCCGTCACGAGCTCCCTGCAAGAGACTTACAACGCCAAGACGACGAACACACCGCCGCGGCGGCGCTGGGCATACGCGTGTGCGAGCGTTTTGTCGGCGACCGGATTTTTGGCCTACTGAAGGAACGATTTTCATGAGCGACCCTCGTTTTGGGCATTTGTCCCGCCGCGGTCTTTTGAAAGGGCTCGGAGCCCTCGCCGGTGCGAGTTGGCTGGGCACCGCGCATGCGGCCGAGGAGAAGGCTGCGGTCATCAGCATCTTCCTCAGCGGCGGCTACAACGCGCTTTTTCCGAGTGCAAACTCGTTCCGCAACAAGGCATTCGGCGTGAACGATGGGAACGTGAAGTCGCTGGGCAGCAACTTGTACGTCGATGCCGGCTCGCTCGGGAGCCTGGACGACTTTTCGCTGCGGCACATGGCCTCGATCGGCAACCGGCACGGGGCTACGGATCACGCCAACGCGCAGGCCCTCAACTACGGCGACGGGCGCTCGTTCGCGCTGCAGCTCGCGGCGGCCATGGGCGGCTCGGCGGCCATCAAGGCGGCGTCGATGGGGCGCATGCCTCCGGGGCCAAGCAGCGCCGAGGGCGGCGTGTCGTACCAGTTGATCAACGACATGGGGTCGACGATTCGCGCCCTCGGCGGGGGCGATCCCGATCCGAAGCTGCCCGCGCGCAACGTGGCCTCCGAGGCCATCATGCGGGCCACGGCGATGAGCGGCGGCGCGATGGGTAAGAACCCGGGGTCGCTGGTGACCTTCAAAGACGGCTACGCGACCGCCGTCGATACGCTGCGCAAGCCGGTGCAGCCGTTCGTCTTCAAGGACATGGCCGCCGCCTACGGACGCGACGAGAAAACCGCGGTGCGCGACTTCGCCTCCAAGGTCGTTGGGGCGGAGCTCATGGTGCGCGCGGGCGCCAATCTGGTCACCATCACCGACGACTTCAACTGGGACTCGCACGGCGACACCGACGGCAACAACGTGCGCAACATGATGAACGAGCGCATCATCCCGCCGCTGAAGACCTTCCTCGGGCGCCTGCGCACCGACGACCAGCTCAAGTCGATGAACGTCGTGGTGATCCTCCACGGTGACTTCTCACGAAGCCTTCCCGGCTCGGACCATCAGCCCAACATGACCGCCACGGTCATCGGCAAATACGTGAAGACCGGCAGCACCGGCAACACCAACGCCGACGTAGCCCTCGGCCCCAACGTCCCAGGCCCCAAAGCCATGTGGGCCTACTTGGCCAAAGCCGCCCGCTGCCCCGGTGAACCCTTCGGACCAAACCCGCACAGTCTCGTGCTGTAACGGCTAGAGAATTTTCACAGGAAGACGGGAAGACGGGAAGGTTTTAGGGTTTTCAATTCGGCCAATAGGCCAACTGAAAACCTAAAAAAAAGCGTTCAGCGCCGCGTGCGCTGGTTCGTCTTCCCGTCTTCCCGTCTTCCTGTGAATTCTCTCTTCTCTTCTAGAGTCCCTCGACGAGCGCGGTTAAACGGTCGAGGGCGGTGTCGAGGGTGGCGGCGGAGGGACCGAAGGAGAAGCGAACGTAGTGGCGGAAGCGTGAGGCGCGGCCGCCGCGGCGTTTGCCGGGGTTCACGTCGAAGAACTCGCCCGGCACCACGATGACCTTCTTGTCCAAGGCTGCGCGGAAGAGGCCCATGCCGTCGTTCAGGGGAGGCGGGAGCGCGCTGACGTCGCCCCAGAGGTAGAAGGTGCCCTCGGGTGCACGCTCGAAGCGGACGCCGATGCGCTCGAGGCGCGAGTGCAGGCGATCGCGCTTGTCGCGGAAGGCGGCCTGGATGGCCAAGGTCTCCTTCACCACGTGATCCTCGGCCAAGAGCGGGATGGCCGCGCGCTGCAGCGGCTTCGAACCGCCGCCGTCGAGGAACGAGCCGGCGCTGCTGAGCGCATCGATGACCTTCTTCGGACCGACGGTCCAGGTGACGCGCCAGCCGGGGTAGCGCCAGTTCTTCGTGAGGCCGTCGAAGAGCAGAATGGGATCGCGGTTCACGTCCTCCACGTAGCGCGCGGCGCTTTCCACCGGCAGTGCCCCGCGGCGGGTGCGGTAGACGTAGTGCGAATAGAACTCGTCCAGCAACAAGGTGCAATCGAGCTCGCGCGCGACGGAGACCCAGCGCGAGAGCTCTTCGCCCTCGACGTGCTTGCCCGTGGGGTTGCACGGATTGGAGAGCAGGATGGCGCCGAGACCGCGCCCCATGATTTCACGGCGCAGCTCCTCCGTCGAGAAGGCGTAGCCGCGCTCGCCCTCGAGCAGAATCGGGATGGCCGTGAAGGCCTTGAAGATGTCGAGCAGCTCTTCGTACGCCGTGTAATCCGGGAGGAAGTGCCCCAGGTTGATCGACGCGAGGCTCGCCGCGGCCCGCGTGAGTGCTGCGCGGCCACCGCCCGAAACGCAGACGTTCTCCGCCGTGTACTGCGAAGGCATACCGCGCCGGTACAATTGATTGTACAATGCAGCAATTGCCTCGCGCAGCTCGGTGATGCCGGCGACGGGCGCGTACTCTTGATCGTCCACGTCGATGGAGACGTTGTGCACGCGCGGCGGTGCGCCGGGGAGTTCCCCCGTCTCCGGCTGTCCCTGACCGAGGTTGCACCAGTCGGTGTTCGCCGAGGAAAATCCGAGCTTGCTCGCCTCGGTCGTGACGTAGATGACACCGGTTCGCGGCACGGTGCGGAAGGCTCCCGGCGCGCTCGGGCCCGAGCCATTCCGATTTTCGCTTTTGTCACGGTTCGCGTCGTCGGCCATGCTCTGCTTGTAACAGATGCCGAGACCGCGCTCGATCGTCCACGTTGATATGGACGCATTTTATGCTTCCGTCGAGATACGTGACGACCCGCGGCTGGCCGGCAAGCCGGTGCTGGTGGGAGGCTCCAAGCGGCGCGGCGTGGTGCTCGCGGCGTCCTACGAAGCCCGCAAATTCGGACCGCGGTCGGCCATGTCCATGGCAGAGGCCATGCGCCTCTGCCCGCAAGCCCTCGTCGTTCCGCCCCGGCACGAACGCTACGCCGAAGTGAGCCGCAGTGTGTTCGCGATTTTCGAGCGCTACACGCCGCTGGTGGAAGGGCTCAGCGTCGACGAAGCCTTTCTCGACGTGACGGAGAGCCGCTCCTTGTTCGGCGATGGCGAAACCATCGCGCGGGCCATCAAGCGCGACGTCAAAGCCGAGCTGGGGCTCACCGCCTCCGCGGGGGTGGCGCCGTCCAAGTTCGTGGCCAAGGTCGCCAGCGATCTGCGCAAGCCCGACGGCCTCGTCGTGGTGCCTGATGGCGGCGTGGCTGCGTTCCTCGCACCGCTGCCGATCGAGCGGATGTGGGGCGTCGGGCCGAAGACCGCACCGCGGCTGCGCGCGCTAGGCCTGAACACCTTGGGCGATCTCGCCTCCGCCGATCCTCGCGCGCTCGATTCCATGTTGGGAAGCTGGGGCCGGCACGTGCACGATCTCGCGCGCGGCATCGATGCGCGCGACGTCGAACCGGATCGCGCGGCGAAGTCCGTGGGCCACGAGGAGACGTACGAGGAAGATCTGGTCACGGCGGCGGCCATCGAGCGAACGCTGTTGCGACATGCCTCGCGTGTGGCGCAGCGTCTTCTCGAGGCGAGCCTCGCCGGGAACGTCGTGGTCGTGAAATTGAAGTACGCGGACTTCACCCTGCGCACACGTCGGATCTCCCTGCCGGAGCCGGTGTCCGATACGACCAGTATTTTTACAGCGGCGCGGGGCCTTCTGCGCGAGTTCGATCCCGGGCCGGTGCGGCTCACGGGCGTGTCGTTGTCCGGTCTGGTCGACACGGCGTCGGACGGCGGGGGAGCGCAACGCAAGCTGTTCGAGGACGAGCAAGACGTCCGACGTGAGCAATTTCAGCGCGTCGAAGAGGTGGTGCGGGCCATCGGCCAACGCTTTGGCGAGGGCGTCACACGTGCGGCGCTCTTGGACCAAGACGAGAAGTTGGCCCGGGGTCGAAAAACCCGCTAGCCCCTGCTTCGTCGCGAAGCCTCCGGCCCGTCCCGTGGTGCCGGGCTTGCGCACGCATTTCGCAATCACGCTTTCAAGGGAGAGGAAGCCATGCGCCTCATCGGGGACGTGTATCGATCTGTCGTCGTCGCCGCGATTGCCGCTGCTGCGGTGTTGGCACCGGGCGATGTCGATGCCAAAGACTCGCCGGTGGTTGTGGGCGAAGTGTCGACGAGCGTCGTTCGCGCGGGTGTCGATGTTCCTGGCGTTTTGCGCGCAACGGTGGTCGAGGAGCTTCCGACGATCGACCTGAGCCACGCGCGCCGCCGTCCGGTGATTCTCTCCGTGTCGCTGGTGCGGATGGACACCGAAGGCACGGCGACCACCTGCGTGATCTCCGCCACGCTACGTACGAAGAAGGGTGGCGACCTTTTCGCGATGCTCGAGGGACGCGCACAAGCGCAAGAGGGCGACGATTCCGGTGCGCGCGAGCGCAAGGCCCTTCGCCATGCGGTGCGGGGTGCGCTGGAGCGGATCCCCGAGGCCCTGGCCGCGCAATAGAGGACGGCACCAGTTTCCGTTTCACCCCCGAGCCCGGTGTAATAGACACATCGGTGGCGCTCGGGAGTCCCGATGAAACGATACATTGCGGTGGCAGGAACGATTGGCGCGGGAAAGACCTCGCTCGTGGCGTGGCTGGTGAAGCGCTACGGCCTCACGGCTTTTTACGAGCCGAACGAGGCCAACCCGTACCTCGCTGATTTTTACCGCGACATGAAGCGGTGGGCATTTCAGTCGCAGGCGTTTTTTCTCGCGCACAAACTCGAGCTGCATCAGGAGCTCGAGCGCTGCCCCTCGCCCGCGGTCATCGATCGGACCATTTACGAGGACGCGGAGATTTTCGCGCACAGCCTGCACGCGCAAGGAAACATCGATACCCGCGATTGGGAGGTCTACCAGCGCCTGTACCGCGGCATCCTGCGCGCCTTGCGGCCACCGGACGTGCTCATCGCGCTCACGTGTTCCCTCCCCGCGACGAAGAAGCGCATCGCCCGCCGCGGACGCGAAATGGAAAAAGAGATCCCCACCGCGTACCTGCGCGGGCTGCACAAGCTGTACGAGCGCTGGTTCGACACGTACAACTTGTCCCCCATCGTGCGCATCGACACGACGAAGCTCGACTACGTGGAAGATCTGGTCGACCTCATCGACCTGACGCAGACCTTGGACAGGGCCCTTCTCTAAAGTGCTTCCGCCGGTGGGGTGAAGCCCCAGGGTGCCGGCGTGAGCTGCTCCTGGAGGTGCTCGATGAAACTCGTCAGCGTGGGCGAGAGGTGGCGTGTGCTCGGGTAGACGATGTGCACCGGCGTCGATGGAGGCGCCCAATCCGGCAAGACGCGCGCGAGTCGCTTGGCCCGCAGATCGTCGACGCATAGGAACGCGGGCAAGAGCGCGATGCCCAGGCCGGAGATCGTCGCGTGATAGAGCACCTTCATTTCGGTGACCACGAGCCGTGCGGGGACGACGATCTCGCGCACGCCGTGACGGCCGCTCTGCAAGCGAAGACCGGGCAAACCTCCGAAGAGGAGGCACTCGTGATCCTTCAGGTCGTCGGGTGAGCGCGGCCGGCCATGCTTCTTTAGGTACGCGGGGGTGGCGACGACGGTCCACGTGACGCTGCCGAGGCTCCGCGCGATGAGCGATGAGTCTGGGAGCGGGCCGGTGCGGATGCCAAGGTCGTAGCGCTCCTCGATGAGATCCACCATGCGCGCCGTGGAGTTCAGCTCGAGCCGGACCTTCGGGTACCGTTTGAGGTAATCGCTGACGATCGGCGCCAAGAAGGTCGCGTTGGCAGGAGCCGTCACACGCAGCAGCCCGCGCGGAGTGGCTTGCTGCCGGCGCACGGCTTGCTCGGCGTCTTCGAGATCGCTCACGATGCGCACGCAGTGGTCGTAGTAGATGCGGCCGACGTCCGTGAGGCCAAGCTTGCGCGTCGTTCGTTGCAGCAAGCGCGCTTCGAGCCGCTCCTCCAGCTCGGCGACCTTGCGGCTGACCGTCGACTTCGGCATCCCGAGGATCGCCGCGGCCCCTCGGATGCTGCCGGCCTGCACCACCCGCACGAACACCATGATTCCCGTGAGGTCCATATGAGTTGTCCCGTGTATGGGACAGTTTTGCCCGAAGATGCCACCTAATCCACTGGATATGGGACGCCTAAATACCGGGCGGCCTTAGACCAGGAACAAGACGAGAAAGGACGAGACGTTCATGAGCGAAAACGTGATCAGCGTGCTCGGAGGTACCGGTGCGCAAGGTGGTGGCGTCGTCGATGCGCTGCTGGCAGCGGGCAGCTACAAAGTCAGGGTGGCAACCCGCAACCCGTCCAGCGATGCTGCGAATGCGCTGAGGGCTCGCGGTGTCGAGGTCGTGAAGGCCGACATGCTCGAGCCATCGAGTCTGAAAGGTCTCTATGAAGGCGCGCATGGTGCGTTCGTGGTGAGCAACTTCTGGGATCCCGTTCAGGGCGAGCGCGAGGAGGAGCTCGCAGTCCGTGCCGTGAACATCGCCCGATCCGCTGGGGTGAAACACCTCGTCTGGTCGACGCTGCCCGACGTGAAGACGATCTCGGGCGGGCGCTTCGAGGTGAAACACTTCACCCTGAAGGCGCGCGTGGATGCCGTGGTGCGGTCTGCCGGCTTCGACCGGCACACGTTCGTCGAGGCGCCGTTCTACTTCCAGAATCTTCTGAAACCACTCGCACCGCAGCCGCTGCCGGACGGTGGGCGCGGTTGGGCGGTTCCAATGGATCCTGCGGCGCGCGTCATCCACGCGGGGGACATCACCGACCTTGGTCGCACGGTCGCTGCCGCATTCGGCGCTGGAGACGCGCTGGCGAACGGTAGCTACCTCGCGGTGTGCGGCGGTACGTACTCATGGGACGATTTCGTCGCGACGTTCCGTGCGCTCGGACACGACGTTCGCGTCGTAAGGGTTGCGCCGGAGGTTTATGACGGTTTCTTCCCCAACGCGAAGGAGGCGCGCGAGATGTTTCAGTACTTCGAGGCGTATAGCTATTTCGGTCCCGAAGCGGCGGCGAACATCGCCGCCGCCAAGGCTCTCGTTCCCAGCGGCTTCGCGACCTTTTCCGACTGGGCGCGCAAGAACATCAACGACTGACTTTTGCCCTTAGCTGGCGATGCGCTCGCGCACCAGTTCGCGGATGCGAGCGATGTCGGCCGGCTTTTCCAATCGCGGATTGGGGACGCGCTCGAGGAATTCGCGGGCGCCGGCGGTGGAGGCGCCGCCGGTGAAGAAAATGAGCTTGGTGCACTGCACGGGGTTCGTGCGGCGCAGTTCCTCGTACAGGTCCATGCCGCTCATTTCGGGCATCATCAGGTCGCACAGGACGAGATCGAACGAGGTGCCGCCGGCCATGAGATCCAGTGCGGCGCGGGCCGACTGCACGGCGGTGACTTCGTAGTCGCGCTTCAAGCTTCGTTGCAGGGAGCTGCACACGAGGGGTTCGTCGTCGACGATGAGCAGGTGCGCGCGCTGGACGTGGGGGCGGGCGATGGGCAACGTGGCCGACACGTTGGCGGGCAGCTCGACGCGGAAGGTGCTGCCGCGCCCAAGCTCGCTCTCCACGGTGATGCGACCGCGCAGGGCATGCACGATCTGCTGGCACACGAAGAGCCCCAGGCCCGTGCGCACGGTGGGCGTCGTGGTAAAGAACGGGTCGAAGATGCGCTCGCGGACCTTGGCCGACATGCCCGCGCCCGTGTCGGACACCTCGACGATGACCCGATCGCGATCCGAGCGCGTGGCCACGCGTACGGTGTGCTCGCGCGCACGGCCCTCGGGGATGGCTTGCGTGGCATTGAGGAGCAAATTGATGAACACGTGCGCCAGGCGTCCGTCGTTGGCGATGATGTCCGGGACCTGGGCGTATTCCGTGACCAGCCGCGCGCGTTCGCGGATCTCCGACTTGGTCATGTTGAACGCGAGTTCGAGCACGCGGTGCACGTCGACCGCGCCTTTGCGGTCGTCGCGGGCCTGGGAGAAGATCTTGAGATCGCGCGCGATGATCTCGACACGCTCGGCCCCTTGGCGGGCGTCGGCCAGCGCCTCACGCACGTGGTTGATTCGCTCGCCTCCCTCGAGGCGCGCGAGCTCGTCGATGGCGAATACCAGGTTCGAGCGGACGTAGGCCAGCGGGTTGTTGATCTCGTGCGCCACCGACGCCGCGAGCGAGCTCCCGCGCGAAAAGCGATCCGCGAGGAGAAGGCGCGCCTGCGTGTCGAGGTGCTGGCTCACGTCGCGCGCGAGCAAGGCACTCGCGGGGCGGCCGCCCCAGACGATGGGTACCTCGATGACCTCCGCGGCGAGCATGCTTCCGTCTGCGAGCACGAAGCGGCAAATTATCGGGTTGCCTGCACTGGCTCGGCTGCGGCTGGCGGGAGCGTCGAGCAGGGCGCGATCCTCTTCGCGCACCAAGTCGAGCAGCGAGGAGCCGACGAGTTGGTCGGGGCGCTCGCAGCCGAGGTCGCGCAGGGTGCGGGCGTTCACGTGCAGGATGCGCCCGCGATCGTGCACGAGGATGGCTTCGGGGATCTGCTCCAGCACATCGCGGAAGCGCGCATCCGACCGTTGCAGTGCCGCGCGCGCAGCCCGGCGTTCGAGAACGCGCCGCAGCGTGCGCTCGAACCGCGGTGTGGCCAGCTGGCTTCGATCGAGAATGTCGAACGCCCGCATCGCCAGCGCAGGGCGGCCTGCGAACGGGTCGGCATCCTGGTCCGCTAGACGGGCCAGCACGACGATGGGCGTGTCGCCGCCATGTCGTTCCAACAGCTCGAAGTTGGTGCGCTTGGCCAGCTCGAAGTCGACGAGGCCGACGTCGTGCTCGTCGCGCGCAAGGGCGAACGATGCGGCGTCGGCCGCGCGCGTCCATGTGAACGACGTTTCCGAGAGCCCTTGAAGGCGCGCGAGCGCACTTCGAACGAGGCTGGCATCGGCTTCGTCGTCGGCGACGAGCAGCAGGCGGACCGCTGCGAGACTTCCCCCGTGGTCGTCCATCTACAAGACACGTTGCTGTGACTCCGACCAAGTGTCAATTGGGGCAGCTTGTAAATTAAGGACCGCCAGCCAAGGTCACATAGACGACAGGAATGGCGATTCCCACGAGCGCCAACACCGCGCCACGGCCGAAAAGGCCTTTCTTACCTTTGATCATGAAGAGGCCGGAGATGGACAAGAAGAGGAGCGCCACCGCATAGGTGTCCGCCACGTAAGTCCATGCTTTCTTGCCACGATTCAAATGCAGCCAATTCGCGAGACGTAAGAAAAATCGCGGCTTTTCGCCTTCTTCGATGACGTCGCCTTTTTCGGTGTCGATGTGCAAGGTACGTCGTTCCCATTGCACGTCGAGTTGATCGGGGGCCGCTCGGTAGACTTCGCGCGGTGGCTCCGTGATGCCAAGTTTGCTCGCCACGTCGCGGGCGACGGCTTCGTCATCATTGGAGTTGCCATTGGCGGCATTGGCGAGTGGGGCGAAATGGTGTGTCGTTTGGTAGCGTACGAAGTTCGCGTCACCGTCTTTCCAGTCGGCAATGTGGTTTACGGCCAGACCGGACAGCGCATAAATGAAGGTGAGCCCGACCGCCACGTAGCCGATGTCGCGATGAATGGCGCGCAGCCACGGGCGGAGGAGAAAACGAGACGAGCCATCAGCCATATCGTTCTTCTCTCCACGGATCGGCGTGGTTGTTGTACCCGCGCACTTCCCAATAGCCAGGTTGGTCGACGGCGCTGAAGCGAATGCCGGTGAGCCATTTGGCACTCTTCCAGAAATACAGATCGGGTACGAGGGCGCGCACCGGGGCGCCGTGCGGGCGCGCGAGTGGCGCGCCTTCGTAGCGGTGAGCGACGAGCACGTTGGGCGCGAGGGCTTCGCGCAGGAGCACGTTCGACGTGTAGCCGTGCGCGGCCTCGAAGATGACGTGGCGTGCGCTCTTCTTCACCTTGGCGCGTTCGGCGAGATCGGCCACGCGAACGCCCGTCCAGTGGCTATCGAGCACAGTCCATTTCGTCACGCAGTGCACGTCGCAGGTCTGCTCGACCTGCGGCATCTTGAGCAGCTCGGTGAAGTCGATCTCGAACGGGGATTCCACTTCGCCGTAGACGCGCAGCTTGAAGCTCTTCGCGCTCGGATCGCCCTCGCTTCCGCCCATCGGGCGCAATCGTTGAAGGAGGAACTGGCTCGGCGGCAGGCGGGGACGTCCGTCGGGGCGCTTCAGGGTGGCCGCTTGGCGGGTGGCACCGTCGTCGGCGAGCACGTAGGTCGCGCCGCCCAGGGCGCAGACCCCCGTACCGGCCGCCACCGCCCGGAGGAAGGTGCGCCGGTCCAACATGGTCGGCGCCATCACACGAGAGGGCTTCTCCATCGTGATCCAGGCTACGACGGGGACCCCACAAAGGTTACGCTGGCCGGTCCCGACGAATGAAAAGTGCACTGGAGCTAAAAAACGCCGTCCAATCCCCAGGATTTACGCCCAGTGTGCGCGACGCCGCCGCCCTGGTCGCTCTGCTGGTCGATTCCGACGAAACCGTTCGGTCCGCCGTGGAGCGCGCGCTGGCGCGGCTGGGTGAGGCGCTCGTCGCCGTGGCGCGCGATGGCTGGCCGGAGGCGCCGCCCACCGCCAAGGTGCACCTGGTTCGCGCCGTCGCGCGTGCGAGCTCGAGCGACGACGCCGTGGGGCTCTTTCTACGCGCGCTGAACGACGAGGCGTCGCAGGTGCGGCGAAGCGCGGCGCGTGCGCTGGGCAAGCTGCGCGGTGAGCGGGCGCGGCGCGTGGAGGAGGCCTTGGTCGGCGCCTGGAACCGCGCCGATGTGCCCGTCGAAGAGCAGCGCGCCCTCGCGTCGGCCTTGGGCAACTTGGGGGCGGAGAGTGCGGCGCCTCTGCTGGCCGGTGTGGACACGGAGGATCCGGAGCTGCTCCGCATCGCCGCCCGCGCCCGGCTGATGATCGAGCGCACCCGCGTGCGCGGGCAGGCCGGCGGCGGCAGCATCGATGGGACGGCGGTGCCGAGCGAGCCCCTGCCCATCGTCTTTCATGTGCGGCGCGGCCTTGAGCCGGTGCTCGCCGACGAACTGCAGGAACATGGCTCGCCCTTCGGGCCGATGCAGACGAGCACTGCGGGCTGGGTGCGCGGCACCTTGCGCGGGCCGCTCGAGCAAGCGTGGCTCGCGCGCACCGCGCTCTCGTTCGCGCTCCGCATCGAGGCGCCCGGCGGCGACGTCGTGGCGGCGCTGGCCTCGGAGGCGGCGCAGCGCATCTTCACCACGTGGACGCGCGGGCCGATTCGCTACCGCCTCGCCTTCGCCGAGGGCGGCCATCGTCGCGCCCAGGTCTGGCAGATCGCGAGCGAGGTCGCCGAGCGGTGCCCGGCGTTGATCAACGATCCCACGTCGACCCTGTGGGAGGTGCTCGTGCGGGAAGACTCCGTGGAGCTCTCGCCGCGGGCCCTGCCCGATCCGCGCTTTTCGTACCGCGTGCGCGATGTGCCCGCGGCGTCGCACCCCACCATCGCCGCTGCGTTGGCCCGCCTCGGCGGCGTGCGCGCGGACGACGTCGTGTGGGACCCGTTCGTGGGCTCGGGCATGGAGCTCGTGGAGCGCGCGCGCCTCGGCCCGTATGCCTCGCTGCTCGGGACGGATCTCGCGCCCAAGGCGCTGCAGGCCGCGCGCGCCAACTTGGACAGTGCCAATGTGGCGGCCACGTTGGCCGTGGGCGATGCCACGCGCTACGCGCCGCCGGCACCGGTGACGCTCATCGTGACCAATCCGCCGATGGGCCTTCGTGTGGCCCGCAGCAAAGAGCTGGGCGCGATGCTGGAACAATTCCTCGCGCACGCATGCGATGTGCTCGCGCCGGGCGGGCGCCTGGTCTGGCTTTCGCCCTTCCGCGAGCGTAACCGCAAGGCGGTCCGCGCTTTGCCGTTCGACGTGGAACTCTCCCGCGAGGTCGACATGGGCGGCTTTTGGGCCACGCTCGAGATTCTTACCAAGAAGAAAGGTCCCGCCGCCCCCGGCCGCCGGCCTCGGTGATGCGGATGGTGCAAAATGCCAACGCTGGCCGTACTCTCGCATCGTGGACACTTGCTGGAAGTGTGACCATCGGAACGTAGCTGGCGCGAAGTTCTGCGCCGCGTGTGGCACCTCGCAGGCGCGCCGGGCGAGCATCAAGTCGTCCATGCCCACCGAGTACGAGCAGCAGGCCATCGATCCATCGACCATCGGCCCTGCGCGTCCGTCGCTTTCGTTCGAGGTCGGAAGCCACGTGCTCGTGCAATGGTCCGATGGGAATCGTTACCCGGGGTCCATCGTTCAAGTGGCATCGGGACAATGCCTGGTTCTCTTTTCGAACGGTCAGCACTACTGGATCGACGTGCGGTTCGTCAGCCCCGCACCTTGAGAAGGTGAGGTCCGTTCATGAAAGCGATTCGCTACCACCAAATCGGTGATCCGACGGTCTTGCGCTGGGAGGACGCCGAGACGCCCGTGGCGGGTCCCGGCGAGGTGCTCATCGCCGTGCGCGCCGCCGGGGTGAATTTCGCCGACACCGAGCGGCGTCGCGGTCTCTACGATGCGGCGGCGCCCTTGCCGCGCATTCTCGGCTCCGAGGCCGCCGGCGTGGTCCATGCCGTGGGGCCTGGGGTCGACGCGGCGTGGGTTGGCCGGCGCGTGGTGGCGCTCACCCCGGCGAGTTACGCGGAGTTCACCAAAGCGAACCTGGACGTCGTGTCGGCCTTGCCGGACAACGTCTCGTTCGAGACGGCGGCAAGCATCCCCGTGCAGGGACTCACCGCGTACCATTTGGTGCACACCGCGGGACGCGTCACCAAAGGGCAGTGGGTGCTGGTGCACTCCGCGGCCGGTGGCGTGGGCCTGCTGGCAACGCAGCTGGTGAAAGCCCTTGGCGGCAAGGTCGTGGGCACCGTTTCCACCGAGGCCAAAGCAGGGCAGGCCCTGGAAGCCGGCGCCGATGCCGTCCTTCGCTACGACCAAGTCGGGAGCGAGGTGCCGCGCATCACCGAAGGCCGCGGGGTCGATCTCGTGCTCGACGCGGTGGGCGCCGACACGTGGCGCGCGAGTCTCGATAGCCTGGCGCCGTTCGGGCATTTGATCCTCTACGGCTCGGCGAGCGGCGACGTGCCGAAGTTGAACGTGGACGCGGAGTTGATGCCGCGCTCCTTGAAGGTCAGCGCGTATTGGCTGCGCTCCCCGCACCCGAAGGAGCTTCAGCAGCGCGCCATGGCCTCGCTTCTCGACGAGGTGGCCGCGGGCCGGCTGCGCATCACCATTGGGCTGCAATTGCCCGTCACCGAGGCGGTGGAGGCGCATCGCCGGCTCGAGTCGCGCGCCACGGTGGGGAAGGTCGTTCTGACGGTGTGAGCACGGACGGCGTACCCTTCTCCATCGTTGCCCTCGTCATCGGGTCGGCGTTCGTCCACGCGATGTGGAACGCGATCCTCAAGCGACGGAAGCACCCGGAGCTCGCGGGCGGGGCTATCTCCCTCATTGGTGCCGTGAGCTCGGTGCTCGTGGCGCTCTTCTTCACCCGGACGGCGCCGTCGTTCGGCGTGGTGCTCTGGAGCCTCGGCGCGGGGCTCTTCGAGGCCGCGTACTTCGTGGCGCTCTCCAAGGCGCTGGCGCGTGCGCCGCTCGGCGTGGCGTACACCATCGCGCGCGGCGGAGCGCTGCTCGTCACGTGGCCCATCTCCGTCGTATGGCACGGCGAGCGCCCCACGCCCGTTGCGCTCGTAGGCAGCCTTCTCGTGGCGGGCGGTCTCGCGCTGGTGGGGCTGCGCGGCGGCAAAAAGAGCGAGCCGCACGCCGGCGCGCGCGGTGGCCTCGCGTGGTCCATCGCCTGCGCGGTCTTCATCGCGGGGTACCACCTGTTCTACAAATGCGCGATGAACGACGGGGGCGAACCTGCCCCGGTCTCCGCCGTGTCGCTGTCCCTCGCCGCGGTGTTGAGCCTCGCCTGGTACGGCCGCGCCGGCACCGCGAAGATCCTTCTTGATGCGCGCGAGCGCCCGTGGCCGATTGTGATCGCTGGCCTCCTCGTCACCGTGTCGTTCGTGGCGTTTCTCGCCGGCCTCGAACGAGGTGGCGCCGGCGTCATCATGACGTTGCGCAACACCTCGGTGCTCTTCGCACAAGTCTTCGGCTGGCTCGGCGGCGAACGCTCGCGCCCGGCCCAGGTGGTCGGTGTGCTCGCGGTGTTCGCCGGCGCCGTGTGCACGGCCTGGCCTTAGAGAGCTCCCCCTCCCAGCCTCCCCCGGAGGGGGAGGGGGCAGTGGTCCCATTGCAGACGAAACGTCATTCCCATCGGGGGAGGGGGCAGTGGTCCCATTGCAGACGAAACGTCATTCCCATCGGGGGAGGGGGCAGTGGTCCCATTGCAGACGAAGCGTCATTCCCATCGGGGGAGGGGGCAGTGGTCCCATTGCAGACGAAACGTCATTCCCATCGGGGGAGGGGGCAGTGGTCCCATTGCAGACGAAACGTCATTCCCATCGGGGGAGGGGGGAAGTCGTCCCATTGCAGATGGACGTCTTGGCACCCTCCCCCTCCGGGGGAGGGCCGGGGTGGGGGAGGTTAGGCGCTCTTTGGGCCTTCGACCGTGGCCTTCGCCAGGAAGTCGATCAAGTCGATGCGGGTGACGATGCCCACCACCTCGGTGCCGTCCATCACCAGCGCGGCCTTGGCGTCGGAGAGAACGCCCTGGAGCAGCTCGATCTTCGTGTCGGGCGTCACGGTGGCGTAGTCGCCCTCGACCAATTCGCCCACCGTGGAGTCCAGCGTCTTCGCACCGGAGACCAAGTGGCGGAGCAGGTCCACCTCCGCGATGATGCCGCGCAGCTTGCCGCCGTCGACCACCGGGATCTGGCTGATGTCGAGCGATTTGAGCAGACCGATCACCTCGCGCACCGTCGAGGTGGCCGATGCCGTCACGATTTTGCGCTTCGCCGACGCGTCGAGGATGTCCCGCACCGTGCCGAGGCCGGGCTGGTCGTCGAGGAAGCCGTTCTCGCGCATCCAGTCGTCGTTGAAGATCTTCGAGACGTATTTGCCGCCGCCGTCGCACAAGAAGACCAGGATCTTCTCCGCGCGGTCGCGCGCCTTCGCGTACTTGATGGCGCCCGCCACCGCCGCACCGCCCGAGCCACCCACGAAGAGCCCCTCGAGGCGCGTGAGGTCGCGCGTCATGAGGAAGCACTCCTTGTCGTCGACCCGCACGACGTCGTCGATGATCTTCAGGTTCATCGTCGTGGGGAAGAAGTCCTCGCCGATGCCCTCGACCTTGTAGGAGAACGGCTTGGTGACCCGCCCCGTTTTCACGAAGTCGTAATAGAGCGAACCCACCGGATCCACGCCCACGAGCTGGATGTTCGGATTGCGCTCCTTGAAGTACTTGCCGCACCCGCTGATGGTGCCGCCCGTGCCCATGCCGGCGACGAACGCGTCGAAATCGCCGTTGGTTTGCTCCCAAATCTCCGGCGCGCTGGAGATGTAGTGGGCCTCGGGGTTGGCCGGGTTGTGATACTGATTCGCGTAAAAGCTATTCGGCGTTTCATCCGCAATGCGCCGCGATACTTTGTAATAGCTGCGCGGGTCGTCCGCCTCGACGGCTGTGGGGCACACCACCACGCGCGCGCCGAAGGCACGCAAGTGCTGGATCTTCTCCTGGCTCATCTTGTCCGGCATGACGAAGACGCACTTGTATCCGCGCACGGCGGCGAGCAGCGCCAGCGAGGCCCCCGTGTTGCCGCTGGTGGCCTCCACGATGGTCCCGCCGGGGCGCAGACCATTTTCCTCAGCGCGGCGAAGGAGATTCGCGGCCAGGCGATCCTTGTGGCTGCCACCCGGGTTGAGATATTCGCACTTGACGTAAATCTCGGCCTTGAGGCCCGCGGCGACGCGATTGAGGCGAACGATGGGCGTGTGACCGACCGCCTGCGTGATGGACTCCAGCGCTCCGTGCATCATGTTTCGTCTGTATCAGACACCTACGATGTAAGGGAGCCGCTTGTCGTGCCCGCGGCGATGGCCGCGAGGTGGCGCCCGCTGGCGTCCTGGTCGCGACGGTACGAAAAGAAGCGATCTTTCTCGCAGCGCGTGCAACCGGGCACGTCCTCGATGCCCCCAACGCCCACCCGCTCCAGCACGCGCCGTGCCCCGAGTCGGAGGTTGGCGTGCGGTTTACGGGGAGGTGACGTTTCGACGACCGAAGCATCGACGGCATGGGTGATGCGTTCGGCTACATCGTCACCGACTTCGAAGCACGTGGCGCAAATGCATGGGCCAATCGCGGCGACGGAACGTGCCAAATCGGCGCCGCCGGCGGAAAGTCGTGCAAGGGCCGCTTGGATCACGCCCGCCACGAGGCCGCGCCACCCGGCGTGGATGGCGGCGACCTGACCGGTGGTGGGATCGCCCACGAGGATCGGCACGCAATCGGCCACGCGAACTCCCGCCGCGTATCCCGGCTCCGCCACGATGGCATCGGCTTCCGTGGCCGGCGCGACGCCAGCGATCCAAAGCGTCGTTTGGGCATCGACCACGTGGATGCCATGCACCTGGCGCGCTTGTGCGAGACGGAGTGGGTCGATGCCCGCGGCTGTGCCAAAGCGCCTGAGACTACCGGCATAGTCGGGCGCATCGAATCGGAGGTCGACCTCTCGTGTGGAAAATCCGTGCGAAAATCCAGCCCTTGCGAGGGCAGGGCTAATGAGCGAAATGGTCATGGGCTCCCGTTTCGGAAGGCTACCATTGCGATGAAAACGCGCTCTATAGTGGAACTCCCTTATGTAAGGTACCCGAGACCCTTAGCCATCGACTGCGTAGGACGATGGCCGGAGTGAACCGCCCCATGCGTCCGCAGGATCCGTTCATCGGTAGAGACATCCTGAACGGGCAATTTCAAATCCTCCAAAAGATTGGCACCGGCGGCATGGGCGCCGTCTACAAGGCGTTGCAACCGGAGATGAACCGGATGGTGGGGGTGAAGATTCTTCACCCGAAGCTCACCAACCGGAAGGACCTCGCCTCGCGTTTTCGCCGCGAAGCGCGGGCGATGAGCCACCTGACGCATCCGAACACCGTCAAAGTTTTCCTCTACGGCGAGCTCGAGGACGGTTCGCTGTACATCGTGATGGAGTTCCTGGAGGGCAAGAACCTCAATCAGACGGTGCGCGGCGAAGGCCCCATGCAGATGCAACGCGCCTTGCCGATCCTGATTCAGGTGTGTGGCGCCCTGCAGGAGGCGCACGGAGCGGGCATCATCCATCGCGATCTCAAGCCCGAGAATATTTTTCTCTGCAGCCAAGGCGGCATGAAGGACTACCCGAAGGTGCTCGACTTCGGCCTCGCCAAGGTGACCGAGCGCGAGATGCGCCCGGGGTCGCTCATCCTGACGCAAGAGGGCATGGTCTTCGGCACGCCGGAGTTCATGAGCCCGGAGCAAGCCCAAGGGAAAACGCTTACTTCCGGCAGCGATATTTATTCGCTCGCGGTGATTCTGTACGAGGTGCTGACGGGCAAGTTGCCCTTCGAGGCCAAGGGCGCCATGGACTACCTGCAGCTCCACGTGAGCGGCCGGCCCATCCCGCTGAGCCGCCGGGTCGAAGGCCGCGTGTTCCCGCCGCTGCTCGATCAAGTGATGGAGCGCGCCCTGGCCAAGCGCCCCGAAGATCGCTTCCCCAGCGCCGCCGATTTCGCGCTCGCGCTGCAAGCAGTGCTCGACGGGCGCCACCACCAAGTGGGTGGGATGCCGCCGCCGCCACCACCCTCGGCCAACGGGGCCAATCTGCGCGTCGTGCCCCCTCCGCCGCCGCACGCGCATCACCACCACCACGCGCCGCCCCCGCCGAGCACGACGTCGTCGCTCGGCAGCGATGGCGCCGTCGTCCGCGCCTTCAAGCCGCGCCCGAATCCGTTGTTCCTGCTGGGAACGGTGGCTCTGGGGTGCCTCGTCGTGGGGGCCGCGGTCGCCGTGTTGGTGATGCGCTTTTTGATGGCGCACTAGCGGCGCTCCGCAAGGGAGCGCCGGCAAGGATGGAGCGCCCGGCATCCTGCCGGCGGTCCGCCGGCCTCTGGCCGGTTGCACGCGCGTGGCGGGCCGCATGGAAGGCGGCGGACCGCGGGCAAGATGCCGGCGCTCCATGCGACGCGGCTGCGCAGGGGCGTTCGCGATTCGCGATTCGCGATTCGCGATTCGCGAATTGCGAATGCATGCGACAGGGCCTCTCGCCTGGTGGCGCGGTTGGAGGTTTCTAGGTGGCGCAGGGGGGCCCGCCCCTGCGGGCGCGGAATGCCATGCGGCGCGGGGAGCGGGAGGTGGCGCGGGGAAGCATGGCATGAGCACCCGCTTTGGGGCGGGCAGCAGCGCGAAATGGGACGAGTGGGAGCACCGGAGAGCGCTGCCGGGTGGGGCAGGATTTCTCTCTCTCTCTTTCTCCCTCTTTCTCTCAGTCGGTGGGGCCGAACCAGCGGGTGCTCAGTTCGTCCATGTAGCCGGACTCGCGGAGCTTCAGCAGGGCCTCGTTGATGGGTTTACGGTATTTGCTATTTTGCTGCAGAGCGATTCCGTAATTTTGCTTTTCGAAGATGCGCCCGACGACTTTGAGCTGATCGTTCTTCGTCTGCTTCACGTGGTAGAAGAGCACGGGGGCGTCGTAGACGACGGCCTTGATCTGCTTCTTCTCCAGGGCGAAGTAGGCCTCTTCGACGGTGTTGAAGGTGCGCACGCTGGCGCGGCGCGAGGCGAGGTACTTCTCGCCGGTGGTGCCTCGGACGGTGCCCACGATCTGGCCGGGGAGATCGCCCGGGCCGTTGATGTCGCTGGTCAGTTGATTCACCGTCATCACGGTGGTGATGGACGCGGTGAAGTAGGCGACCAGCACGATGCTGGCGAGCATCCAGAATGCGCCGACGATGCGTCCGCCCAAGACGATGGGGCCTTTGGCGTCGCAGCCGCCGCTCAGGATGGTGGAAAGGGCCCACCAGGCGGATTCCCAGACGCCCGCGAGGTACGTCATGGGAAATTGATCCGGGTTGCGCTTTCGCTCGAAGAACCAAAGCAAGTGCGCGGTGATGATGAGAAGGACGGTCAGGCCGCCGAGCAGCTTGAGAAAGTCCAGGGTGAAGACGCTCTTCAGCAGCGCGGTGGCCGAGCTTTGGCGCTGCGTTCCCACGAGGATGCCCAACCCCGATTCGTAGAAGGGCTGGCTGAAATCGATGGCCGCTTCGCGCTCGGCGGTGATGCTGATGGCCGCCACGGCCACGTCGCCCTGCTTGTTCTTGAGGGCGTCGATTTGGTCGGCGACGCTTTTGACCCAGACGTACTCGTAGGTGACGCCGGTCTCTTTGGCGACGCGTTCCCAGAGGTCGATGCTGAAGCCGACGGCGCGCCCGTTCTCCTCGAAGGTGAACGGCAGGATGGGCTTGATGTACACCTTGATCGGCGGCTCGGCCGCGGTGACGCGTGGCCCCACCCCGAAAAAGATGGCCAGCGCAAAGAGAAGGGCGACGAAGTGGCGGATGCGGGTCACCCCCATCAGATCCACCCCAATTGATGGGCGACATACAACGCTGCCCCGACGGCGACCACGAGGCCCAACACGAGAAGCACGGCGACGACGGCGACGCTGACGGCTTCCTTCTTCGGAGGGGCCGCAGGCGGCTGCGCGCCTTGCATGCCTTGCATCCCTTGCATGCCGGGAGGCGGCATGTGCATGGGCGGCCCGCCCGGCATGTATGGCTGCCCGGGGGCCATGACTTGCCCGACGGCGGCGCCTTGTCCGGTCATCGGTGCGGTGGGGGGAAAGGGAAACGGGGCAGGCGTGCCCATTCCGGCGGGGGCAGGGACGGCGCCTTGCGGCTGCGTCATGGGCCAGGTGGCGCCCATGTTGGGGACGACGGGCGCCGGCCTCGGTGCGGCGGGCGCACGCACGGGGGATACCGTGGTGGTGTCGGGATTTTTCGTCGTGATGTCGGGCCCGGCCACGTCGAACGTCTTCGCGTCCAACGTTTCGGCACCGACGAAAAGCTCGCCCTCGTGCGCCACCGGCTCGGCGGAGTCCATCGGCTGGCGAAAATCCGGCAAGACGCGCGGGGCCGGCGGCGGCATGGGCGGCGGCGGCGCGTTCGCGATGGTCATCAGTTCGTCGGCGTGCATCACCACCGTGCGCTCCTCCATCGACGAGGGCGGAATGTCGTCGCTGAGGCGCTGCGGCGGTGGCTCTGCGAGAGCCTCGCGCATGCCGCTCGTGACCTGTGCATCCACGATGGCGCGCGGCAAGGCGGCGCGCTCCAGCGTTTTCGCCCCGAGGTCGTCGTAGGAAAGCTCCTCCTCGCGCACGACCATGGTCGGCGGCTCGCGCGGCGTCTCCGGGGCGGCGTCGGCCCGGGCGAGGCGGATCGCGTGCTCTTCGAGGCGCCGCACGGTGATGGAATCGCGCCCCGAAAGCGTGTCGCGCTGATCCTCGGACAAGGTGATGCGCTCGCGCTCGTTCAGCAGGAGCAGGGCGGCGGTAGGCATCTCCGGGCCGGTTTCCGTGAGCAGAGGATCGGTCAGGCGCGGCACTTCGGTGACCGGCAACTTCGAGACACGTTGCAGCGAATCCTGATCGCGCATCAGGGCATTTTTCAGCATGCCCCAAAGCTCGCCGGCCTCCTGCTGCCGATCCCCCGGGCGCACGGCCACGGCCTGGGCGAGCACGGCCTCGACCCGGTCGCTCACCTCGAGGCCCAGCGCGCGCGGCGTCGGGCGGTGCTTGGGATCCAGCACGCGCACGCCCAGCGGGATGGTGCCTTCCTCCATCACCGGGCGGTTCAACATCATCTCGAGCAGCACCAGGGTGATGGCATACACGTCGGTCCAAGGTCCGACGCTGCCGATGTTGGAGCTGTATTGCTCGGGCGCGGCGTAACCCGGCGCGCCGATGGGCACGAGGCCCATGGATTGCGACGGCGGCGCCAGATCGAGTGCGCGCTCGGTGAGGATCTTGGCCACGCCAAAATCGAGCAGTTTGACATGAAGGCCGCCGCCCACCTGCGCGCAAAACAGCGTCTCGGGCGTCACCTCGCGGTGGACGATGCCTTGGGTGTGCGCAAATGCGAGCGCCTCCACCGGTGGATCGAGCAGGCGGATCGCCTCGGACAAGGTGCGGCCGGGGAGGCCCTGCGCGCGGCGGTTGGCGATGTCCTGCGCGAGCGACTCGCCGTCGAGCCACTCGAGCACCATGAAGGGCGTGAGCTGTTGCTCGCCGGTGGGCGCCATCGCGGTCCCGCTCGCCAGAACGCGAACCACGTGCGGACTCGCCTGGGAAAGCTTGTAGTGCAGGCGGCTTTCGTGGCGAAAGCGCCGTATGAACTGGTCGTGCGAGCCACCGGACGGGGCCTTCATGCACTTGATGGCGATGGGAACTTCGAGCATCAGGTGGACGCCGCGGTAGAGAAAATGCCGCTTTCCGTCCTCGACGAGGTCATCGACACGGAATTGGCCGTGCAGAACCTGCCCGATCATCCCCAACGGATCGCTGGCGCTCACCAAGAAGACCTCCTCATGGCGCGGATGATAACCTCCTCCCCGTGGCTAACTCCAAGCCGCCTCACGGCCCCTCCGACAATTCTGGTAATTCTGGTCGCCCCCCGGCGCGGGACGATCGCGCGCCCGGAATGGCGCAAACGGCCTCCGGCGTTTCCCGTTCTAGCGTGAGACCAACGGCCAGGCAGATGCTCGAAGGCAAAACGACGCCCTCGCCTAGCGGGCCCGAGAACTTCGGGGAGGGGACGGGACCGGCGGACGGGCATGAGCAGGGGAACGGGCACGGAGGACGGACGCGTTTTTTCAAGTCACCGGCGTGGGAGGGGATTTTCCGGTGGGGCAAGCGGATTGGCCTTGCCGTGGCGGCGCTCGCGATCGTGGGGATCGTAGGGCTGATCTTTGCGGTGAGGCACTTCGAGGCACAGCTTCCCTCGATTGCGGACCTCAAGGGAAATTATCGACCGCCGCAGGTCACGCGGGTGCTGGCCCGGGATGGCACCTTGCTCGCCGAGCTTTTCACCGAGCGTCGCACGGTCGTGTCCATCAAGACGCTGCCCGCCCACGTGAAGCTGGCGGTGCTCGCGGCCGAGGACGCGGGGTTCTACGAGCACGAAGGTCTCAATTATTTCGGCATCTTGCGCGCGTTCGTGGTGAACGTGAAATCCGGCAAGAAGCGCCAAGGGGGCTCGACCATCACGCAGCAGGTGGTGAAAAACCTGCTGCTCGACTCGGAGCGCTCGTACAAGCGGAAGATCCGCGAGGCGCTTTTGGCCCGAAAACTCGAACAGGAGCTCGAAAAGGACGAGATCCTCGAGCTTTACCTGAATCACATTTACTTCGGCCACGGCCGCTACGGCATCCAGGAAGCGGCGCGCGACAACTTCGGTAAGAACGCGAAAGATCTCACGATTGCGGAGGGTGCGCTGCTCGCGGGGCTGGTGGCCGGGCCGGAGTCGTTTTCGCCGCGCAAGGACATGAAGCGGGCCCTCAGTCGGCGGGCCTTCGTGCTCACGCAGATGCACGAGAAGCAGTTTTTGAACGATCCGCAGTACGAGCAGGCCAACAACGAGGCGGTGCGGCTTGCGCCCAGCGTCGAGATCAACAGCGATCTGGCGCCGGAGGTGGTGGAACGCGCGCGGCGCATGTTGCTGGAGCTGGATCCGGAGGGGGCACGCCGGGGCGGGTACACCATTCAGACGACGATCGACCCGAAGTTGCAGGTGGCCGCGCGCAAGGCGCTGCGCGATGGGCTGCTGGCGTACGACAAGCGCCACGGGCTGACGGGGGCGCTGAAGGTGCCGGTGGCGCCGACGGCGTCGAAGGGCAAGGCGGCCAAGCCGGCGTCGAAGGACGCGCCGTTCGAGGGGACGCCGAGCTTCGAGAAGCACAAGGTGCTCATCGGTGTGGCCACGGGCGCGGACGATGCGCAGGGCACCATCGACGTGAAGGTGGGAACCGTCACCGGCGCGGTGAAGCTCGCGGACTACGAGCGGTACAACCCGCAAGGGCTCGCGGCGAGCGTGTTTGCGCCGACGGGGAGCCTCGTGCGCGTGAGCCTTTTGGCGCCGGTGCCGGAGGAAGCGCACACGAGCATCACGACCACGACGACGTCGACGCCCCTGGCCAAGGTGCCGTTGCGGCTCGAGTCGGGGCCGGAGGGCGCGCTGGTGGCCATCGACGCGCGCACGCGCAACGTGCTGGCGGTGGTGGGCAACTACGAAGCGCAGAACGGCGGTTTGGATCGTGCGACGCAGGCGCGGCGGCAGCCGGGGTCGACGTTCAAGCCGATCGTGTACTCGTACGCGCTGCACTCGCGCATCTTCACGCCGGCGACGCTCATCGACGTGACGCCGGCGGCGTTCGGGAACTACAAGCCGTCGAACTACGAAGGGTGGACGGCGAGCGATCCTTTGCGGCTGCGCGAGGTGCTGGCCAATTCCGTGAACGTGGGCGCGGTGCGCGTGCTGGAGCAGGTGGGGCCGGCCAACGTGGTCGAGTGGGGGCATGCGCTGGGCATTCAGTCGGTGCTCAAGCCGGACCTGTCGCTGGCGCTGGGCAGCTACGAGGTGGAGCCCATCGAGCTGTGCGGCGCGTACGCGACCTTCGCGGCGGGCGGCGTGTACGAGGAGCCCCGCTTGGTGACGAAGATCACCGGGCCCGATGGGCGCGAGGTCGCACTGAAGCCGCAGGCGCCGCCGCGGCGCGTGCTCGACGACGCCGAGGCGTACGTGACGACGAACATGATGACCAGCGTGATCGATCACGGGACCGGCGCGCGCGCGAAGGAGCTGCGAAGGCCGCTCGCGGGCAAGACGGGAACGAGCAACCAGTCGAAGGACACGTGGTTTGCCGGGTACTCGACGGAAATTGCCGCGGTGGTGTGGGTCGGCTACGACGATGGCAAGCCGCTGGGCGGCGGGGAGAGCGGCGCACAGACCGCGCTTCCGGCGTGGATCTCGTTCATGAAGGTGGCGCACGAGAACAAGCCGCCGAGCGAGTTTCCGCGGCCGGCGGGCGTGGTGTCGGTGCGCATCGACAAGCAGACGGGCAAGCTTCCGGCGGACGGCAGCGACGCGAACACGATGGACGAAGTGTTCCTCGCCGGCACGGAACCGACCGAATCGGGCCCGGCGAGCGTGGTGAGCGGAGGCGATGCGGGGACGTCGGCGGCGCCCGTGCCCGAAAGTGCGGCGGAGACTCCATGAGGTTTCTCGGGGTCGTTGCGCTGCTGCTGCTCTTGCTGGCCGCGCGCGATGTGCACGCGGCCAGTGCGCTGCAAAACGTGGCCGCGGAGGTGGCGAAGGGGCTGACGGCGATTCCGCCGGCCACGGTGGTGATCGCGGCGCCCGCGGTGAGCGACGTTGCCGGGGCGACGCCGGGGCGCATGGACGAGCTCAGCGTGCGCATCGCGGGGGTGGTCGCGGGCAAGCTGGGGGGCACCACGCGGGCGCACGAGCGGGCGCTGCACCTTTCGGGGGCGCGGGCGGTGGCCGGGCGCGGCGGGGCGCTGCTCTTTCTGTCGGTGGAAATTGCGCGCGGTGAGCTGCGCGTGACGGCGGATCTGTATCCGGTGATGTCCAACGGGTGGGATCGCATCCGCATCCCCGCGCCGCCGCCGCGTGCGCACACGTACACGAGCGTGCCCATCGACGCGGAGGTGCGCGCGTTCTTTCCGGCCATTTCGCTGGAGCAGGCGAGCGTGCGCAAGTCGCGGCACGAGGAGGGCGACGTGCTCGCCGTCGCGTGCGGCGATGCCAACGGTGACGGCGGCATGGAGCTCGTTCTCGTGTCGAAGACGCGCGTGGCCGTGGGGACGTTGCGCGGCGGTCGTTTCGTCGTGGGCAAGGCCGCGCCGTGGCCGCAGCTTGCGCGGCGTTTGCCGATTCCTCTCCGCGAGCCGCTGGCCGGGGCGGCCTTCGTGCGCGCGGGTCTCGTTGGCGGGACGCCGCGGTTGCTGGTGGGCACGACGGAGCGCGAAGCCGTGGCACTCGACGCGGGGCTTGGCGTGCGTGCGACCTTGCCGGGCATTCCGATGGCGGTCGGCGACATGGACGGATGCGCATCGGTGAATGCAGAGGCCAGCGCGTTCGAGGGCGATGTCACCGGTTGCGCGCTCGGTGGAAAGGAGCGCCCGGTGCGGCTCGCGGCCCCGGTGGTGCGGTTCGACGCGGTGGCGGCCGGCGAGATCACGTCGCGCGATGGCTCGAGCCACATGGTGGTGGCGGCGCGCGAGCCGGGCGGAAAGCTGCGCCTGCGCCTGGACGGAGGGGAGGTGCGCACGGGCGACGTCGTCGGCGCGCAGCTCGCCGTGGGCGATTTGGATCTCGACGGCGCCTCGGAGATCGTGACCTCCGGCGTCGAAGCCGACGATGTGCTGCAGGTCCTGAGCTGGACGGGCGACGGGACTGATCCGGTCGTGCGCAAGAAGATTCCCGCGCCGGGCGGCGTTCGGGCCCTGACCATCTGCCCGCCGGAGGCACGGGGGATCCCCGCGCTGGTCGCCGTCGTCGGTCCCGAGGTGTGGGTCGTTCGATGAGGCTCTCGCGCCGTGCGGTTCTCGCCGCGTCGCTCGCGTTTTCTTCCCGGGTGCGCGCAAGGGGAAGGCTGCCCGTGGGCGGGCGGCTGGTGCTGCGCGTTCCCTGGCCGATTGCCTCGCTCGATCCGCACCGGCTCGATGACGTGGCCGCGGCTCTTTTCGGCGATGCACTCTTCGATACGCTGTATGCCCGTGACGAATCGGGGGCCATCGTTCCGGCGCTGGCCGAAGGCGATCCCGAGCCCGACCGCGACGGCCTGCGCGTGCGCGTGCGCACGGGGATCGTGACGGCGTACGGCAAGCCCATCGACGCGCGCGAGGTGGTCAATTCGCTGCGGCGCGCGCGTGCGAACAGCGGGGCTGGGTGGCTCGCCGATGCGCCGATCCCCACACGGCTCGACAACGTGACGGTGCGCTTCGCGACCAAGGACGCGGTGAAGCTCGCGCAGGTGCTGGCCTCGCCCATCGTACCCATCGTGCCGCTGTCGTTCACGCCGGAGCGCCCCGACGGCACGGGGCCCTTTCGCGCCGATCGACGCGGCGATGCCCTCGTCTTGGTGCGCAATCCGCGTTCGGCGCGCGGGCCAGCGTTGCTCGATGAAATCGTGGTGCGGGCGGCGCCCGATCTGTCGGCGTCCCTGCGCGCCTTCGAATCGGGGGCCGACGACGTGGGCTGGCTCGGGTCGGGGCTTCACGAGCCGCGGCCTGGCGCGCGTCCGTTCGATCTCGGACCGGTGGCGTGGGCCATTCTGCGCTCGGGCCGTGAGGGCGGGATGTGGGACTCGCCGGGGCTCGCGCAGCGCATCGCCGACGGCATTCCGCATGCGCGCCTCTCGTACCTGGGGCTCGGGGCCGCGTGGCCTTCGGAGCGCGAGGAAGGGTGGAGCGGGGCACCGAGCGATCTCTTGGTGCGTGACGATTCTCCCTGGTTGGTCGAGCTCGCGCGGGCCGTATCGGCGACCTTGTCGCGACCCGGGCACGAGCTCACCGTGCGCCCGGTGTCGTCTGCGGAGCTGGCGAACCGGCGTGTGCAGCGCTCCTTCGCGCTGGCCATCGACGTGGCACGTCCGGTAGCGCCGGGCGCGCTCGGGGCGTTGGTGGGCCTCGCCACGGCGGACCGCCCGGCCTCCGCGGTGGACATCGTGCGCCACCCACCGCGCCTGGGCAATGTGTCCCCGCGCACCCTCACGCGCACGATGCGCGTAGGCATTTTGGGCGAGATCCGCATCTTTGGCTCGCGCGTGGCCGATCTCGCGCTGGCACCCTCGGCCTCCCGCGGCTGGGACCTCGGCCTTTCGACCCGGAGCCGCAGTCGATGAGAATCGCACCCCGTCTCGGCATCGCCCTCGGCTTCGTGGGCGCCCTTTCCACCGTGGGCCTCGGCTGGGCCCTGCGCGAAGGCCGGCGCAGCGAGGAAACGCGGCACTTCGACACCGAGCTGTCCTCCGCCTGCGAGCGCATTCGCGACGAGGTGAAGCGTCAAGCCGACAGCGACCGCAAATTGATCGGTGGCGTCTGCGGCGATGGCGAGCTGGCCGATCGCATGCTCGTCGCCATGGAGCGCGAAGGGCTCGAGGATCGCCGCCTGGCCTTCTCCCAGCTGGTCCCAAACCAGCGCACGGCCTTCGACATGGACGCGCTGTTGCTCGTCACCGACAAGGGCGACGTGCTGGGCGTGGCCCCGAGCGCGCTTGCGGGCATCCCGACGGCGGAGGTCATCGCGCTCACCAAGGAGAAGCCCGAGCACTATTTGCAAGGCTCCCCGGCGGTGGACGGCCTCGTCTCGCGCTGCCGAAGAAAAGGACGCAAGGTGACGGTCGCGGTCGTCGGCCTGCGGAAAATCGATCCGCTGCTCGATCGTCTCGGCAAGACGATCAACGTGTCGGCGGCGGCGGGCGCGGTCGCAGAAAAGCTGGTCGCCGGAGATCCGGCCGACCTGGCGCGCGCCTCGTGTGTGCTGGACGATGGTGGCGGGAAGCTCATGTCCATCACCGTGGCCAAGTCGCGGCGGGAGCTCCTCGAGAATCTGCGCCAGATCGACCACACCGTTGCCATCGCGGTGGTGCTCGCGTCGACGGGCGCGTTGCTCTTGGCGGTGCTGCTCGCCCGCGGATTGAGCCGCCCCATCGAGGAGCTGGCGGCGCAGGCGCGCAAGGTGGCCTCCGGCGAGGCGCAGCCTTTGTCGGTGCGGGGCAGCGGTGAAATGGCGGACCTCTCGGCGGCGTTCGATCGCATGATCGAAGATCTGGAAACGACGCGCCGCCGCCTGGCCGCCACCAGCCGCGTGGCCGCCTGGCGTGAGGTGGCACGCCGCGTGGCCCACGAGGTGAAAAATCCGCTCGCGCCGATTCGCGCGGCCGTAGAAACGTTGCGACGGCTGCGGGCCCGCGACGATCCGGCCTTCGACGAGTATTTCGACGAGGCCACGCGCACGGTGCTCGACGAGGTGCACCGCATCGCCAACATCGTCACCGAGTTCACGCGCTTTGCGCGCCTGCCGCCTCCGCGCCCCGCGGAGGTCGATCTGGTCGACTTGGTGAAGCAGGTAATCTCGCTGCAAAAGGCGAATGCGCCGACGACGGCCATCGACATCAGCGTGCGTGGCACACCGCCGCTGGTGATGGCCGATCGCGACCAAATCGTGCAGGTTGCAACGAATCTGCTTCAAAACGCGATCGACGCCGTGAAGGAGACGCCCTCGCCGCGTGTCACGGTCACCGTCGAAACGAACCGCACCGGCCGCGCCCGCGTGGTCATCACCGTGGCGGACAACGGCCCGGGCATTTCCCCCGACATCGCCGCCCGCCTTTTCGAGCCGTACGCCACGACGAAGCCGCACGGCACGGGCTTGGGCCTCGCCATCGCCCAGCGCATCGCCATCGAGCACGACGGCGAGCTCTCGTACATCGGCACCCCGGGCCGCGGCGCCGTCTTCCGTTTGGCGCTCCCGGTTGCAGGCCCGCCGGCGATCAGCGAGTTACCTCCTCCGACCACGTGACGTGGCGCAGTCGCTCGGGATCCGCGAGCACGTGGATCTGCGCGATGCGGTCGTTCACGATGGTGAAGCCCATCACGGAGAAGATCTGGCCGTCGCGGGAGGAGACGGTGCCGGCGGCGCCGTTGACCAGGGCGGGCCGCGCGGAGAGGCCCAGTCGTGCGAAGGTGAGCGCTTGGCCGGCGACGTTGCGCGCGCCGCGCACTTCCTTGGAGCCGCCGGTACGGGGGCCTAGGTCGGCGCGGAGGACCACGTCGGGATCCAACACGGCGAGGAGCGCGTCGAAGTTTCCCTCGCGCGAGGCGCTGAGGAAGGCCTGAACGACTTCGCGTTGGCGGCTCAAGTCCGCGTCGGGCACGGTGGGGCTGCCTTGGACGCGGCGTCGGGCGCGGCTTGCGAGCTGCCGGGCGGCGGTGGGGGTGGCGCCGACGATGGGCGCGATTTCGTCGAAGGGCATCGCGAACATGTCGTGCAGAACGAACGCGAGGCGCTCGGCGGGTGCCAACGTTTCCAGGACCACCAATAGCGCGAGGCCGACGGAGTTGGCCAAGAGCAACTGATGCTCGGGATCGACCCCCTCGGCGCGGCTCACGATGGGCTCCGGCAGGTGCACCTCGAGCGAGTCTTCGCGCCGCGCCTTGCGCGCGCGCAGCATGTCCAGCGCGATGCGGGCCACCACCGTGGTGAGCCATCCGCCCACGTTCTCCACGCCGTCGGAGCCGGCGCGGCTCACGCGCAGCCAGGCCTCCTGGATGGCTTCATCCGCCTCGCTCAGCGAGCCGAGCATGCGATAGGCCACGGCCCGAAGGTGGGCCCGGTGGGACTCGAAGCGCTCCGCCAGAAATTCTTGTTCGCTCATCGTCACATTTCCTCGTTGGGGTTCGTCTTCCGCAGTGACGAACGAAACCCACGCGATGTGACCATCCCTGGAGAAACCCGACCATGCAAGCCCGTATGAAGCACCCCGCCATGCTCGTCCCCAACGCCATGCAAGCCCTGCTCGCCTTGGGCAAAACCGCGGAAAACTGCGGCGTTCCCGCCGCCACGCTCACCTTGGTTCACTTGCGGGCCAGCCAGATCAACGGCTGCGGCTTTTGCGTCGACATGCACGCCCGCGAGCTCAAAAAGCTCGGTGAATCCGACCAGCGCATCTTCGCCGTCGGAGCTTGGCGCGACGCCCCCTATTTCACCGACGCCGAACGCGCGGCCCTCGCCCTTTCCGAAGCCGTCACCCGCCTTGCCGACCGCCCCGAAGCCGTTCCCGATCCACTATGGGACGAGGCACGCCGCCACTATGACGACACCGCGCTCGCCGCGCTCCTCTTGTCCATCGCCACCGTGAACCTCTGGAACCGCCTCAACGCCACCACGCGCCAAGTCGCGGGCCATTGGTCCTAGTCGCGTGGCACGCTTGGCGTATTTATTTATGATTCAATAAATAATATTCTGCACGTGCGCGCGCTGACGATGCGGACGGCTGCAGAGGCCGCGGCAAATGGTTCAGCCTTGCGCCAAGATCGAGGCCCGTCGACGTTTTCGCTGCCCTTGGACCCCACGACCGGTCTACGAGATGTGGGGACGTGAGCTCGTTGCAAGGGATCCTGGGAGCGTGGGGGCTCTTGCCGTTCGCCGCCCCGGCGATGGTGTACATCGCCGTTCGCCTCGGAAGCCTGGTCTTTCCCGACGATGCCGCCCATCGCGCTGTCGGTGGGGCCGTCCTGGCGATGGCCTTGGTCGTGGCCATCGTCGGGCTCCTCGGTGCGGTGCATGTTCTCACCACGCCCGCGTTGGTGCTCGCGCTCCTCGGTGCGGTGGTGGCGTTGGCCATGCTTCACCGCGGGCGACGGTTTGCCTTTCCATACCGCGAGGCCATGGGCAAAGAAGTGCTCCCGCTGCTCATCGTGGCATGCGGCGCGCTCTTCGCCGTGACGCTCGCGGCGCGCTGGCTGCCGGTGTGGCCGTGGGACTCGATGGGGTACCACCTGCCGTACGTCAATTTCGTGGTGATGGGCCGCGGCTTCGGAGACGTTCCGTCCGACGCGAACTTCATTTCCACCTATCCCCACGTCGTCGAGCTGTTCATGGTGGCGTTGCGCCTTTTGCTCCCGGACGATCGCCTGATCGATCTCGGGCAGGTGCCCTTTGGCATCCTGGGCGCCATCGCCACCAGCGGGATCGCGCGCCTCTGCAACGCCGAGCGCCAGCATGCGCTCGCGGCCGGCTGCGCGTGGCTCTTGGTCCCCGTGGTCTTTCTTCAGCTGCCGACCAACTATGTCGACATCGGCAGCGCGGCCCTTCTCTTGTGCGCGATTTACTTCGTGCTCGCCCCGCCCTCGCCGC
This sequence comes from Sorangiineae bacterium MSr11367, assembly GCA_037157805.1. Classification (NCBI taxonomy): domain Bacteria; kingdom Pseudomonadati; phylum Myxococcota; class Myxococcia; order Myxococcales; family Pendulisporaceae; genus Pendulispora; species Pendulispora rubella. Next base: position 11,368,969 of record CP089983.1, on the reverse strand, counting down.
GCAGCCTGTGCGTGGCGGGCATCGCATTGGGGCTTTACCTCGGCTCCAAACCTGGCGCCCCGCTGGGCACCTTGCTGCTCACCGCGGTGCTCGTCGCGCGCGGGCTGCATGCGAAGCGTCCTGGGGCCACCATGCTCGCCGTCGCCCTTCTCGCGTCGTTCGGGGTGCACTCGTATTTAGGCAACCTGCTTCGACATGGAAACCCGCTCTGGCCGGTCGATCTGCGGGCCGGTCCACTGCACCTCGCAGGCATCGTTCGCGTCGATGAGCTGCTCGCCGGCGGCGTGACCTCCGATGGAAGCCACGCGCCGCGGACGCACGGGCCGCTTCCTCTGCGGCTGCTGCAGTCGTGGACCGCGCTCGGTTCGGAGCCTGCCCTCGATCTGCGCATCGGCGGCTACGGCCCTCTCTTCCTGCTGGCGCTCCCCTTTGCGACGGCGACGTTGCTCGCGTGGAAGGTCTCGCCCGAGACCAAGGCTGCGCCGTGGTCGCGTCTTGCGGCATGCGTTGGTGTGACGGCAACGCTGTTGGCCCCCGATCCGGCGGTGGCCAGGTTCGTTCTGGCCTTTCCGGCCATGGTCCTCGCCCTTGCGGCACCGTACCTCGCGCGCATTCCCGCGCGCCCGCGCATCGTTGCGCTCGGCGCGGGGGCCGTGCTGGGTGGCTACCAGCTCGTCTACGCGTGGCCGGGATTGCTCGGTGGTGGACCGCCTCTTCGCGCGTACGCCAGCATGTCCGACGCGGAGCGCGCAGGCGCGGTGGATGCCGTGGGCGTCGATGGCACGTCGAAAAAGTTCCGCGAGATGCGCAAGCTCGTCGCCGACGACGAGACGTTCGCCTTCGATCGCGGCGCCGACTTTCCCTATTTGTGCTGGGAGCCCGACCTCCGCTACCCGGTGGTGCGCATCCCGAACGCGCTGCCGCGCGAAGGGGTCGAGGCGTTCTTCGAACGCGCGAAGGTGCGCGTCTTCGTGGCGGGCGACGATACCGCCGCGGGCGAGTGGGCCCGAGCGCACCCGGAGCAAGCCGTTCGCCTCTTTTCGTCGAAGTGGGGAACGAGCGCCGTCTACGAGCGACGCTCTCCGGCGCATTCAGGACCCCAAGGCCGTCTTCTTCCAAACCAGCGGTAAGCTCGCCCTCGCACAATGGAACGCGGCCGGCGCCGATGGGCGAACCAACGTCGGCGCATCGTCCGTGGAGAGCGCGGTCGCCAGCGCGGCCGCCAGTGCGCCCGCGCGCGCCGGACGCTCAGAGGGCGTCTTGGACAGCGCTTGGCCCAGCACGTCGTCGAAGCTCGCGGGCAGCTCTTCGCGCACACCGCTCGCGCGTGCGGGCTGGCTGTACGCGGCTTGGAACGCCGCTTCCGCGAAGGAGCGGCACGTGAACGCGGGATGGCCGGTGAACAGCCGGTAGGCCAGCACGGCCAGCCCGAACACGTCGGTCTGCGGCCCGATCTCATAGTCCATGTCGAGTACCTGCTCGGGGGCGAGGTAGCCGGGCGAGCCCACGAACTCGCCTTCGTGGGTGAGCGGCTCGCCCGCGGGCGACGTGGTCAGGTGCGCGATGCCGAAGTCGAGCATGCGCAAGGTGAACGAGCTGTGCGCGTTTTCGCAGAGGAACACGTTCGACGGCTTCAGATCCCGGTGCACGATGCCCATGTCGTGGGCCATGTCGAGCACGTGCGCGACCCCGGTCACGATGGCCATGGCATCCCAAACCGGCATCACGTGCGGCCGACTCAGTCGCCGCGCGAGGTCCTCGCCGTAGAGGCGCTCCATCACCAGACAAATCTCGCCGTTCTCGCTGCACCCGTAGGCGAACAGCGAGGGCGCGCAGCCCTCGGGCAGGCGCATCAGCACTTCGGCCTCGCGTTCGACCCGCCCCACCAGATCCAAAAGGTGAGGGTGCAGGATCTTGATCGCCACGGGTTGGCCGTCGCGTTCGCGGTGGCCTGCCCAGACATCGCCCATTCCCCCGCGTCCGAGAAGCTCCTCGAGCTGATAATGTTCGTCCAGCACGAGGCGTTGGCCTGATCGCACCCGGTCCAAGTCCGTTCGGAGCGATCTCTTGTTGAGGAATGTCATTCCCGTGGGCATGCCGCGCCCACATGCAAACGGCGCGCCCGTGCTAACTACTTGAGAACACTGGAGACTTATCTCGAAAAGGTCACCGACGGAAACACTGCGCGCGGGAGTGTCACCTCCCGTCACGCCGGACGCGAGCGGGGGATGCCCAGCCGGGCGCGGCGTTCCCAGAGCGCCTTGCGGCTGATGCCCAGGCGGCGTGCCAGCTCCGTCTCGGACATGCCGTCCTGGTGTTCGAGCACGAAGCGGCGGAAGTAATCCTCGAGGGTCTCCCCGCCGGGGCGGACCGCGCTCTCGTCGGGCTCGCGGCTCGCGTCGTCGCTGGGGCTGGTGCCCTCGACCGGGAAGGTGCCCGGTTCGTCGAGCGCGAGCAGCTCGGGGGTGATGCGGCCGGTGTCGCAGAGGATGACCGCGCGTTCGATGGCGTTGTCGAGCTCGCGCACGTTGCCCGGCCAATGGTAGTCGTGGATGGCGGTGAGCGACGGGGCCGTGAACGAGAGCCCGGACTTGCCCAGCCGGCGCATCGCCTGCTCGAGCAGGTGCTGCGCGAGGTCGTCGATGTCCTCGCCGCGGTCGCGCAGTGGCGGCAGGAGGATGTCGACCACGCGCAGGCGGAAGTAGAGATCTTGGCGGAACTGGCCGGCCTGCACCATCTGGGGCAGGTCGCGGTGGGTGGCCGCGATGACGCGCACGTCGATGCGCCGCGTGCGGGTCGCGCCCACCCGGCGGACCTCGCCCTCTTGGAGCGCGCGCAGGAGACGCGCCTGTGCGGCCGCAGGCAGCTCGCCGATTTCGTCCAGGAACAGCGTGCCACCCGCGGCGGCTTCGACCAACCCGGTGTGCGTGCCGGCGGCGCCGGTGAAGGCGCCTTTCTCGTGCCCGAACAGCTCCGATTCGATGAGTCCCTCGGGGATCGCGGCGCAATTGACCGCCACGATGGGCGCGTCGCAGCGTGGACTGCACTCGTGGATCGCGCGGGCGACCAGCTCTTTGCCGGTGCCCGACTCGCCGCGAATGAGCACCGTTGCGTCGGTGGGGGCGACCTTGGTGATGCGCGCGAACACGTCCTGCATGCCCGGGCTGCGGCCGATCATCCCCGAGACGGGAAAGCTGCGCTCCACGTCGCTGCGCAGGGCGGCGACTTGGCGGCGCAGGCGCCCTTGCGCGAGCAAGCGGTCGACCAGCATGAGCAGCTCGTCGTGGTTGAAGGGCTTGGCCACGTAGTCGGCCGCGCCCATCTTCATGGCCTCGACCGCGGACTTCACGGTGGCGTAACTCGTCATGACCAGGACCGGGGTCGCGCCCGCGCGCTCGATGAGGTCCGTTCCCAAGGCACCGGGCAGACGCAGATCGGTGATGACCAGATCGAAGGCGTCGAGATCGCCCTCGCGGGCGACCTCGGCGACCGAGCCGGCCTCGCTCACGTCATGGCCATGGCGTGCGAGCAGTCGGTGGATCTCGCCACGGATGATGGGTTCGTCTTCGACCACGAGGATCCTGCTCATGCGCCCTCCCCCAACGGACCTTCGGGCAACTCGACCGTGACCGTGGTGCCCTCGCCCAGGGCGCTGGCCACGTCCACGGTGCCACCATGTTCCATCACGATGCTGTAGACCAGGGTCAAGCCTAGACCGGTGCCATGCCCAGGCTCCTTGGTCGTGTAGAACGGTTCGAAGATGCGTCCACGTACCTCGGGCGACATGCCGGTGCCGTGATCGCGGACGCGGAGGCGCACGCGACGATCGCTGCGCTCGGCGTCGACCCTGACCCGGCCGTGCGGCGGCGAGGCGTCGCAGGCGTTGGTCAGCAGGTTCACCATGACTTGCTCGAGGCGCTGGCGATCGCGCGGCACCATCAGATCCCGCGGCACGTCGACGTCGAAATGAATGTCACGGCCCGAACGCCCCAGCCGGGTTAGCGTGAGCGCATCGGCGACCACGTCCGCGATGGGCACCGCCATGGGCGCCGCCGCCTGGCGCCGGCCTGCCGCTCCCCCTGCACGCGCGAAGCCCACCAACGATTGCACGATGCGATCGATGCGCTGGGTCTGTTCGACGATGAGCTTGAGTCGCTCGGCCTGGTCGGGTTGGTTCGCGTCGCTGGCCTCGCTCTCCAGGTTTTGCGCCAGCGACGCGATGCCCGTCAGCGGGTTGCCGATCTCGTGGGCCACGCCCGCGGCGAGCCTGCCGATCGACGCGAGGCGGTCCTGGTGGGCCACGCGCGCTTGCAGTTCTTTCTGCTCGGTGCGGTCCTGGACCACGAGCACCAACCCGCCGTCCTTCGCGGCCGCGGCATCGGAGGCGATGGCGGCGCGGCGCAGTGCGAGCTGGCGCACGTGCCCGTCGGACTCGCTCTCTTGCTCGGCGCTGGCGGGACCGCCCTCGGCGAAGCTGCCCAGCATGGGGCCCCAAGGCGGCGGCAGGTCGTGCAGGCGCTGGCCGAGCGCGCGCTCGGGCGCGACCCCGCTCATGGCCGCCATCGCTTGGTTCCAGACCGCGACGTCGCCGGCCGGACCGAGCACGCACACGCCCACCGGGAGCTCCTGCAGCACGTCGCGCAAGAAGCGGCGGGCCTCCTCCAGCGCGTGTGCGGGGCCTTCGAGGCGCGCGGCGGCCAGGCGCTCCTCCACGTAGCGCAACTGCGCCGAGAGCAGGGTCTGAAAGGTCACCTCGAGGGCCAACCGCTCGTCGACGATCATGCGCGCGGTCACAGGGCCGACGAGGCCGGACAGATTCTGCTCCACGCGATCGCGCAGGAGGCGCAATCGGTCGGCGCGACTCTCGTCTTCGGGCATGCCCAGACCGCGTCGGGCGTGATCGACCTCGAAACGGGCCACGGATGCACCGAGCACGGGCGCGAGCCTGGCCGCAAACTGCGCGGCCGACGTGGCGTCGACGGGCGCGGCGAGTGTGACGCTCGAGCGGCGCCGGCAGACCTCGGCGGCCTCACTTTCGGCGGCGGTTGGCGGGCGCATGCTGGAACCGACCACGAACCCGATCGCGTTGGCCCCGAGCGTGAACGCAGTGGTGAAGGCCCACGGGTCGCCGCCGAGCGCGAGGCGCGCCAGCCAGTTCCAGCTCGCGGGCAGCACGCCCGAGGATGCGAGCAGCGGCACGATGGGCGTGGCCACCCAGGCGACGATGCCCACGCTCAGGCCCAGAACCAGTCCGCGCGCGGTGGCCCGCGGCCAGATCAGCACGCCGACCAGGCCGGGAATGAGCTGCGCCACCGCCACGAACGAGACGAGTCCGATCTCGACCAGGCGGGTGTTGTTGCGGACTAGGAGGTATACGCCGTAGCCCGCGAGCACGATGGCCGCGACCAGGCAGCGCCGCACCCAACGCAGGCGCCGGTAGACCATCTCGGTCACGCCGGTGAGCGGGACGATGAGATGGTTCTGCACCATGCCCGCGAGCGCCACGGTGGTCACCATGATCATCGCGCCCGTGGCGGAAAGCGCACCCAAGAAGACCACCGCGGCCAGCACGGTGGATCCCGAAGCGCGCGTCACCTCGAGGACGAAGTAGTCGGCATGCCCGCCCAGATGCAGCGCCCGGCCGGCCCAGAGCACGAGGGGCACCGCCAGGTTGAGCAGGAGCAGGTAGAGCGGCAGTGCCCACGAGGCTGCACGCAGCCCCGCCGGGCTCCCCTCGGTGAAGCCCATTTGCCACTGCCGCGGCAGCATGAAGATCGCGTTCGCGCTCAGCAGGAGAAGCGCGAGCCAGGAGTGATCGCGCGCGGGGCGAGCTAGCTGCTCGAGCGCCTCGGGGTGATCGGTCAGCCAGGTGCGGAGGCCATGGGGCCCGCCTAGCACGATGAACAGCGCGTAGCCGCCCACGGCGGCGAGCCCGATCAGTTTCACGAGCGACTCGAGGGCCACGGCGGCCACGAAGCCGTCGTGGCGATCGCGCACCGACAGGTGGCGCGCGCCATAGACCACGCCGAAAACGGTGAGGAAGCCACTCGTGACGAGCGCGATCGGCCCGCGGGTTTGCTCCCCGCCCAGCACGGAGACCGCCTCGACCGCGGCCTTCAATTGGAGCGCCTGGTACGGCAAGCTGCCCGCGAGCAGGAACACGGTCACCAACGCGCCGACCGCGTGGCTGTGGTAGCGGTACGCGAACAGGTCGGCCAGACTGGCCAGCTGCCGCTCCTTCACCAGACGGCAGAGTGGCGCCCAGACGATCGGCACGAGCAGGCACGACGCCGTCGCGCCCACGTAGATGGCGAGGAAGCGCCAGCCCTCCACGGCCGCGAACCCCACCGAGCCGAAGAAGGTCCACGAGGTGGCGTAGACGCCGAGCGCCAGCGCGGTGGTCATGGGATGGCGCGACCAGGTGAGGCCGTGGCCACGATCGACGAGCGCGGCAACCAGGAACAGGAGGCCGAGGTAGCCGACCGCCAGCCCGACGAGTGTGGTCGTGCCGAGCATCAGAGTCCCCGCCGGCGCAGGGCGAAGGCGGCCCCGATCGCCGCCAGCCAGAGCGCGTAGACGAGCCACCAGGAGCCGGGCGCATCGACCCAGAGCAGGCGCAGCGGGGTGCCGAAAAGCAGGAAGATGCCTGCTGCCAGCGCCGGGGCGGCTACACCAGGTCGGGACTTCGGACTCATCGGCGCCATGGCAACTGCGGCGGCGACCCCCCCTTTGGGCCTTCAGTGTCCCGGGGCGTCGACGGAGGCGCAAGCGACAATTCGCGAAATTCGCCTCAATGCGTGCGCAAGATGTCGCTCGGCGTGTAACCAATCAGACGGCGGCACGTGCGCGAGAAGTGGGCATGATCCGAGAACCCCGCGAGGGCCGCCGCCATCGAAAGCGATGCGCCGGACACGGCGATGCGCAGGCAGTGGACCAAGCGATTCCAAAGGAGCCATGCGCGCGGCGAAATGCCGACATCGCGTAGAAAGAGCGCGCGAAAATGTTGGGCCGTGATGTTCAGTGGGAGTCCGCTGGCCGAGTCATCGCTTTCGCCGAGGTTCGCGCGGAAGTAGTCGAGTGCGCGTTCGACGCGCCGGTCGAAGCGTGCAGGCTGCAACGAACGCGGAAACGCAATTTCGTGGAGCTCGTCCCCCAGTCCCACGAGATGCCCTTTGCTCTCGAGGTGATGGCGCGCCGACCACACGGCTTCGCGCAGCCGCCGGGCCACCGCGGCATCCACCGCCGACGTGCGTCCCAGGGCTCGCGCAATCCGACTGGCATCGCGGTTCTCTTCGGGGTCCAACACCAGGGTGACCACCGGACCGCGGCTGGTCACGAGCGACGGCATATCGCTCGGGCTCAAGAGCACCGGCGCCCGCACGGTCCACCCGCCGGGCTCACGTATCGTTAGCTCCGACTCGAGGGCCACCCGCAACTTGACCGCATGCGACCGGTGGTTCGTCGTTCCGAGCGACGGCGCGAAGCGCGTAGCCCTCGCCTGCCCAATGACGAGCAACGCATTCGCAGCGGCATCGCGCGCGTTGTCCGCGCGGAATCCGCGTCCGTGAGAAGCGTCGATAGAGTCGCCCATCAAACCACGCAGGTTACCTCGCGCGGTTCTCCCTTCGCAATGGGGTCCCTTGCGGCCTACACCTGCGCCGTGGTGTAGCCTAGACTTGCACGATGATGGAGTGTCGCCGCGTGCGCATGCTTTTGGTCGCGCTCGCGGGATGCACCGCGGCGGCGTGCGGTGTGTTCATCGGCCTGGAGGAGCTCCCGCCCATAGGACGCGGGCCGGACGGCGGTGGCGATGCCGCCGACGACGCTCGCCCGAACGGGGCGAGCGACGCCGGCGCCGATGCCGACGCTCAGGCAAGCAGCGCCGGAAAGCTGGATCCGGCGTTTGGCGATCGCGGAGTCGTGGTCGTGTCGGTGCCTTTCGAGAAGGCAGGTGGGTCATCCTTGGTGCTGGACGGTGACGAGATCGTGCTCATCGTCTCGGGCGACGACGCGGGCAAGGTCGTGGCCATCCGTTGCTCCAACGCCGGGAGCTGCGACTCCGCCCATCCCGTGACGCTCCCCGCGCCGCCCTCGTCGATGATCCGCGCGATCGCCGTTCCCGCTCCTTGGGCCGATCCGCATGCGGCCGGGATCCTCGTCTACGGGGTGCAAGACAAGCCTGGTTCCGACTACGAAAACGTCGTGCATCTCTGGAGGGTCACACGCGGCGAGCCGATGGCTGTCTCCGTGCTGGCGAGCGAGACGTTGCACGCGCCGTACGTGAGGCTCGGAACGGCCTTCGCCGTGGGGGCCTCGCGAAGCGTGGCCGTCGACGACTCGGCGCCCGACGAGGACGCAGGCCGGTTGAATCTCCGTGCCTACCTGCCCGATGGGGCTGCGGATCCGAGCTTCGGTCGCCACGGTCTGGTGACCTTTGGGCCAACCGCCATTCACTTATCCCCGTCGGATGCTCTCGTGCAGGAAGATGGCCGAATCGTCGTCGCAGCCACCGCCTTCGACGACGCTACGGGCTTTTTTTCGTTGCGCTTCGAGAACGATGGCGGCGCCGATCGCTCGTTCGGGCAGGAAGGTGGCGTCGCTCGTTCGAGCCGCCTCGTGGATGTGCAATCGCTCGTACGGCTCGGTGGCGGCTACCTGCTCGGCGGCCGAGAGCCGGGCGGGCGCGGTGCGCTCCTTCGGCTCCAGGGAGATGGCCGCGAAGATCCATCGTATTGGGACGCCCGAGATGGCGGCGCCATATACGCATTCGAGCAAGACGATGACGCGGGCGTGCCCGCACCGACGAACATCAATGCGCTCGGAATCGAACCCAGCGGAACGATCGTCGTGTTCGGATCGACGTTCGGACTGCTGACGCCCCCCGTGTTGATGCTCGCGCGCGTTTCCCGCAGCGGGCTCGATCCCGCATTTGGTAAAATGGGACAAATCGTGGTGGATGAAGGATTCATCGCGCAACATGCAAGCATGGCCCTTCAAGCGGACAGGAAGGTCGTCATCACGTGGGTCTCCGGCGATGGCTTCGTGAAAGTGGCCCGCTACCTACTCGAATGAAGGCTGCCCGTTCGCATGCCCTTCGAGCGCCGGTCGTGGCGCTGCTCTCGTGCTCCTTCGTCGCGGCGTGCACCGCGCTTCTCGGCGTGGACGATCTTCCAGGCCGCGCGAGTGCCAAGGATGGCGGCCCCGAGCCGCCCGCGGAGGGTGGCGCCGACGCCGGTATCGCTCCCGGGTCGCTCGACCCGACGTTCGGCCATCACGGAGTGGCCATCGTCCCGGGGGCCTTCCCATCGCAAGCCGCTTGGGTGATCGCGGATGGCGACGATCTGGTCTTGCTCGTCTTGTCCGACCAGCCGACCCTCCGTGCCATCCGTTGTTCCGGTGACGGAGTGTGCGATACGGCGCACCCTGCGACGTTGTTCGTCGGGCAAAGTGCCAACGACGTCTTGGCGACGGCAGCCACCGTGGATCCGAGCGGAAATGGCGTGCTGGTCTATTTCAAGACGAGGACGGCTACCGGGGACGTCATTTCGGCGAACCTGTCGCGGGTCACGCGGGATGGGCGAGTCTCCGTCCTGGCTCGCGATGCGAATCTTTCCGGCAGCCCGGCCGTCCTCACGGCAAATCGCACACGAATCGTGATCGCAGACGTCTCGACAGACAGTGCAGCATTGACCCTTCTCGCCCGCCTCGAAGACGGCGGTCCCGATCGTCACTTCGGCGGCGATGGGGCCGTAACCGTGCAGCCCTTCGTGAATCCGTCGGTTAGAGGAGTCCTTGCCCACGAGAACGGTCAAGTCGTGGTGGCAGGTTCGGAGTCGATCACCGGCCCGACGTTCTGGGCGCGGCTCTCCGACGACGGTGGCCTCGATACGGCATTCGGGGCGGACGGCGGCATCGGAGGGTCGAGTTTCGCGACGGATATCGGTGCGCTCGTGGCCGACGACACCGGCTATCTGCTGGGCGCCACCCGCAGCAATGCGCGCGGGGTCCTCGTTCGATTGACACGAGAGGGTCGCGTCGACCCATCGCAGTGGGATGGGGGGACCTTCCTCTTTCCCTCGTTTGCCAACCAGGAGCTCGCCGTGTCGAATGTCGACGCCGTCACGTACCAGCGGGACGGAGCCATCCTCGCCTTGGCTACGGCGCATCGACCCATCCCCGGCGATCTCGCGGTGCTCGTACGCGTCCGAGGAAATGAGCTCGATCCCCACTTTGGTCAGAACGGCATGACCGTCGTCTCGGACGGCACGACGGGAACGCACAGCCTTGCCATTCAACGAAACGGGAAAGCCGTCGTGGCATGGAGCGATCGCGATGGCTCCGTGCGTGTCGCTCGCTACGTCGTGGAATAGCTACTTGTGCCGCACGGGCGGCTTCTTCTTCTTCACACCAGGCTTCGCCGTGCCTGGGCGGTGCGTGGCGGCGGTGCCCGGGCGTGCCGGGGAGGCGGAGGCATCGCGGCCGGCGACGGCGGGCTCCTCTTCCTCTTCTTCGTCGCCGGCGTCGCCCGCATCGGCCGCCGCCGCATCGACACCGGCGTCGGTGGCGAGGTTTCCGGCGGGGACGCTTTCGACGCGGCCGCCGCTCGTCGTGGTGCCCGAGTCGGCGGAGACCGATTCACCCGTCGTGGGAATCGCGTTGGCGATGGCCTTCTCCACCTCTTTGACCACTTGCTCGGAGGACGACGCGGCGCTCTTCACCGTTTCCGGATCGGGCAGAAGGTCGTTCTCCCTGGCCACGGACATCAATCGATCGCGCATCACCCAGGCGCCCGCGCCCAAGATGCCCACGAAGGCCAGGCTCAACACCGTGCGGGTGAAGCCGCTCCGTTTGGGAGGAATGCCCGCTTCGGCGGCCGCCTTCTTCTGCCAGGAGGGATCCGTCTTCGCCATCGGGCGCGGCGTCTGCTTGCGGATCTCCGGCTTGATGCGCGCCGCGTTCAACGTGGGCATGCGCGATTCGTCGGCCAAGGTTCGGCGCGCGCGTGCCGCCGAAGTCCGCGCGGACTCCGACCCGAAAGGCGCCAAGGCCTCGGCCAAGGCGGCCACGTCGTCGTAGCGGTGCTCCGGCTCCTTCTCGAGGCACCTCAGAATGACGTCTTCCAGCGCCTCGGGCATTTCCGGATGCAGAAGGCGCAGCGGAATCGGTGGGTCGGCTGCCACTTGTGCGCAAATCGAAATCGCCGTTTCACCGTCGAACGGCAGCTGCCCGGTGAGCAGTTCGAACAGAATGATCCCGAGGGACCAAATGTCCGAGCGCCGGTCCACCGTCTTCGCGTTCCGGATTTGTTCCGGGGACATGTACAGCGGCGACCCCATCATCACGTGGGTGCGCGTCAGCTGCCACTGCTTCTGCCCCATGATCTCTTCGCCGATCTTCGAGATGCCGAAGTCGAGCACCTTGATGAGCGGCGTATTGTCGGAGCGGCGCGTGAGGAACACGTTGCCGGGCTTCAGATCGCGGTGGACGATCCCGATGCGGTGCGCGTCGGCCATGGCCTCGCACGCTTGCAGCAGGTAATCGACCGCCTCCTCGATCGGAATATTCTTTCGTCGCTCGATAAGTTCGCCGAGATCGGATCCGACGAGGTACTCCATCACGATGTACGGCGCGCCCGTGTCCGTATGGCCCACGTCCATGATGCGAACGACGTGTTCGTTGCGGATGTTGGCGGCGGCCTGGGCCTCGCGATGGAAACGTTCGACGGCGGAAGGCACGGCGAGCGCGTCGGGAAGCAGCATTTTTACGGCCACGCGCTGGCCCATGATCATGTGCTGCGCGGCGAAGACCACGCCCATGCCGCCGACCGCAAGCACCCGCTCGACGCGGAACTTGCCCGCGATCACGTCCCCCTCTTTGGGCAGGGGCACCACTGGGCCGCTTGCGGTCACCTCTTCCGCCATACGTCGCACAAGATACACGACGCTAGCTCGCTCGCGCGAGTCTCCCCGGTCGTTCGGGTTTTCGCCGCCTCGCTTCCGCCCCCCGCCTCTACTTCTGCGCCCCGGGGACGAGTTACACTGACAAGTGGGCCGCGTTCTGACAGCATCCTTACCGTGAGCCCGCGGTCGATCCGGGTTGAGCTCCCGAGCCACCGCTTGGTGACGCTTCGTGCAAAAGACGACGGAAAGATCGTCCCGCGAAGTTCTGCCCTGCCGTTCAATGGCGCCCGAAAACTCTTCACCTCGGGGGATGTCACCATCCTCGAGAAAGAGGCCCCGGTGGACGTGGAGACGCTCGCCCTCGGAGACTTTCACGCCATCCGGGCCATCGCGGCCCGCCTCGGCTGGCTGGACGAGGAGCCCATCGAGATCTCCTGCGTCAACTGCGAGCAGCCCATGCGGGTCACGCCCTGCGAGACCTTGGCCCTCGGTCCTTTCGAGGAGCGCGCCCTCTCCGATGCCGAGCTCGACACCACGCTGGCCTTTGGAACGGTGCACCCGCTCCCGTCCCTGTCGACGGAGAAATACGAACCGTCCACCGTCGTGTTCCGCCCCATCACCTTGGGCGAGGCGGTGCCGTTGCACACGGCGTTGGGGCGATCGCGTCTTCGCATCACCGCCGCCTTCGTGACCGGGATGGGCATCGAGGCCCTCGGCAAAGAGCGCGCACCCGAGCGGATCGCCGCCGTGCTGCGCACGTGCTCGGACCACGCGTTTCATGCGCTGACGAGCTTCTTTTTAATGTCGCATTATCCCCCGCGTCTTTTTGCGATGGCCCGCTGTTCGAACTGCGGCGCTCGCAACGATGTGGATGCGCCGTACGAACGCGAATTTGCCCTGGACGAAGCTCCGCCCGATCTTGCGACTTCGCCGCGATCAAACGAGGAAGCCGTCTTCGTATCGTTCGACGATTTTGCTGCAAAGGCCGAGCAAATCTACGCGGACATCATTCCCGACGAGGCCAAGAGCGAGCTCACTTTCCTCGTGGAGGGCGGAACACCTGCGTGCGACGACGGCGGCGATCCGCTGCTCGGAAGCTACGTGCCCCCGCACCCGGGCGACGACATGAACCCGTCGCGGCAAGGCGAAATCACCGTATTTTACCGAACATTTCGTGCGGCCTGGGAAGACGAAGGGGATTTCGACTGGGAGGGCGAGCTCGAGGAGACCATCGAGCACGAGTTCGAGCATCACATCGGCTTTCTGCGCGGGAGCGATCCGACGGACGAAGAGGAACGTGCGGAGATCGACATCGAAGCCGTCCGGATCCACGGAAGACGCACGTTGGTTCGGCGTGGTGTCAGCGCATTCGGGCACGACGTGTTGGACTTCTGGCGAAGGACCTGGTTCTTTTGGATCCTCGCTCTCATCGCGATGGCTGCGCTCACATGGAGTAGGAATTGAGCGGTGCAGGTATGCCGTTTGACAAGTTTCATTGATGAGGGCTAACTTTTTAGTCGATGCCAAAAGAGAAGACAGCGGCGAAACCGGGGCGGGGTCGGGCCTCAGCACCACCTCGCGCACCGAATCGCCGCGGTAGTCCCGAGGCCATCGAGAAGCGCCGCGCGGCGCGCATGTTCAACGACGTTCTTGGCGGGCGCGGTCTCTCGGCGCAAAAGCTCGACGGGCGCACGGAGAAGAGGCGTCAGCGCCTGCTCCGCGAGCTGGAAAACGGCACCGCCCGCGGCGCTCGCGAACTGAAGCCACTCGACGTGCTCCAGCGCGTCGAAGAGCTGCTCGAGCTCGGCGAGCCCCTGGCGTCCATCCGCAAGGTCTCCAAAATGCGCAAACCGCCCGCGTTTCCCGAGGGGGTGGTGGACGTGGTCGAGCGGTTGCACAAGGCGTACGGCTTTCGCCCGGAGACGTACCGCTTCGTGGGCATCGGCGAGGACGTGCTGCGCGAGGCGGGCGTCTTGAGCGACGAGGCGCCGCGCCGAAGAACCCGCAAGGCTCGGTAAAGTGCGCTAAGAAGGGGGCCCTCGATGCGCCCTCGTTTCGTCTCCGTGACCTTGCTTCTCCTGTTCGTTGCGGCGCCTTCGCACGCGACGAAGCCGGATGCACCGAAGTCCGAGGCCGTGGTGGCGAAAGTAGGCGCACGCACCGTGACCGCCGCCGAGCTCGAAGCGCGGCTGGCGACGATTCCCGCGTTTCAGCTGCGCACCTTCGGCGAGACGCCCGAGGCGATCAAAAAGGGTGTGCTCGAGCGGGTGATCGTGCCGGAGCTTTTGCTCGAGCAAGGCGCCGAGGCGAAGCACCTGGAGACGGACCGCGGCGTGGCGGAGCGCCTTTCGCGCGCGCAGGCGCAGGCGACGGTGCGCGCGCTGCGTGCGCAGGTGGGCACGGCGGTCTCGGCGGAGGAGATCAAGCGCTACTTCGAGGAGAACCGCGGGCGGTTCGAGGCGCCGGAGAGCTACAACCTGTGGCGCATCCTCTGCAAAACGCGGGAGGAAGCGCTGAGCGTGCTCGAGGACGCGAAAAAGGACGGGCAGCTCGCCAAGTTCCAATCGCTGGCCGAGTCGCACAGCATCGACCAGGCGACGTACCTGCGCGGTGGCAACCTCGGTTTCGTCAACGCGGAGGGCGTCTCCAACGAGGCGGGCCTCCGGGTCGAGCCGGCCTTGGTCAAGGCCGCCCTTTCCGTCAAAGACGGCGAATTCGTGCCCGCCCCGGTGGAAGAGGCGGGTGCCTGGGCGGTCATTTGGCGCCGCGGCACCGTCGGCGCGAGCCGTCGCACCCTCGAGGAGCTCATGCCGCGCATCCGCGACATGATTCTCCGCCAACGCCTCGACACCGCCGTCTCCAAACTCGTCACCGACCTGCGCACCCGCGACGTCCGCGATCTCAACGAGTCCTTGCTCCCCGGCCTCCCCGTCGCCGACAAAGAGACGGTCGTCCCCCGCAAGCGGCCTTAGCCCTTCTCGCCGCTGCCGTCGCGGAGTCCGACTTGGTAGCCGGGGACGGGAACGGTGAGCGGCACCGATTCGGAGCCGCCGAGGTTCTCCAATGCGGCAGCAGCTGCGGCGCGTTCGGCGAGGCGCTTCGAGGGGCCTTCGCCGGCGGCGAGGACTTGTTCGCCGACGGCGACCTCCACGCGGAAGACGCGCTCGTGCGCGGGGCCGTGCGTGGCCACCACGCGGTACGCCGGCGGGAGATTTCCTTGTGCCTGCACCCATTCTTGGAGCGCGCTCTTCGGATCGCGCCCGCCCAGGGCGCCGGCGGCGGTGGCCAGAGGCTCGCGCACCACCTCTTGCACCAAGCCGCGCGCGGCATCGAGGCCGCCGGCGGTATAGACCGCGGCCACCAATGCTTCCACGGCGTCGGCCAGCACGTTGGTGCGGAATTGCTCGCCGGCGGCGGCGGCACCGCGGCCGAGCGCCAGCGATGGCCCGATGCTCTCCGCACGCGCCCAGCGCGCGAGCGCATCCGCGTTCACCAGCGCGCTGCGCATGCGTGAGAGCGTGCCCTCGTCCGCGCCCGGATGGCTTGCGACGAGCAGCTCGCTCACGCAGAGACCCAGCACGGCGTCGCCGAGGAACTCGAGGCGCTCGTAATCGGGGGCGCCCCCCGCTTCATTGGCGTAGCTCGGATGGGTCAGCGCTTCGTCGAATCGCGGAATCTCGATGTCGCCGACCAGCGACTTGATGCGGACGAGAAGGGCGGCACGGCAGCGTATGCGCTCTTCGACGTCGCGCTTCAAGGAAGCAGCCCGTCCGTCGCTTCGGCGAGCTCCAGATCGAGCCGCGTGATGCCTCCCGCATCATGCGTCGACCAGAGAACGCGCGCGCGCCCCCAGCCCAGCTCGACATCCGGATGGTGATCGCGCCGTTCCGCGACGCAGCCGACGCGCACCACGAAGCCCAGGGCGGTGGAGAAGTCTTTGAAGCCAAACTCCTTCACGATGGCGGCTTTTGCGTCCTTCGCGGTCAGCGCGCGCTGCCATCCAGGGTGTTTTCCGAGCCAGGCGTCAACTGCCGCATCGTCGAGTTTGTCGGGCCTCATGCCGCCCGACATTGCCACGGTACGAACGGGTTGTCTCGACTATCCTTGCCGATGTGTCGCTCGTCGCTTGTCCGTTCTGCCGCGAGATGTTCGAACGAGGGGAAGCCACGCTCTGCCCTGTCTGTGGCATGGAGCTCAGGCCGCTCGAGAAGCTTCCACCGCCACTGCGCGACCACGACGGCATTCCGACCATGCCCGAGCACGAAGCGTTGCCATGGACCTATCTGGGGCGCCAAAAGGGCGTCCTCGGGCTCTTCGGGCTCTGCGGCATGGGGCTCTTTTTTCTGCCATGGATCCACGTCACCCTGCCCGATGCGTACATCCTGTCGGGCTTCGACCTGGCGCGCATCCGGGGCTGGCAATTCGGCGCCTTCGTTGCGTGGATGGTTCTGGTTCCCACCATCTTGAGCCGGCGCAGCATCGCCAAGATGCGCGGCGCGCGGGTGGTCGCGGCGTTTCTTTCCGCCATCCCGGGACTCACCGTCGGCATTTTTCTAGCCTTTCCGCAGAAAGGCGGACTCGTCCCCGTGCGCTTCGAATACGAGTGGGCCTTCTGGGCGACCTTGGCGCTTTCGCTTGCGTCGCTCGTGGCTGCGTTTCGCTTGGGTGGTCGCCTCGACGACATGCCGGTCACGCGAGGCACATCGGTTGGGCAGCACGTCCACTAGTTCAGCAAGGCGTGGTCGCCGCCGCTGACTTCGAGAAAGTGGAAGCTCGGGGGAGGGCGTGCCATGCTCACAGCGCGATGGGCTTGCCCGTACCGAACAGCCAGAATGCACGGCCTTCGGACGATCTGCTCGATCAGGTCGACGTTCCGGCGACCGTGGTGTGCGCGCGCTGCGGTTCCGTCGACTGCTCCGGTTGCGAGCTCGACGAGACCTTGTCCGGCGTCATTGCCTTCGTGGCGTGGGAGCGCCGTGAGGCTCCGTTCTTCCGCCGCCTCTGGACCACCGCCCGCGCTACGACGCGCGATCCCGATTCGTTCTTCGAAGCGCTTCCCGACGGGCCCATCACGCCCGCACTGAGCTTCGCCCTCACCAGCGAGATCCTCGCGGCCTCCGCCATGATTTTCGCCCTGCTCCCGGTGGTGGCGCTCGTGTCGCCCCTCTGGGCCAAGGAGCTCGTGCAAGACAGCGCCTCGCGCGCGCTCGCCGTTCGCGCGCTCGTCGTGGGCATCCCCATCCTCGCGTCGATGCTCGTCATGGCCCACGCCGCGCACGGCCTCGCGCTCGACGCCGGCGCTCGCCGCAGCGGTGCCCGTGGCGATCGCACGCGCGCCCTGCGTTTCGGTCTCTACGCCACGGGGTGGGACCTCGTCCTCGGCCCCCTCGGCGCCTTGATCGTCGCGTTGACCGAGGGCCTCTCCTCCGCCATCGCGCTCGGCCGCCAGGGCATGAAGCTCCCCGGCGTCAGCGCCCGCGCGTTCCTTCGCGGCGCCTACCATCTCTATGGCAACGCCGCCGACGCCTCCATGCGCGTGGCCTACCTCACCGCGGCCATCTTCTCGGTGCTCGTGGCCCTCGCGGTCCTGGTCTTCCTGATCGCGCTCGCCTTCGCGTAACGTTACTTCGCGGCGTATTTCGCCTTGAGCGATTGGAAGTAGCGGTGGGCGATGCCCGAGGCGGCGGCGGCGCGGGTGACGTTGCCGCCGTGTTTGGCGAGAACGCGCGCGACGTAGCTGCGTTCGAACTCGGCGAGGAGCTGCTGGCGGGCCTTGGCCATGGGCAGATCCTGCTCGAGGATCTCGAGAAGCACGTTGGGCTCGGGGCTTGCCGTGGTGGCCGGCGCGGTCTCGACGGCGCGCTTTCGCGGATCGATCTCGCCGGTGGCGAGGTGGCGCGCCACGGCGTTTTGGAGCTCGCGCACGTTGCCCGGCCAGGCGTGTGCCTCGAAGCGCGAAAGAAGCTCGGGCGGAAACGCACCGTCGGCCCCACCGAGGGCCGCCCAAAAATGCTCCGCGAGAAACCCCACGTCGTCGCGGCGCTTGCGCAGCGGCGGAAGCTCGATGCGCGCGACCACGAGCCGGTAGAACAGGTCCTCGCGCAGCCGGCCCTCGTCCACCGCCTTGTCGAGATCCGCACGCGACGTGGTCACGATGCGCACGTCGACCGCGAGCGCCGCATCGCCGCCGATGCGTTGCACCGCACCGCGCTCCACGGCGCGTACCAGCTTGCGCTGCACCTCGGGCGCGAGCTCCGCCGGCTCGTCGATGAGCAGCGTGCCGCCGTGCGCCTGTTCGAACAGCCCCGCGCGCGCCTCGGGCACGCCGGGAACCACGTTCGCGGCGCAGCCGAAGAGCGTCACGTCGGCCAGGCGATCGCCGACGATGGACCCGTCGAAGACCACGAACGGCCCCGCGGCGCGTGCGCTCTGCTCGTGCAGGCACTCGGCGAGCAGCTCCTTGCCCGTGCCCGTCTCTCCCTCGATGGCCACGGGGACGTTCGCCTGGGCGAGGCGCTCGGCCAAGCCGAAGACCTTGCGCATCTCGAAGCTGACACCGAGCGCCCGCCCGAACGCCGTTTGCTCGGTGAGCGCGTTCGGCGTCTCCTGTTCACCCGCCTCGACGCGAAGCACGGTGTTGCCGACGCGAATGACCTCGCCGCCGGTGAGAACGCCCTCGGTGATGCGCACGCCGTTGACGCGCGTGCCGTTGCTCGAGCGCAGGTCCTGGAGGATCAACTCGTTCACCGCCGCATCGAGCGCCAGGTGCCGGCGTGAGACGTGCCGATCGGCGAGCCGGATCACGCAGGTCGGGCTGGTGCCGACCAAGGTGCGCGACGGCTGGTTCGGATCGATGCGAAAGACCTTTCCCGCATCGGGGCCCTCCGCCACCACGAGACGAAACGACAGCGTCGGCGGGGGGGCATGCAGGTGCTTCAGCGTAAGGGCGTCCATGGCCCGTACGAAGATACGCTACTTCTGCATGGCCTCGATGAGACCGCGTGCCTCTTCCTGGCGGTAGCCGCCGTATTTCCCCTCGGCGAACGGCGTCAGCTCACGCACCGCCTCGTCGCGCCGATCGAGGCGCAGCAGCGCAATGGCGCGGTTGTAGCGCGCTTCCGGGACGAAGCGCCCATGCGGCGATGCGGCGAGGTAGCGGTCCCAAGCTGCCAGTGCGGCCGACCAATTGCGATCCGTGAAGTGGGCGCGGTGGGCGGCCTCGTAGAGTTTCTCCCCCCGCTCGTCGAAAGGGCGGGCGCTCGGCGACGGGGACACGGACGCGTGCGGCTTGGGCGGTGTCGCCGGCATCTCTGCAGGCGCCGTGACGGCGGCTTCGGTGGACGGCGGAGCAGGTGCTTCCTCCGCCACCGACGTCGCCGCGTGCGCCTTGACATCGGTCGCGGGCAAAGGCTGGGGCGCGGGCATCGACGTGGCGGGGGCTTGCACGAACCCGAGCTTCTCACCGAGGGTCTTCATCACCGTGGGCAGCCGGCCGTTGGCCGCGGCCCACGCCGTCGAGGCCACGAGCACCGCGGCGGCGGGGAGCAAGATGTACACGGCCGCCGTTCGTCGCCGCTCTTGCTGGCGCAGCGACATCATCACGCGGCTGCGTGTGGTGGCAGGGTTGATGCGCGCGCCGGCGTTTGGATCGCGCCGGTCGCATTGGTCTCTCAGGGCGCGTGTCGCCATCGACAGGATGTCGTCCGCGCCTCCCTCTGGCTTTTGCCCGGTCTCGTGGAGGCTCATCGGAACCCCTCCCGTTCTAAAATGTCGCGCAGCTTGCGCTTTGCGTGAAACAAGCGCGTACGGACTGTCCCCTCCGGCGCTCCCACGATCATCGCGACCTCCGCGGAGGTCCGCTCGTCCATCTCGCAGAGTACGAAGACGGCACGCTGATCATCGGGCAATTTATCCATCGCACGCGATAATGCGCGTGCAAGCTGCTCGGCGTACGCCCGATCTTCGGCATCGGGCGCCCCGTCCGGTGGGGGGGCGAGCGAAAGACGCTCCATGGCGGCGCGACGGCGGGACGCAGCGCGCACGTGATGACGTGCATGACGCACTGCGATGCCGACGAGAAAGGTGGGGAGAGCCGACTCCCCTCGAAACGACCGAATGGCAGAAGGCAAGGTTACGAACACTTCGTGCACGAGGTCCTCCGCGGCGCTTTCGTCGTGGAGAAGCCGGCGCGCGAAGATTCGTACGCGTTCGTGAAACAACTCGTAGGCGCGCGCCACGGCATCTCGCTCGCCACGTTGAAGGGCTAAAACAAGCTCGTCTTTGTCGACCACGGGACCGGTGATCGGTAAGGGGGAGAATGAATTGAGTAGGAGTTCCTTCACCGGTCCCAAGGTCCTTGCCCCTTGGTGCCCGGCACCGCCGAAAATGTTTCAACTAATTCATGGCGCCTAGAATATCGCCCCTGCGATGACATCGGGGCCTACGAAGTCGTCTTTTTTTCGCTGAGAGTAGACGATGCCCATGCCAGCGAAAAAGGCGAGGCGTTTGGCGATCCTCCAGCCAGCGATCGCGTGGACGAGGCCGCGGTTCTTGTCCTCCTCGTCGTTCTGGCCGGTGCGGAACTGGTTGCCGATCTCGAAATCCATGAGGAAACCAGGTTCGTCCGGTTTGAGGACGTGGACTCCGAAGAGGTTGCTTTGGGCCACGTCGTCGAACCCGGAACCTTCGACGTAGCCGATCGAGACTTGGCCGTACGTCCAGCGGGTATCGAAGCGGACGCCGACGTTGACGTTCAGGTACGTGGAGCTGCCCGCCCACACGATGGGCCGGACGTAGCCGTTCTTGGCGATCTGAATGAGCGAGAAGGAAGGACCATCGAGCTCTTCCGCGATGGTCACGAGGCCGATGTTGACGCCCTTCAACTTCCGGCCGACGTTCACGAGGCCGAGTTGAACGCCGCCGTCGACGTTGCTGGCGATGTTGACGAAGCCGGCCTGCACGCCCTCCACGCTGCGTGCGTAGGTGACCAGGCCCAGTTGCACACCCCGCACGTCGCCGGCCGCGCCGACGAGCGCGACCTGCGCGCCCTCGATGCGCATGGCGCGCGTGGCGCCGATGGCGCCTTGTAGTCCCATCACGGTTTCGCGGGTGGAGGCCCAAGCGCCGGCGATTTGGACGCCCTTCACGTTGCCGCCGGTGTCGGCGACCGCCAGTTGGACCTGCGCACCCTGGACGTCGCAATCGACGTGGGAGGCGAGGCCGATGTCGGCGCCTTGAATGTGGCCCACGTCGCTGTAGAGGAGGTTCAACGCGAGCGGGGTTCGCGTTTTGGGTGCGCGGAAGTTCGTCGCGATGGGCGGGAACACCGAGAAGACGATGGGATGAAAGGGCGCGCTGGCCCGCAGCTTGAGGCAGGGACGCTCGTCACGCGCCTTCGGCGGTTCGGGTTGCGAAGCAGCCTTCTCCTCGGTCTTCGGCACCTCGGTCTTCGGCACCTCGGTCTTCGGCACCTCGGCGGTGCTCGCCGTCTCGGCTCCCTCCGCGGGGCTGGGGAGGGGGAGCGTATTGGGATCACTGCTGCTCGCCGCATCCGTCCCCGGAGCGCCCCGCCTTCGCGCCGCGGCGAGGATCTCCTCGGCCTCGTTGCGCACCAGGTTTCCCGTGAGCAACGCGGAGGCGCGCACCACGCGCGGGCGATCCTCGGGGACACGCACCCGGCGCGAAATCTCGCTCCCTTGGACGGGCCGGTAGCGCACCACCAGCTCTTCGTTCGCCGTCGACAGCGACAAGGTCACCGTGCCGCGCGCGTCGCGAGCCTTCGGATCGTCGGGGGCCACCGCCTCGGTGTGCAGCTCGCGCGCGATGGCGGCTCGCAACTCGCTCGACCACGCCCCCGCGTCCCCCTCCACGATGACGATGACCGGCCGCGCATCCGGCTCGGCCCCGAATGCGCGCACGCCGCACGCGAGCGCAAACGCCGTGGCGAGTACCGCCACAGTTCGTCGAGCCCGCTTCAGTTCATCTTGCCGCTCATTCACGTACGTCAAAGCGGCACGTGTAGGTGATCTCGGTGCCGACAGGAAGCCCCGTGCGATCAATCGGCGAAGTGCACGATCTTTTCCTCGCGCAGAATGTCCATCACCTTCACGACCCGAGCATGCGTGTTGCGCCCATCGGCCGCGACGACCGCCTTGGGAAGGTCGAGCGGGATGCTCTGGGATGCCAGGAAATTCGCGGTCACCATGAGCACGATGAGGAGCACCAGTACGACGTCGACCAGCGGTGTGACGTTGATGCCCGCGAGCGGCCCTTCTTCTCCATGAATCGCGCCGGCCATGATCAGCGCTCCGTCTTCATGTAGGCCAGCACTTCACGGCCCAGCGCATCGGCACGTGCCAGCCGGGAGCCGATGATGCGCTGAAACAAGTTGTAGAACGCAATCGTTGGCAGCGCGACGAGAAGCCCCAGGGCCGTCGCCACGAGCGCCTCGCCCACCTCCGCCATGAGCCGCGGCGAGACCTGGCCGTGCGCCGCATCGAGCGCCTGGAACGCGCGGATGATGCCGATAACCGTGCCCAGCAGCCCCACGAACGGCGCATTGGAGCCGACTGTCGCCAAGAACGACAGATTCCTCTCCATGGAGAGCTTGGCCAACTGCGACGTGCTCGCCATGCGCTCCTCCGCGGCCGCCGCGCCCTTTTCCGCGCACCCCAGCCCTGCAATGAGCACACGGGCCTCGATGGACGACGACGTCTCGAACCGCTCGATGGCCCCCGCAGGATCGCCATTCGAGAGGTACGCGAGAAGGTCCTCCTTCATGGCGCGCACGTCGTCGCGCGACGCCATCAGGCTGATCGCGCGATCCAAAATAATGGCGACCGCCACGATCGACAGCCCGATGAGGACCCACATGACCCATCCCGCACCCGCATGCACGATGATCGAAAGACGATGATCGATTCCCATGACCGTTCCTCTGTGCCATTACCCTTGCGGACGCATGCATAATGCACGCGTCGCGAAATCCATTCCTCCGCGCGAATCGCGAAGGCTGAAATAGAAGTGCACGACCATGCCGCCCGCCGGCGGCGCCACATCGCGCTTGGCCTCCCAAGGCACGGAGAGCGCCTTGTCGATCGCCGGATCGGATCCGTCGAGCACCGAATAGAGCCTTTCGAGCTTGCCCGCGGTGGTGAAGTGCGAAAGCTGCATGGTCTCGCGCCCGCCGTCGAGGGTCTCCCGATTCGACTCGCGCACCACCAGCGCGACCTCGTGCTTCGCATCGTCGGCCACGACGCTGGGGAGCGCGCCCTCGCACACGCCGTCCTCCGCGGTCCACGGTTGGCCGTCCAAGAGAACGTCGGCCGCATCGATACGCGGGTTGCGGTTGCTCCCATTTTTTGCAGTCTGCAGCATCACCGCGTAGTCGACGTTGGTCTTCTCGATGTCGCCCCACACCAGAAGATGCGTGGCGTCCCCCAGGGTCTCCGCGGGCGGCGCGGTGAGCGACACCGTGGGCATCTTCCCCGCGCCGGAGACCTCCGCCAACGATGGGCCGTCACACTGGCTCGTGCGCACGCCGTCGGCGCGGCGGCAGGCGGTGAGGCGCCAAGTCGTCGGGACCGAACCGCCCGGGCTCACCACGAACCAATCGACGTGAAACGCCTCCCCCGGCGCGGGCGATGCGCGCGACGTGTCGCCGTCCACCATGGCTTTGGCCCCCAGGACGCGAGTCTTGTCGATGCGCCACCCTTGGCTGAAATCGTCGTTGCACGCGGCGGTGCTCGCGAGGAGCAGCGCCAAGGCGATGCGCTTCATAGCTCACCTCGTAAGGGAGGGCGCGGCTGCTGCTCCTTACCGCACCGACTCGCCCCTTACGTGCCCGCACTCCGAGCGGGCGTTCAGACTTTTTTACGACGTGTCGCGCTTTATTCCTGAACGCGGAACACGTGGTCGTGCGGCGCGTCGTCGTGGCAACCGACGCAGGCCTCGACACGGCCATTCTGAACCGGCTGCCCGGCCGAGTTCACGACGAGGTACGCCCAATCGCCGTGCTCGGGGTCGAAGCCGCGCTCCATCTTTTCCATCATCATGACGGGGCCGGGTTGGACGCCTTCGCCGGTGCGTTCGAAGTGCTCCTTCACCAGGCGCGCCCCGACGGCCACGTCGCCGCTGTTGGACGTGGCCGCCGCCTTGCCGGCAGGATTGGCGTAAACGTCCACCTCGTAGCGACCTCCAGCGTGTCCGTTGGAGACGAAGCGTGCGCGGTTGATCTTCGTGAGGTTCGTCCGGAAGTCCGACGGGATGCTGCTGGGGCCGCGTGGAGTGCCCGCGTCACGCGCGACCGGTTGCGCGGCGCCCGGCGATGCCGTGGAAACTCCGACGGGCGCGCGCGAGCCGCCGCCACAGGCTTGCAAGGCCAACGTTGCCAAAGGCAAGAGCACCGCCAACGCGGGCGCGGCGATCGAAGAACGGATCGGGCATCGAGCAGAGCGGTTCACGGCTGTTTGGGAGGCTACGGTTGTCGCGCAAGTTACGTCAAGCGACTAGCATCGCCCTCCATGAACGAGCGCCTGACCGAATCCCCCGCTTGGCGCGCACTCGCCGAGCATTCTGCCGAAATTCGCGATGTGACCATCCTCTCGCTCTTCTCCGACGAAAAGCGCTTCGAGCGGCTGTCGCGACGTCACGAGGACCTCCTCCTCGACTTCTCGAAGAACCGGGTCCAGGACAAAACGCTGAAGCTTCTGTTCGCGCTTGCGCGCCAGGCCGACGTCGAAGGTTGGCGCGACCGCATGTTCGCGGGCGAAAAGATCAACGGCACGGAAGGCCGCGCCGTGCTGCACGTGGCCCTGCGCAACCGTTCCAATCGTCCCATCGTGGTGGACGGCAAAGACGTGATGCCCGAGGTCAACGCCGTCCTCGCCAAGATGCGCGGCTTCACCGAGCGCGTTCGAAGTGGGGCGTGGACCGGCTTCACCGGCAAGCGCATCACGGACATCGTCAACATCGGCATCGGCGGCTCGGACCTGGGCCCCGTCATGGTCACCGAGGCGCTGCGCCCGTATTGGCAGCAAGGGCTGAGCACGCACTTCGTCTCCAACGTGGACGGAACGCACCTGGTCGAGACGGTCAAGCCGCTCGATCCCGAGACGACCCTCTTCATCGTGGCGTCGAAGACGTTCACCACGCAAGAGACCCTGATGAACGCCCGCTCGGCGCGCGCGTGGCTGCTCGAACGACTCGGCGGCGACGAGCGCGCGGTGGCCAAGCACTTCGTGGCCGTCTCCACCGCCTCGGCCGAGGTGGCGAAGTTCGGCATCGACACCGAGAACATGTTCCCCTTCTGGGACTGGGTCGGCGGGCGCTATTCGCTCTGGTCGGCCATCGGTCTGTCCATCGCCACGGTCATCGGCATGGATCGCTTCGAGGAGCTCCTCGGCGGCGCGCACGCCATCGACGAGCATTTTCGCACGGCGCCGCTCGAGGAGAACATACCCGCCATTTTGGCCCTGCTCGGTGTTTGGTATTCGAACTTCCACGGCGCACAGACGCACGCCATTTTGCCGTACGACCAATATTTGCACCGCTTTTCGGCCTATTTTCAACAGGGCGACATGGAGAGCAATGGCAAGCGGGTCGACCGGCAGGGGAGGCCGATTACCGATTACACGACGGGGCCCATCGTGTGGGGCGAGCCCGGTACCAATGGGCAGCACGCGTTTTACCAGCTCCTGCATCAGGGAACGCGCCTCGTGCCCATCGACTTTCTCGCGCCGCTGGAGTCGCAGAATCCCATCACGTGGGGCGGCGAGCATCACAAGGTGCTCTTGGCGAACTGCTTTGCCCAGGCCGAGGCGCTGATGCGCGGAAAGACGGAGGAGCAGGCGCGGGCCGAGCTCGAGGCGCGCGGAACGCCGGAGGACAAGATTGCCGCGTTGGCGCCGCACAAGACGTTCCCGGGCAATCGGCCGTCGAACACGATTCTGTTCGAGAAGCTGACCCCGCGCACCCTGGGCAAGCTCGTGGCCATCTACGAGCACAAGATTTTCACGCAGGGCATCGTGTGGAACATCTACAGCTTCGATCAGTGGGGCGTGGAGCTCGGCAAGGAGCTGGCCAAGAAGATCGAGCCCGAACTCGTGCCGGGCAAGGACGATGGGCCAGCGAAGCACGACCCTTCGACGAGTGGGCTCATTAATCATTACCGCGCCTTCCTCGGAGCGCGCACGCGCACGTAACTTCGAGGATGCGATCCCATTGGGCGCCGATCGCCGTGGGGGTGGTGGCGTACGCATCGAGCTGCGATCCGCGGCTCGATGCGGATCCGCTTTCCAGTGATTTCGACCAGCCCGTGGCCGGTGATGCGCTCTCCGCGTACGTCGTGCCCGGGCTGGCCCGGCCCGTCGAGCTGGTGCAAGATCGCTGGGGCGTGCCGCATCTCTTTGCGGAGAGCGCGCCCGACGTGTTTCTCGCGCAGGGCTTCAACGCCGCGCGCGAGCGGCTGTTTCAGATCGATTTGTGGCGGCGGCGCGGGCTGGGCTTGCTGTCGGAGGTGTTCGGGCCGGCGTTCGTGGAGCAAGACACCGCCACGCGGCTGTTCCTGTACCGCGGCGACATGGAGCGCGAGTGGGCGAGCTACGGTCCCGAAGCGCGGATGGCGGCGACGCAGTTCACCTCGGGCATCAATGCGTACGTCGATTGGCTTGCCCAGCATCCGGAGCGGTTGCCGGAGGAGTTTCTCCGCATTGGCTACCGGCCTTCGCATTGGCAGCCGGAGGACGTGGTGCGCATTCGCAGCCACGGGCTCACGCGCAACGTGGGTAGCGAGATTGCGCGCGCCTGGGTCTCGTGCGTGGCCAATCCGCGCACCGACGAGGTGCGCGTTCCCCTCGAGCCGCCGTGGCACACGACGGTGCCCGAGGGGCTCGAGCCGTGCACCATCCCGGACGACGTGCTGCATATGTTCGAGCTGGCGCAGCGCCATGTGACGTTCACGCGGGGCGCGCTCCGCGGAACGGCGCCCGCGCGCGCTCACGAAGAGGGCGACGAGACCACCGAGGGCAGCAACAATTGGGTCATCGCGCCCGCGCGCACGAGCACCGGGCGGCCCATTTTGGCCAACGATCCGCACCGCGGCTACGGGGCGCCGTCGCTTCGCTACCTCGTGCACCTCTCCGCGCCGGGGCTCGATGTGGTGGGCGCCGGCGAGCCCGCGCAACCGGGCATCTCCATCGGTCACAATGGCACGGTGGCCTTCGGGCTCACGATTTTCCCCATCGACCAAGAGGACCTGTACGTCTACGACCTGGACCCGAAGGATCCGGGACGGTATCGCTACGGTGACGGCTGGGAGCCGTTTCGCCGGCTCACCGAGCCCGTGCCCATCGCGGGCACGTCACCCAAGTCGGTGGAGCTCGTGTTCACGCGGCACGGCCCGGTGCTCAAGATGGATCCCGCGCACCACAAGGCCTACGCGCTGCGCACGGCGTGGCTCGAGCCGGGGATGGCGCCGTATTACGGGAGCCTGCGCTTGATGCGCGCGCACGACTTCGCCGAGTTCAAGGCGGCGATGCGCAATTGGGGCGCGCCCACGGAGAATCAGGTGTACGCGGACACGCAGGGCCACATCGGGTGGGTTCCCGGCGGGCTCGCGCCCAAGCGCCGAGGGTACGACGGCTTGATGCCGGTGCCCGGCGATGGTCGCTACGAGTGGACGGGCTTCTACGACGGCGACGATCTGCCGAGCGCGTACGATCCGCCCGAGGGCTTTCTCGCCACGGCGAACCAGATGAACCTTCCGCCCGATTTTCCCTACAAAGAGAAGAAGCTCGGCTTCGAGTGGTCCCATCCCTCGCGCTACGAGCGCATCGTCTCGGTGCTGTCGGCCACGCCGCACGCGTCGATCGACGATTCGGTGCGCCTGCAGTTCGACCAACTGTCGCCGGAGGCCGTGCGCCTCGTGGCGCTGTTGAAACGGCTGCCGCACGTGCTCGCGGGGCATCCCGCGGCGGACATGCTGCGGGCGTGGGACGGCGTCGAGCACGTCGACTCGGGTGCGGCGGCGCTGTTCGAGGTGTGGCGTACGCGTCACCTCGGGCCCGCGTTCGTGCCGGTGGCGACGCCCGCGATGGCGAGCCGCGTGGGGCAGCCGGACACGCGCGTGCTCGTCGAGACCCTGGAGCATCCGGAGCCGTCGTTCGGCGTCCGCGTGCGCGATGGGCTGCTGGAGAACACGCTGCGCGAGGCGTACGCCGACACGATGAAGCTTCTCGGTTCGAACCCCGCCGGGTGGACGTGGGGGCATCTGCAGCATGCACGGTTTCGCCACCCGCTGGAGCCGGCGGTGTCGGAGGCGACGCGACGCCGGTTGACCGTGGGCGATCTGCCGCGCGGTGGCTCCGAGCTCTCCGTGAACGCGTCGCTCTTCTCGACCGGAACCTTCGAATCGCTGAGCGGGGCCTCCGTGCGCATCGTGCTCGACGTGGGCAACTGGGACGCGTCGCGCGCGATCAACACGCCGGGCCAATCCGGCCAGCCGTCGAGCGTGCACTACCGCGACTTGGCCGATGCCTGGAGCAAGGGCGAGACGTTTCCGCTGCTCTACAGCCGCCCCGCGATCGAGCAGAACGCGGAGCGGCGGATCATGCTGCTGCCGAAGTCGTAGCTACGAGCGCATGCTGAAGATCAAGACCGCGACCACGATCAGAATGACGCCCATGACCAGCCAGAGCAGGAGCTTGCGTGCATCCTGCACCGCGCGGGCCTGCGCCTCCTCCATCTCGCGGCGGCGCCGCTGCGAGGGCTGGGTCATGGGCTCGGGCTCGACCTCGTAGCGGCCACTCCGCGGCGATGCGGCCGCGAAGATCGGGCTCTCGGGCGCCTCGCGCACCACCGGTTGCGGAGGTGCCGCGAACAAAGGCTGCGGTGCCGGCGGCGGTGTCTCCAGCACGGGCGGCACGGCGGGGGTCAGATTGTCCTCCGACGTCGGGTCCGCGTGCGTCACGGGGAGGCTGTCGGCCGCGGCCGGGATGGAAATGCGCTCTTCCAGATCGTCGGGCGGGATCGACTCCGGCACCGTGAGCAGTTCCGGCGCCTCGAAGGGCGGCGGTGGCTCGAACACGGGCGGTGGTGGCGGCGGTTGCTCGACCGGCAGTGGCGGGGGTGCCGCTTCCACCACCGGGGGCTTCTTTTCCAAGGTCGGTCGCGGCAAGATCGGACGCCCGAGCGGGACGGGTGCTGGCCGCGGGCGAACCACCGGCGACACCGTGCCGGCTGCTGGCGACGCCGCGGGCGACGCCGTAACCGCGGGCGACGCCGTGACGACGGGCGATGCGGCGGCTACGGCAGGCGCTGGGCTCGCCGTCGGCACGTTCGCACTCGCCGCAGCAGGACGCGGCGTCGGGGCACGGGTCGGAATCACGCGGCCTCCGCCATTTCCGCTCGGTGGGCCGGCACTCTCCGTCGGTGCCTGCGCCGCGCCTGCCCCAGGAATGCGCACCGTGTTGGCGCGCTGGGGTGCAAGCGTGATCTCGCGGTTGGGCGCGCCCGCCACCAGCCAGCGCTCGCGCGCCGAAAGCTGCGTGTGCGTCGATCCGAAGTTCACCGTGATGACGGATTCCTTCTCGCGCCGCGCTTCGCCGAACAGCGGCACCGTCACCACATCGCTATGTTTGGTCGACGACAGCCGGCTCGCGAGCACGCGCGCCAAGGTCTCGAACTGGGCCGAGGTTCCCACGAGCGTCGATGCTTCGCGTTCGAACGATTCCAGATCACAATCTTCGGTTCCGCGGCCATCTGTGCAGAGACGCGGGAGGGCGGCCGCGAGCTCGACCGCGCCCTCGCTGATATCGCCCTTGGAGACATCCAGCAGAATGCGATCGATCACCCCTTCGAGCAGCGAATCGAGATCGGCGCCGTCGCCGGCCGCCTCGAGCGCCGGGGACACCATCTCGATGAGGTCCCCCTCGATGCGGACGGCCGGGCTCTGCCCGCCTTCGGCCAGGTAGTAGAAGCCGCCCGAAATCTTGTCGAAGCCGACGGTATGAACGCGTACACCTTTTTCCACCAGCTTCTCGACCAGGTTGCGCGACACCGCGATGAACGGGCTCTCGCGCGAGGCGCGGCTGGCCAGTGGCATGCGCGCGGGGGCGACCTGCTCCTGCGGCAAGGTGGCCCCGAGGTCTTTGCGCAGGCCTTCGCCGAACGCACTGCGCCGGATGACCGAGACCTCACGCGTCCACTGCCGGATGCCGCGTGGCCTCATCCACCCTGCCGAGGCACCGAGGTGAACCACGTGCAACGGCGGCGTTGCTTCGGGAGCATCCTCTTTTTGGCGGCGGGCCGTGGATGATCCGATGTAGATCACGCCAGGAACCGCAAGCTCGAAGTCGGCCATATCGGCTAAGAAGCTATCACGGCTTACGCGCGGTCGGGCCGCGTTTCTCTGCGTTCAAAGTTGGGCGTGGCAAGCCGCGCACCTCCGGCCTTACCCCGCCGAAGACGGCCGACCGTGCGGCACCCCACGTGTAACCGTAGTCCTGGCCGGGATTCCACATCAGCCAACCGAGCGCACCCGCACTTTGCCCCGAGCGCATTTCCTCGGTCAAATACGCGGGCGAAAACGAGGGTGACTTGTAGTTCACCGCCTGCACCCAGGGCCGGATCGCGGCGCCGCCTTTCACGCCGTGCGCAGCAATCAGCTCGCGGATCGACTTGGTCCCCATGCCCACGATCTCGGGATGATCCCCCGGTTCGTCCCATCCGTTGAACCCTTTCGCGTAGTGCGACGGGTAGACCATGGGCGAGAGCGCTTCGCACTCGGTGGCGAGCATCGCCGGATCTTGCCCCAGTGCATCGATGTCCTGGCGATGTCCGAAGGCGACCACACCGAAGATGTCGAGCGACAACGGGACGCCGCGCGCTTGCGTGACCTTGTGCACGCGCCGCACGAAGTCGCGGATGACCACGGTCTGGGTCAGATCGCGCTGTTTGAGTTTGAAGTCGGCATTTTTGATCCCGAGCACCGGGTAGCGCACGTAGTCGAGCTGAATCTCGTCGGCACCCGCCTCCAGGGCCTCGCCCACGAGATCGACGATGTAGGCCTGGGCCTCCTCGTTCGACGGATCGAGCCACCCAATCGGGTACGCGCGCCCCGCCTTCGACTGCACGGACATGGCCGGCCGTGCCTTGGCCATGAGCTCGTCGTCGAAGCAGCTCACACGCATGATGACCCGCACCCCGCGGTCATGCGCAAACCGAATCGTGCGCGCCAGGTCGGCGATGGGCGGGTGCTTCACCGCGCCTGCCTCGTTGGCCAACGCCACGCGCGACGGGTAGGTGAGCACGCCGTCGTAGTCCTTCGTATCGAGCACGATGGCGTTGACCCCGTTGGGGAGCATCCGGTCCAGAATGCGCGTGTACGACGCGCGCCCCGCCGTGTCGCCGCGCATGTACAGGCCGCGTACCGGCTCGGTGGAGCGCGGCAGCGGCGCACCCGCCGCGCGCGGGGGGACATTCACGATGCGCGGGATGGTGAGCTTCGTGCCCGCGGCGAGAGGCTTTCGCCCCGTCTCGTTTTCACGCCGGATGGCCGTGGCGAGATCGTCGCGAAGGTACACGTTGGTCAGATCCATGTACGCGTCGGCGACGCTCTCGAGGGTGTCGCCCGGCCGCACCGTATGGACGACCTCGACGGGCGCATCGATCCGGTCGACCAGGCTCCCGCCCGCGGGAATCCGGGGTTTGAGCCACGCCGCAAGCTCCTCGCGCGGGGTGGTTTCCGCGCGGGAGGGGGCGGCGGACCCGAGGGTCAGAAGAAGCGCCAGCCCCCCGGCGGCAATTTTTCGCATGGGGCGTATTGCATCAACCCCGCGCGCTCAGGTGCAACTTCTCTGCAGTCCCTGCCCGTGCCCGTGCCCGTGCCCATGCCCGATCGGCCACGTGCACGTATCCGGGCAGAGGAGCAGGGGCACGGGCACGGGCACGTTCGGTGGGGGGCGGCGCGTTACCAGCGGCCCTGGATGTTCTTGATGAAGTCGTACGGGTAGCCCATCTCGAAGGTGCTGGCCTCGTCGAGGCGCTTCACCGCTTCGGCGGGCAGCGCCAGGGCGGCGGCCTTGAGGTTGTCGTCGACCTGCTGCAGCGTGCGCGCGCCGAAGATGACCGAGGCGACCGTCGGCTTCTTCAAGAGCCACGCGAGCGACACCTGCGATGGCGTCGCCCCGAGCTCGGCCGCGATGGTCTTCACGGCGGCCAAAATGCGCCAGTTGCGCTCCTTATCGAAGGTTTGCCAGCGCTCCTTCCACTTCGTGAAGCGCGTGCCCTGCGGCATCGGTTGCGACTTGTCGTACTTGCCGCTCAAGAAGCCGGCGGCCAGAGGTGACCAGGGCAAAATGCCCAGGCCGAATTTTTGACAGAGCGGCACGTGCTCCCGCTCCAGATCGCGCACCAGCAGCGAGTATTGCGCCTGCAAGGAAATGAAGCGCTCCAAACGCGACAGCTCGCTGACGAAGAGGCTCTCCGTGAGGCGGTACGCGGCGTAGTTGCTCGCGCCGATGTAGAGCACCTTGCCCTGGCGCACCAAGTCGTCGAGGGCGCGGAGCGTCTCCTCCTCGGGCGTGTCCACGTCCTGCATGTGGATCTGGTAGAGATCGATGCGATCGGTGCCCAGCCTGCGCAGGCTCGCTTCGACGGTGCGCAAAATGCGGTAGCGCGAGGCGCCGGTTCCGTTGGGGCCATCCCAGGTGCGGAATCGGAACTTGGTGGCGAGCACCACCTGATTGCGCTTCTTTTCCCGAGCGATCCACTTGCCGACGACCCGCTCGGACAAGCCGTCTTGCCCGTAGACGTCGGCCACGTCGAAGAAGTTGATCCCGTTCTCCAGCGAGCGGTTCATGATCGCGTTCGACGTCTCTTCGTTGGCACCGACCTCGTACATGAACGATTTGTCGTCGGCCTCGCCGAACGTCATGCAGCCGAGGCAAAGGGTCGATACCTTGAGTCCGCTCTTCCCCAGAGTCCGATAGTCCATGAATTTAGCGCTCCTTGCGTGGTACCCCGCGTGGCCCAGGACCCGCGTGCGGGGCCGTCTTCGAGCGGATCCCTTCGAGCTGAGCGTTGACCTCGGCTCCGATCACCAGGGCCAGGCTGGTGAGATAGAGCCATAGCAAGGTGGTGGCCATGGTGGCCACACCGCCATAGTAAAGGGCGTAGTTCGCCAGCGTTTTCACGTACGCCGAGAAGGCCCACGACGCGAGGCTCCACAAGATGAAGGCCACCACGGTGCCGGACCACACGTGCCGTTTGACGGCCGGCGGGTGCACGATGGCGATGCGGTAAAACGCCGCCAACCCGAAGAACGAGAACACGACGAAGAGGAGCACGACCCCCTGGGCCTGCCAGCCCTGTTCGAGCCACTCGCGTGCGAAGCGCACCACCTTGGGCAAGCGCTCCGCCGTGGGACCGGCGCCCAGCGCGGCGAGGATGCCGCTGCCCTTGAGCAGGATCCACGTGGCGACGGTGACGCCGACGAAGATCATGAGCACCCACGCGATGGCGATGAAGCGCTTTTGCCACCAGGAGCGGCGCTGCGCGACCGCGAGGGTCTCGAAGATGTCCATCAGGTTGTGAAACCCGTTGGACGTGAGCCACAAAAACGCGAGCAAGGTGAAGGGGGCGACCGACGACATGGTCGATGCCGAGGCGGCGATGTCGACCAGTTCGCCGCGCAGAAGGTCCGCCGCAATCGACGGCATGATGCGGTACAGCGGGGCGAGGAAGGCCTCGGAGCCCTCCGTCCGCACGAGTTGTCCGACGATCATCCCGCAGGAGACGAGCAGCGGGATGATACCGAGGAAAAAGTAGAAGGCCATCGCCGCGGCGTGGTCGAGCGCGCGGTGCTTGTACAAGCCGCGCAGGATGTTGCGTACGAGCTTCTTCGTGCGCGAAAACCACGAGCCGTGAAGCCAGATCTGCTGGCTGACCGGTGACGGTGTGGATACCGGTGCCTCGAGGACATCGGCTTTCAGTGCCGGCCGGATGGCGCTCACCAAGGGAACGCGCTCTTGATCGAGCGGTTCCAGAGGCTTGCTGGGCGCGTCGGAACGTTGCGGCACGGGTCGATAATCATATCCGAAGGCCTTCGCGCCCCATTGCTCAAAACGGCATAAAAATGCCGATTCGGGCCAAAATCCGTCTGTTTGTGATTCAAAACGACCATGCCAAAGGTATTGGCCCGCCTTCCCGACGCGCGCCCCTTATGTGGGACAGGGCGTGACCATCTCGCCACACGCGTGGCGTCACGGCTAAAGCGGGGTGGTTTCGACGCGCCCGTGATGGGCTATTTCTCCCATACGGCACAAGACGTGCGAAGCTTGGAGTTGCGAGGAATATTGCTCGCGTTTCGAACATCCTACGGAGGAGCCTTCATGATCCTACCGTGTCAGATCACGTTTCGCGATTTCTCACCGTCACCGGCCTTGGCCGAATTGATTCAAAAGAAAGCCGATAAACTCGATCATCTGTTCGATCACATCGTCGGTTGTCGTGTGGTCGTCGAAGCTCCGCACCGGCATCATCACAACGGGCGGCATTACCACATACGAATCGACATCACCGTTCCCAACGGCGAACTCGTCATCGGTCGCGACCCACCTGAGAAGGCGGCGCACCAGGACGCGCACGCGGCGATCGAAGATGCCTTCGACGACGCCGAGCGCGTACTGCACGAGCACGCTCGCAAGGTGCGTCGCGAGGTGAAACGCCACGACGGCGTCAGCCGTGCTCGCGTGAAGAAGCTGTTCACCGAACAAGGCTATGGCTTCCTCGAAACGCGGGACGGTCGCGAGATCTATTTTCATCGAAATAGCGTCTTGCATAACCGGTTCGGCAAATTGCATATCGGTGACGAGGTCAAATATGCCGAAGAGGACGGCGACAAGGGCCCTCAAGCGAGCACGGTCGATCCTCGATAACGGCTAGAAGCAGATTCACAGGAAGACGGGAAGACGGGAAGTTTTTTGGGTTGGGTTCCCAATGAGCCCACTGGGGCGACGGGAATCTAGAAATCTTCCCGTCTTCCTGTTCAAATCCCCATTCTTCTAGCCTCAATACGGCCGCCGAAATCGCGCCAGCGCCAGCTTGGCAATGGCGTTCACCAGGTTCGCGTAGCGGATGCCGGCGGCTTGGGCGGCGGTGGCGAATTCGGACGATTTTTCGAGGTAGCAGCTCGCGTTGACCTCGATGACGTAGACTTCGCCGCCCGGTGTGAGGCGCAGGTCGATGCGGCCGTAGTCGCGCACCCGCAGGGCGCGGTACGCGTCGATCGCGACGCGTTGGAGTTGCAACTTGGTCTCGTTGGGGATCTCGGCGATCTTCGAGCGGGTGCCTTTGTATTCGGGGCTGGACTTGACCCATTTGGCGCGCCGGCCGAGGACGCGCGGCATGCCTGCGGGCAGGCCGGAGAAGTCCATTTCGATGGGCGGCAGCGCAATGGGTTTTCGGTTTCCCAAGACGCCGACGTAAAATTCGCGGCCTTCGATGTACTCTTCGACGAGGGCGGCGTCCTTCACCTTTTCGTGGATCGCCACGATGCGCTTCATCATTTGCGTGGCGCTGCGCACGAGCGAATTGGACTCGATGCCGATGGAGGCATCCATGCGCAGCGGCTTCACGATGAGCGGCATGCGCAGGCGGCCGCTCGTATCGGGGTAGTTGTCCTTGCGGAAAACGGCATAGTTTGGAAACGGTACCCCGTGAAAGGCGAGCAGCTCTTTGGTGAGCGCCTTGTCCTGCTGCAGGTAAAACTCGCCGGGGCCGCCCCCGGTGTGGCGGAGGCTCAGGAGCTGCAGCGCGCCCGCCACCCCGATTTCGCCGAAGAGATTTCCGCCGAAGGCCTCCATCAGGTTGAACACGAGGGTCGGGCGCTGTTCGCGCAGGCCTTCCACGAGGGTGACGATGTCGCCGTGCACGGCGAAGACTTTGACCGTGTGCTTCTCCGCCCTCAGCGCATTGGCCACTTGATCGGCGACGGGGTCGTACGAGGTGTCGCCTTGCTTTTCCAAATACGTGAGGACGGTGATGCGCATCGCGGCCCCCTCTCGACGTCGCTAGTGCGAGGATGCCGCGAGGAGCTCGAAGAGCTCGTCCGGTGCATCGACGTGCACCCAATGGCTGGCTCCGGCGATGATGTGCACGTCGACCCGGCCCGGGCTCTGGCGTGCCGCACGCTCGGCGCGCTGGCGGTCGGCCTCGTCGAGCACCTTGGAGCGCCCGCCGATGATCAGCTCGATCGAGATGGTGCCCGGCGGATTCTCCACCACCGGCCAGAGGTCTTGCTCGAAGTAGTCGCCCAGCAGCGCGCCGATGGCGTCGAGGTCGAGGCGAAAGCGGTACCCTCCTCCGGGGATCGAGTCCACGTTCATCGCGAGCCACTGGACCATGCCCGCATCGAGGCCGCCCGCGGCCAGCGCGTCGTTGAAGGCTTGGCGCGATTCGAACCGGGGTGGGAGCGTCCGAAGGAGCTGGTAGACGCGAACCGTGGACTCGGAGCCGGCGGCGTTGGGCCGTGCGCCGGGCGTGGAGTCGATGATCCATGCGCGGTCGAGCTCACCGCGTTTGTCGGCCACGTATTGCAGCGCCACCTTGCCGCCGAAGCTATGCCCAACCACGCCGCACACGGTCCCGCCGCGTGCGGTGACCTCCGCTTCGAGCGCGACCAGATCCTTCGCGGCCGATTCGATGGTGTGCGGCGGCTCGAAACCTTGCGAGCGCCCATGCATGCGAAGATCGACGAGCACGAGCCCGAGGTGCGGTCGCGCTTGCACCCACCGTCGCGCCAGGGTTCGAAAGTTGTTTCCGCTGCCAAGGATGCCGTGAAGAAAGAAGATCCAGCGGGTCGGCGTATGCCCGGGCTCCGTGACGAAAGCATGGGCCAGGCTGGGCGAAGAAGTGGAGAGGTCGAGTCCCATTTTGCCGAGCAGAGTACACTAGCATTACATTGAAAAGCGTGAGCTCCCGCCTGCCCGTGATCCCGAGCAGCTTGCCATGCTTCCCGTGCCCGCACGATTCCATCTGCTGCTCGTGGGGCACGTCGCTCAACGCGAAGGAGGCCGAAACGCTCAAGTCGCTCTACGGCGACGACGCCATCGTGTGGGACGACGAAGAGAACGAATGGCGCACCCGCGTCGATGGCGACCGCTGCATGTTCCTCAAGAGCAATGCGTGCAGTCTGCACGATCGCCCCGAGTACCCTTCCGTGTGCCGCTGCTTTCCGTGGAGCGATCCCGAGACGGGCGGGCCGTACCAATACGACTTGTCGATCTGCCCAGAACTGCCGCAGGACGAGGAGCCCGCGGAGAGTTAGAAGAAAGAGGTTTGGACAGGGAGATCGGGAGATCGGGAGTTTTTGAGAAAAAAATTCACTGCTCCCGATCTCTCGATCTCCCTGTCAATTTTCCGGCTGCTGCCGCGCTTTTGCCACGTGGGGCGAGGCTGGGGGTTAGTTGCTCGATGCAGGTTTGCAGGGGGGCTGGGCTCTGTTCGGCTTTGGCGAGGGCCATGGCGCCGGAGTAGGCGGAGATGACGAAGGTCGCGAGGCCATCGGGGTCGCCGGCGACTTTGTCGGCTCGGAATTTCTCGGCGAGGGCGGTGCGCCAGGTGTCGTAGACCGCTTGCACGGCGGCGCGGAGTTGCGGGTCGGCGAGGGAGAGCTCGAGGCCGAGGTTGGCCAGGGGGCATCCGCGCACCGCACCGCGTTCGGTGAGCTCGGTGATGATGCTCGCGAACACCGCGGCGATGCCGTCGGTGGCGCGACGCGCCCGTTGGACCGGGGCGATCCACGTCGCTTCGACGGCGGCGGCGACCCGTTCGCGGATGACGGCCAGCGCCAGGTCCTTCTTCGTGGGGAAGTGATGGTAGAGCGCACCGCCGCTCATCTCGGCGGCCTTCATGACGTCGTGCATGCTCGTGGCGTGGTAGCCGCGCGCCTGAAAGGCCTCCGCGGCCGCATCCAGAACGCGGTTTCGCATCCCCTCGGGGTCGTTCATACGCAGGCGGCCCATCGCCCGATGCAGCTTAACCGCTGCCGAGGCCATTGACAAACCGGACGACCCGTCCGTATTTAAAACCGGACACCCGGTCTGTTTTGAGGAGGCCCGACCATGGCAACGTTTTCCCCCTTCGTCGAACTGCGGCAGTACACCCTTCGTCCCGGCACGCGCGACACGATGATCGAGCTCTTCGATCGCGAATTCGTCGAGACGCAGGAGGCCGTGGGCATGAAAATCATCGGCCAATTCCGCGATCTGGGCGACCCCAATCGCTTCGTCTGGCTCCGCGGTTTTCGCGATCTCGACGCGCGCGCCCATTCGCTCAGAGCCTTTTACGAGGAAGGCCTCGCCTGGAAGACGCACCGCGAGTCTGCACGCGCCACCATGGTCGACACGAACGACGCCCTTCTCTTGCACCCCGCCCGGACCAACTCCGGCTTCGCCCTGGAAGGCGCGTCGCGCTCCTCGACCGCCCCCAAGAGCTTGGTGACCGCCACCCTCCATTCCTTCGCAGGCCCGCCCGGTGAAGACCAAACGGCGTACTTCGAGCGAAACCTCAAACCCGTCCTCACCGCCGCCGGCGCCACGATCCTGGCCTATTTCGTCACCGATCCAAGCCCCAACACCTACCCCCGCCTCCCCCTTCGCGAAGGCGAACACGCCTTCGTATGGTTCGCGCACTACGCGGATCACGCTGCAGCCCTCCCGCCATTGCCCACCTGGGGCCGTACCCAAGTCCTGCGCCTCGCCCCAACGGCACGCTCGCTGTTGCGGTGAGGCGTATCGCGTCAAAGGCCTGCGGCTCTTTACCCCATCGCCGCAGGCTGGCGAAGCAGCAGTGGACGCGGCTATGCCTACCGGTCGCGGTAGACGCCAAAGGTGGAGATGGCTGCCGGGCCTCGGGCGGACGTGATGCGCAAGCGCAGCTTCGATGTCGTGACCGGTGTCGACAAGCGAACCAGCCGCTTGTAGCCGATGACCGTGCCCCACGTCAGCGTGGTCCAGGCGCCGCCTTGCCAAGCGTCGACGACGAACGACGTTACCCGCTGGCCCATGCGGATGTTCTCCTGCAAGCCGAAGGCGTTCACCTCTTGGGCCGCACCCAAGTCGACCATCAAAACACCGGTACTCGACGCGGGCTGCCACTGCGTGTCGTCATTTCCATCCACTGCGTGGGCCGGTACGTTGCCTGCGGTGTTCGTCGTGTCGTCGCCGTTCGCGGCTCGCGCACCCCGCGCCAGGTCGATGCCGAAAACACGCAATCGCCATTGGGCAAATTCGTTCAGCCGGGCGATGTCGGCGTCCGTGAGGCGTCCCCGATTGTCCGGCGGTACGTCGAGCAGCAGCACGCAATTGCGTCCGACGGATGCGTAATACATGGACTGTAGGTCGACCAGCGACTTGGGCTCGTGACGGTTCGTGCTCCAGAACCAACCCGGTTCGAGCCTCGCGTCGCATTCTGCCGGGAGCCATTTCAAGAAGTTCCACGCGCTGGTGCCGTCGGCGTTGCGCTTCCCGAGCAAGGTGTCGCTCCCCAGGTCCCTTGCCGTGACATCCGCCGGTAGGGTGATTCGATCGACGGCGCCGGCCGCGCTCCCGGTGAACGGCAACACGCTGTATTCGCTTTCTCGCGCGACGCCGTTCTCGTTGCCGACCCAGCGCACGTCGGGGCCGCCGTCTTGGAAGATCACCGCATCCGGCTGCAGCCCGCGGACCAGGCGTGTCCAATCGGGAAAATCCGAAGGGTTGATTTTGCCGCTGACCGCATTGGCGCCGTCCCACCACACCTCGTCGATCGGGCCGTATTCCGTGAGCAGCTCGTAGAGCGTATTCATGTAATAGCGATTGTAGTCGTCCGCAGTCACGGTGAATGCTGGCCCGGGCGGCCGCGTCCCATCGAGGCCAGGTTCGGGAATCGTCGTCGTGACAGCCGTGCTGCCGTTGCCGTATCGCCCGCCTT
This sequence comes from Sorangiineae bacterium MSr11367, assembly GCA_037157805.1. Lineage (NCBI taxonomy): Bacteria > Pseudomonadati > Myxococcota > Myxococcia > Myxococcales > Pendulisporaceae > Pendulispora > Pendulispora rubella. Next base: position 11,329,100 of record CP089983.1, on the reverse strand, counting down.
CCAACGCTTCGTGCATGTCGGCGGGCGAGAGATAAAACCCGACCCGCATGCCGAACTTGTGTGCGGAATCGACGAACGAACGCAGGACGTTCCCCTTGCCCCCTTGCCACGAACTCGACTTCACCGACTGCGTGCTGTAGCGCGTCGGGTAGAGCAGGTATCCGTCGTGATGCTTCGCCGTCAAAATGGCCTGTTTGAACCCTGCCTGTTGCAGGGATGTCACCCATTGATCCGTGTCCAGCGCCGAGGGGTTGAAAAGGTTCGGATCTTCCGTGCCCGTCCCCCACTCGCGATCGTCGAACGTATTGGGCCCGAAGTGTAAGAACGCGGTGAGCTCCATGCGCTGCCACGCCAGCTGGCGCGCCGACGGTGTCACGCTGGCTGCCTTGGCAAGGATTCGGGTCGTCGTATCGTTCGATGAAATGGTAACCACCTGATTCGCCCTCATGGCGTCGGTCTGCGCGGTGAGTGAGAGAGACAGCGTCATCGCTGCAAACAGCACGGCGCTTCCAAGATTCCGAGTGCCCATCGTTCGCCTCCGGTCGTTCGATACATCGGATGTGTATGGCCGCATCGCGGAGAACTACACGACCGATGGAGGCATGCGAGGTCAAAATTCAGCAACATGGCGCCCATGTGCAGTAGCCAATCGGCAGGGCGCAGATGTGCACACCAAAAAAGATTGGATCTATGGTTGGGCTACGTCTCGTAACGCCCGCTCTGCAGCCAGTGCATCGCCAATGCGGTGACCAAGCTGGTGACGGCGATGGTGAGCTCGTGATCGCGTTCGACGCGGAAGGTGAGCGCGAGGGCGTCGGCTCGTTCGGCCATTTGGGCGAGCAAACCCAGGGTGCGCTCGGGCATGTGGCCCGTCCAATGGTAGACGGAGCCTGGAAGATCGCGTTCGAGGCGCCGGATCAAATCCGAAACGGCGAGGCGGATGCCGGCTTCTTGGCTGTCCGAGAAGAGGCTCACCAGCATGCGATCGAGCCCTGCCACGCGCTCGCTCGGGCGGCCTTCGTAGTCTTGGTAGAATTGCTCCAGTGACATCGACAACGTGGCGACGTCGCCGTCGAGTTCGGCCGAGGTGATGACCGGATCGCTCCCGCGAATCTCGATCATCATGCGATCGCAATATTCGAGTTTGCGCAGGGCGCCGGGCCATTTGGCATATTCTTTTCGCCAATCGAGATCCGGTGTCATCCACACCGCGAAGGTCTCGGCCCAATCTTCGTCGGGGTGCTTTTGCGCGTACCAACCAGGCAAATGGTGCACGAATTCGCGGCTGAATGGGCGCGGGCGGTACTCCTCCTCGTAGGGGCGGGCCATGGGGCCGAAGCGCTCCGTCCAATCTTTGCGCTCGTGGAGGCGGTACGCGTAATTGACCACGTGCCCCATTTCGTGGCGCAGATACCGCAAAATTTCCTTCGGGCCCGAACCCTCCACGTGGCACGCGTGCTCGGCGTGGATCAACGTCAGCTCGGGACGCACCAAGTAGAAGGGGATGGCGATGGCCACCGTCGCCTCGGGCACCCCCCACTCCGTCGAGAGGTAGTAGCGCGGACGCACCTTGAGAATGCCGGCCCGGAGCCGCTCCTTCTCGAACTGCGCAATGATGGGTTCGAGGACCGTCCCCGTGATGGTCAGCCCCAGCTCGCGGATGGGCGTGCTGCTCTTGGTTCGCGCCGTTGTGGTCGCTTCCTCGAACGGGATCATGATGCTGGCGCCAGCGTACCTCCGGACGATGCATGCGGCGAAGTGGAACGACGGAGACAGCTATGGTACCGGGGCAACATGTCGGTCGTGACGTTCGGCTCAGCCCGGTTTTCCAAGGCAGCCGTGCTTGCAGGTGCTTGGCTTTTGTGGGGGACGGGATGCCGCAATCACGCCAACGACGCGCCATCCTCGAACGATGCGGACGCCTCCGCGGAGGGCACGGTGGTTCCCATGCCCGTGGCCGCCGATGCTGGCCCACCCGGTAGCCCGCCGCCAACGCCCAAGGTCGGCGCCATCGTGTCGCCCGCCCCCGTCTTCAGTGCGACGGAATTTCCACCGCGCGATCCGAACAAGGCCAGCGAGGAGCGGCAGGGCGTCTTCCGCCTGGGCTACCTGCGCAAGGGCGCGCTCGTCGAGGTGAAGCCGCAGATCGTCAAGAAGGGCAACTGCGCGGAGGGCTGGTACGAGCTCGTCACCGGCGGCTTCGTTTGCGGCAAGTACGTCACGTCCGATATGAACAACAAGGAACTGGCCAATGCGGCGCACGTCCCGTACGCCGATGGCCCGCTTCCTTACGAGTACGGTCTGAACCTCACCAACGGCACGCCGCTCTTCCGCCGCGCCCCCTCGCGCAAGGAGCGCACGGACGCCGAGCGCGGGCTGGCCATCGGCAAAACGAAGCGCGGGCCCGATGGCAAGGCGCTTCCCACGCCGGAGGCCGCGGCCATGGCTGCCTCGGGCCAGGACACGCCGTGGTACCTGAAAAGCCACGGCGGGCGCCCGCAGGTCACCTTCGACGAGTTGAAGGGCGAGACGGGCCTCATCGTCTGGCGCATGGTGCGCGGGTTCTATCTGTCGCTGGACAAAGAAGTGAAGCTGCCCGCGGGCAAAATGTGGCGCACCACGGATGGCTATTTCGCGCCGAGCGATCACCTGATCGTGCACAAGCCCACGACGGAGTTCGAGGGCGTGTGGGTCGGCCACGACGACGAAAAGCGCAAGCTTCCGCTGGGCTTCATCACCCACCCGCGCGCGTGGCGCTACCAATACGACGAAGCCGAAAAGAAGGTGCGCCGCAACGAAAACGTGCCGCGCTTCACCATCGTGCAGCTCACCGGCAAGAAGGTCATCGTCGAGGAGCGGGCCTACTACGAGACGAGCGACGGCTACTGGATGAAGGACCTCGACGGCCAGCCCGTGATGGCCAGCGCCCCGCCCTCGGATCTCGCCAAAGGCGAGAAGTGGATCGATATCAATCTAAAGACGCAATCACTCGTGGCCTACGAAGGCGACAAACCGGTTTATGCGACCATCGTTTCGACCGGCCGCCACAACGACGAAGACAAGTCGCAAGATCATCGCACGCCCATGGGCTCGTACCGCATTCGCGAAAAGCACACGTCGGCCACGATGGATGACGATGCCACGAGCGAAGGCCCGTACTCGATCCAAGACGTTCCCTGGATCATGTATTTTCACGGCAGCTACGCGCTCCACGGCGCCTTCTGGCACTCGAGCTTCGGCCACGAGCGCAGCCACGGCTGCGTGAACATGACCCCGCACGACGCGAAGAACGTCTTCGAATGGGCCGGCCCCACCCTGCCCAAGGGCTGGCACGGCGTCCGCGCCACCGACAAGAATGCGGGCGCCCGGGTCATCGTGCACGAGTGAGCCTTGGACCCGACTAGGGCCGGCGCTTCGTCAGATCCAACTCGAAGACCATTTGCTGCCGCTCGGCGGAGGCCAGCGGGTCGGCTTCGTCGGACCACCAGCGCATCGGGTGGAAGCCGCAGGCGCGGTACGCGGCGATCGAGGGCAGGTTGCGAACGTTGATGTTCACGTAGATGCTCTCGAACTTGCGCTCGTACGAAATGGCCACGGCGTGCTCGATCATTTTGCGGCCGCCGCCGCAGCCGCGGTAACGCCGGTCCACGAGCGTGAACGCCGAGTAGGCCTGCGATCCAAAGCCCAGGTGGATGTTCACCCCCACGAGCCTCGCCCCATCGAACAGGCCGACCACGTGTTGGTTGGCGTGGGCCTGCACCGGCAGCCCGCGCCCGCACGCCTCTTGCCAAAACGAGCGCACGCCGGGCCACTCGTCCGCAGACAAGAGCCGCGTGGTCAGCGGCAGGCGCTGTTGCTTCTGCAGCCGGCGCTTCACCGAGCGAAGGTGCGCGGAGGCCACCGCGGCGTACCAGCTGGCGCGTGTAAACTGCACGGGATTGACGGCGACCGCGCGATCGATGCTGCGCGGCTGAACGACGCCGAGGATGCCGTCCGTCCAGCGATCTTCGAAGGGGGCAACGTCGGCGCGAAGGCGCATGCCCGACGTGGAGGAGCCATTCAACTCGAGCACGCGACGGAAGGCGATGCGGTTGCCCGAGAGCAGGCACACCGCCTGGCCCACACGCGGCTCGCCGCGCTCGATCACGAGCTCCTCGGCGCCCAAGGTGAGGATGCCCGCTTCGGACACGAGCATCTTCCAACGCGATGGCAGCGCGCCCGAGGTCGCACGGTGCACCACCTCTTCCTCGGGAAGCCGTTCGATGCGCGGGTCGTGTGTCCCCATTCCGACGGGGTGAGAATAGGACAAAACCGCGCGAACTGTAACTGAAGCTTAGGCAAGGCAGCGTTCTGTCCCGCGGTGACCCAGTTTGGCACATGAGAGCGCCAGAACGCCCCGACTCTGCCCGCGACTTTGCGGATTCGGCCTTTGGCATTGCCTCTGCACGAGACCGGTAGATGCGGGCAAAACAGGTTTGGTCGATCGCGATCGCGGGGCTCGGTCTGCTCGTGACGAACATGGCCACCGGGGCGTTGCCCCCGCCGCCGCCCACCCCGTGCAACGTCGACACCGACTGCCCGGGATGCGTCCGTTGCGTCGCCGGAGGGTGCAGCGGCGCGGAGGATTCGGGGCGTACGTGCATGTGCAACGAAGAGTGCGCGCGCGCCGGCCAAGGCTCGTGCGACGTCTCCACGACCAAGCCGCGTTGCGGAGGGAGCTGCGTCGCGGGCCTGCCGCCGCGGGCCCTCACGTGCGGTGCGGGCGACGACTATCCGAAGCTCGAGGCCCTGCAGCCGAGGTCCCAAGAAGTTGCACCGGCGGTTCGCGTTCTCGAGGGTACGCCCGTCGTCATCGAGCGGGTCATCGGAGGAGCACGATGAAGCGCGCCATCGCGTTGGCCGTCGTGGCGTTGGCCGCTCTCCCAGCGTTTGCCGCGTGCACCTCCAAGAAGGAATACGAGGCGCACTTCGTCTACAAGGACGCCGGGCCAAGGGAGAATCCTGCGGTGCCGGAGCCGCGCGTCGACCCATCGCCGATGACCGATGCGTGCCAAACCACCTGCACGGGGCTCACCGTGGTGGGGTCGGTCGTCGAGCTCCAACCGCCCTTCGAGGACTCGGGCGGGGACTCCTCGGTGACGTTCGGGAAAGGGAATTGGTACGTGGCATGGGGAGGCCGACCGGCGCTGGTCACGCAGATCCAGCGTTTCACCGCGGACGGGAAGCCCGCGGGGGCGACCCGTCGCGTCGAACGCACCACGCCGGGGCAGCTCGTATGGAATCCTCGCGGGGACGGGGAGCTCGATCTGCTCGCGGAGTGGTGGCCCGCCAACGATGCCATGACCGACGCGGCGTGGCTGCGGTTCGACCCGAATCTGGCGCCCACCGCGGGTGCCTTCCGCATCCAAGAGGTGAAAACCATCCGGTACGGTTACGACCGCCTGGAGATTCAGGGCACCCGGCTCGAGAGGACGAGCACCTTGGATCGCACGCAACCGATGGTGCGTCTGCAGCGTCTCGATCCCGCGGGTGGGGCGGGGCAGAGGATCGAGCAATCCGATTGGTATGCCCCGTCGAAGTCGTCGTGGTTGGCGGTCAACCGCGTCGGCGACAAGCGGCTCGTGGCCTACGCGGCCGATGGTGCCCTTCAAGTCGCGGGGCTCGGGGCGAATGGAAGCCTGGGCACCCCGAGCCGCGCCATCGAGGGACTCGCGGCGACCCCGTCCGTCCTCGTGCGAAGTGCGATGGTCGGGAAAGACTTGTGGGTCGCGGCCTTCGTGTCGGAGCAGCCGCCGTCGATTCCGCGAACGGTGCTTCTGCGGAGGATCGATCCCGCCACGCTCGCGGTTCTGGATGCGGAGCCCATTCGCATCGCGTGGCCCACGGGCCATCCGAGCGATCTCATTGCCGCGAACGGCACCTTGGCGCTGGTGGGGGACCTCGAGGGCGACAGGTCGCCCTTACGTTGGAGCTTCGTCCCCGTCGACACGCAGGCCCGTGCGGTATGCCGTCCGAGCACCGTGGTGGTCGTCCCCGACCGAAGCGCGCATCAGACGATTCGAGCGGTGCACTTCGAGGGTGACACGGCCGGTGTCACCCTCGATACGTGGACCGGCTCCGGCCCGCGGCACATGTATTTCACCCGCCTCGCGTGTACGCGACCAGCTCCCTGAGGCCCTCTTCCACGCTGACCTTCGGATCGAAGCCCAGCTCGGTGCGCGCCCGGGAAATGTCCGCCAGCGAATCGCGGATGTCGCCCGCGCGCGGCGGCTGGTGCTCCGGCGTGATGCCGCGCCCGACGGTGCGTCCGAGCATGGCCACCAATTCGAGCAAGGTGGTGCGCTGTCCGCGGCCGACGTTGTACACGCGCCCTCCGACGCCCGGCACCGTCGCCGCGAGCAGATTGGCCTGCGCCACGTCGCGCACGAAGACGAAGTCGCGCGACTGGTTCCCATCGCCGAACAGCGTCGGCGTCTCACCGCGCAGGGCCCGATCGACCAAAACGCTGATCACACCGCTGTAGGGCGACTTGGGATCTTGCCGCGGGCCGAACACATTGAAGTAGCGAAGGGTGACCGACTCCACGCCGTGCAGCCGCGCGTACGTGCGAAGGTACAATTCGCTGGCGAGCTTTTCGACCCCGTAAGGCGATATCGGATCTTCGCGCATCGATTCGCGCTTGGGCAATTCCGGATCTTCGCCGTACACGGCGGCCGATCCCGCGAAGACGATGCGTTTGACGCCTTGGCGTTTGGCCGCGAAAAGCACGTTCATCGTGCCTTGCAGGTTGACGTCGTGGGTCTCCTGAGGATGGTCGACCGAATAAGGAACCGAAACGATGGCCGCTTGGTGAAAGACCACGTCGCACCCGGCCATGGTGTATTCGAGCCGCGGCGAATCGCGCACGTCGGCCTCGATGATCTCCAGTTTGTCCTCGGGGATGTGGCGTAAATTTTCACGCTTCCCCGCGGAGAAGTTGTCGTACACCCGCGCGCGATGTCCGCTGCGCACGAGGTGCTCGACGATGTGTGATCCGATGAAACCTGCGCCTCCGGTGACCAGCGCAATCATGCAAAAACCTCCCGGGTCTACGACTAACACACCGAGCCGTGCTGCATCCAAGATCGATATGAAACCCGACGACGGCGGCGCTTTCGCCAGCGCGACGTTCCCCATCGGCCTGCTTGCGCCGGGCACCACGTATGGCTTCGACCGCGAAGATCGCGCAGAACCGCTGCCGATTTTCGTCCCCCATACGGTCACGGTCGCGCAGTCGCAGATGACCGACTTCATCTGTTTCTGCGAGGAGACCACCGGGTGGCGCTTCGACGACCCCGCCGCGTTTCATCGATTTTCGGTCCAAGAGTACCGCCTCTTCTGGCGCCTCTTCCTGGAGTGGTCGGAGCTCGACGTGGAGGGCTCCTACGAGCCGGTGTGTGTGGGACAAGTCTGCGAAACCGCGGAGTTCTTCCCCAAGCTGCGCCTTAGCTTCGTGCAGAACCTCCTGGCCGCGCGCACCTCGGAGCAGCTGGCCCAACCGGCGCTGACCGCGTGCAACGAGCGCGGCGATCGGACGGTGTGGACGCGGGCCGAGCTGACCACGCGCGTGCTCCGGCTGGCGTCGGCGCTCCACCGGCGCGGGCTGCGCAGCGGCGATCGCGTGGTGGCGGTGGTGTCGAACACCGCGGAAACTGTGGTCGCCTGCTTGGCGACGGCGGCGCTGGGGGCCATTTGGTCCTCGATTGCGCCCGATATCGGACTTCCTGCCATGGTCGAGCGGTTCAATCAGCTCACCCCTTCTTGGCTGTTCGCCCATGGCAGCTATTTTCATCACGGTTACGAGCGGGTCGTGACCGAGAAGCTCACCGAGCTCGTGGAGGCGCTTCCGTCACTCGAACACGTGGTGTGCTTGCGCGGCCCGGAGCCGGCGATTCCAGCCGGTCGCGACGTGCCCGTGGAGTCGATTCGCGACGTGCTGGCCTCGGAAACCGCGCCGGTGTTCACCTGCCTCGAGGAGTTGCCGCGATTCGAATTCAACCACCCGCTTTATATTCTGTTTTCGTCGGGCACCACCGGAAAGCCCAAGTGCATCATGCACGGAGCGGGCGGCACCCTCTTGGAGCACGTGAAAGAGCACCGGCTGCACACGGATCTGCGGCAGGGCGACACCATGTACTTCCACACCACGTGTGGATGGATGATGTACAACTGGCAATTGTCCGCACTGGCCAGCGGTACGCATATCGTCATTTACGACGGCTCCGTGTCCTACCCCGAGGCCGATGCACTCTGGCAGCTCGTCGAGCGCGAGCAGATTACCGTTTTCGGCACCAGCCCTGGATATTTGCAGTATACACGTGACGCGGGAATCACCCCGCGCACGCGCTACGATTTGACGGCGCTGCGGGCCATCATGTCGACCGGCTCGGTGTTGCCGGACGCATTCTTCCACTGGACTCGCGATGAGGTGAAGGCGGTACCGCTTCAGTCGATCTCCGGTGGAACCGATATCATCGGGTGCTTCTTGCTGGGGCATCCGCATCTGCCGGTGTACGAGGGTGAGCTCCAATCGAAGAGCCTCGGGCTCGACGTGCGAGCGGTCGGACTCCGCGCGACGGCTGGGACGGCGAACGACTGCATCGCGTTCGGAGAGCTAATTTGTGAAAATCCGTTCCCATCGCGTCCATTGGGCCTTTATGGCGACCCAGACGGGGTGCGCTTTCATGATGCGTATTTCCGTCAAAATCCTGGTGTTTGGACGCACGGAGATCTGCTCGAATTGACGTCACGGGGGACGGGGCGCATTCACGGTCGCTCCGATGGTGTGATGAACATTCGAGGCATTCGCATCGGGCCTGCCGAAATCTATAGCGTGCTAACCGGCATCGACGACGTGCGCGACGCCGTGGCCGTGGAACAAACCGCACCGCACGAACCCGGCGGAAGCCGGCTCGTTTTGGTGGTGGTGCTTCGTGAAGGTGCCTACCTCGATTCGTCGTTGGTGCGGCGGATTCGCAAAGCGCTTTCCGAGCAATGCTCGGCGGCACACGCGCCCGCGGTGATCGCGGAGGTCGACGAACTTCCCACGACCCATAGCGGAAAGCGCTCCGATCGCGCGGTGCGCGATGCCATCAATGGCAAGCCGGTGCTCAACGTCACCGCGCTTCGCAATCCCGAGTGCCTTCACGCGCTGCGCGAGCATCCGGCGCTGCGGCTCGATGGGCCGGGCGATGCCGCGGAGGTTTCGTCGCTGCTCACGCCGAGCGAGGTGGTGGTCTCGCGGTACGTGTTCGGCGAAAAGACCGATTCGCTGGAAGGGCGATTGGCAGAAATCTGGGAAACGGTGCTGGGGCTGCCCGTCGCCTTGGACGACAATTTCTTCCAATTGGGGGGCCACTCGCTGCTCGCGGTGTCGCTCCTCGGCCGGGTGGAAAAGGAATTTGGGCGGCGCCTGGCCATGTCCAGTTTGCTCCATGCGGGAACGGTGCGGACGATGGCCGCGCTTCTGCAGCGCGGTGCGATGGATCGCTCGACGTTGATTGCGATTCAGCCGAAAGGGCGCAAGCGCCCGGTGTATTGGCTGCCGGGCGGCGGCGGGTTGAGCGTGCTCGCGTTTCGCGAGGTGTCGCTGCTCTTGGGCGAGGATCGGCCCGTGTACGGGCTCGAGGCGGAGCTGCGGCTCGATGGGTCGAAGAACGATCTGCCGAGCATGGCGGCCGATTACATCGATGCGATCCGGGAAAAGCAGCCGCACGGGCCGTACGTGCTCCTGGGGTTTTCCCTGGGCTCGTGGATGGCCTACGAGATGGCGGTGCAGCTGCGCGCGCGCGGCGAATCGGTGGCGCTGCTGGGGCTTTTCGATACGGCGGTGCCAGGGACGTTGAGCGGTGTGCAACAGGTGACCGCGGCGGCGCAGCGCGTGCGCCACCATTGGCGAAACCTGCGGGGCCTGCCCGCCGGGAACATGTTCTCCTATTTGAGCGACGCCGCCGAGGTGCTCGCGCACAAGGTGCAGCGGCAGCTCGGGCGCAGCCCGTCGGAGCCGCCGCCGCCCGACAGCGAGGCCGCCGCGACCTCGATTTTCGACGAGGTGGACCGAAAGAACCGCGGCATCGTCGATGTGTACAGCCGCGGCCCGCTCACGCAGTACCCGGGCAAGGTCACCTTGTTCTTGGCCGAGCGCACGTCGCAATCCGGCTTGTCGCCGGAGCTCGACGCCCGCCTCGGATGGCGCAACCTCGCCGAGGGCGGAATCGACGTGCACAAGGTGCCGGGGAGCCATCTGTCCATGCTGGAGCACCCGCATGTCGAGGGCCTCGCCAAGGTGCTGCGCGAATGCCTCGCGCGGGTGGACGAAGCGTAAGTCTTATTTGCACTTCGTCGTCATGAGTTCATCGAAGCGGGTGCGCATGGCCGCATCGCGCACGACGACCAAGTCGGTTTGGACGTCGCGTAGCATTTGGCAGCCTTTTTCGGCTTCGTTGTTCTGAAAGCCCCAATTGGCGCCGAGGAGCGCGCGGCTGATTCGCTCTTGCGCATCGATGACCGGTTCGCACTGGCTCGCGTGGGCGTCGGGCTTCGTCGGGATGGCCGCCATGATCGCGCACGCAACGACGGCGAGAAAGCATGCTCCCTGGATCACGCGCATGAAGCGGTCCGCGGTCTGGCCGTGGTGCCTGCGCCCGTCGACGATCGCCACGACGGTGGCGATGGCCACGGGGGCGAGCATGAGCAGGAGGGCCCGTTTCGACGAGGTGACCGCAAGGAGGTACTGCCCCTCGAAGGCCCAACCCCATCGCGCCGAGGGTAACGAGCATTTTTCGGCGAAGCTCGCCTCCGCCGCCCTTCGAATCGACCAGGTGAGGTAGGCGCCCAGCCACAGCCCAATCTGACTCGCGAACAACGTCGACGTGGTGAGCGCGGGCACCGGCCGCACCCCTCCTCGCACGAGCCGCGCGGCAAACCCGACGAAGAGGACCGTGCCCAAGGCGAACGGCGTGGCGAGCTGGAGGACCGCGGGCCCTTTGGGCTGCGACCCGAACGCGATGAACGTCCCCACAGTGACGAAGCCCGAAAGCAAGGTCGAGAGCACGAGCGCGATGAGCGCGATGTACCGCGCGAACTTGGTGCGCCGCTCGAAGAGCAGCGCAAGGACGCCGAAAAGCGCCGACCAACCCGCCAGCATGCATGCGAAAATCGGCCACGGGCCGTTGTTGTAAGCGCTCCAGAGCGGGTCGAAATCCATACCGGCAATGATAGTCGCAACCTGCGATCGCTTGTCTGGTCCTGCGAGCGCGTCGCAGTCGAACCGCGGCAGCGGGACAAGTCCGGCGAGGCCGGCGCCCTTGCCCGTTGATCGTGCGAAGATCGTCTGGCGTTTCGGCGATCCTCTTTTTTTGAGCCGCACGTCGCGCCGGTCCCGCCGGTTTTGTTCCGCTGCCGCGGTTCTCGCACCGGAACGACGCGAGATCGGTACGTCCTATCGAACGTCACCTTCGCACAAAAGAAAACGTGCCGCGCTCCCCAATTCGGGAGGCGGCACGCAAGATCGGACTTTACCTTCGAGTCATCCCGCGCGAGGCGGAGACCTTCCCCATGCTTCACACCCCGCGCGCGGAGTGCTCGAGAAGCAAAGCCCGATATGGATTACGTTGGTGAGCGACTAAGTGCTGCTACCCGCGCAGGTGATGCCCGCAGAGGCTCCTGCTACGACCACATCGGCCAAGTCGAGAACGTTGACGTGAAGTGCGTTGGTCTGAATGCTACCGCTGTTTCCTTTGCTATCGACGAGCTGCTCGTTGATGACGATGGTGATGCCGTGGCCAAGACCGTCGCCGAGGAGCTCGATCTTCTGATTGGCCTTGCCGGGCACGATTTCGAGGATGTTGTTGGTGCCGATGCGCAGCTTGGCCACGATGGTGTCGCCGGCGAGCACGGGCTTGCCGTTCTTGCACGAGGCGCTGGCCGTCGCCTTGAGGACGTCGGCTTGAATGTCAGCCTGCAGGCCCAAGTTCTTCAGAAGGTCGTTCAAGACGTCCAGCGAGACGACGCTGCCCAGCTTCAACTTGCTCAAGCCCACTTCCACGTTGGCGATTTCCGCCACCGAGTCGGTCTTGCAGTCGGCGCCATCTACCGTCGCGTCGAGGACGCGTGCACGGAGAAGATTCGGGATCTGCAGATCGAGGAGATCCGCCTTGGCATGGCCGCCGGTCGGCCCAATCGACGCATCGCTGAAGGGAACGTGAATGCCGCCGTTCTCGAGAACGTTCTGGTCGAGAAGAGGGATCTTCAGACCGGGCAGCAAGTGAATGTCCACCGCACGCGAGATACCTGCGTACTGGCAGTTCTTGGCCGGCGGCGGCGGCGGCGGCGGGCAGTGGTCGCAATGATTCTGAGAGGAGTCACCCGTGAGGTTCCCTTCGTCGCTTGACGACGAATCGTTTCCTGCCGCGCAACCTGCAACCAACCCAATCATGCAACCCGCAAGAACCGCACGCTTCGCCGAAGAAATGAGAGTACTATTCATCGTTAAAACCCCCTTGGTGTTCTTCGCTCGGTCACTGTCGAGACTCTCGAACGCGACACCCGGGTTCTACGATGCGAACCCCCCACGGTGGGTTTCCAGATTACGTTATGCGGGAGCACGACCGAATTAGTGACCATGTGCCGAAATTGATACTGAAGCTAGGCGTGCAGGACGCATAGTCACGATTCCGAGCTCGGCTCCGTTGCATATACGAAATAGCCTCTTTAGAAATGCGGCCGGCTCCGGATCACGCGCACATGCGCCCCCTCCGGCCCCACGAGCAAAAGGCACAAAGCTTCGGAAATTGCGCGGAGATCGCGCTCCAGGCTCTCCCCAGCCGTCCGCGTTACGGAACTAACATCCATCGTTGCGGTGATGTCACGCCCGCGTGACGCAATATCCAATTTTACATGACGCGCGCGCCGTGCGGCTTCCACTTCGCCGCGCTCCGTCAAATACGTCTCCAGCGCTTCCGGCATGCCGCTGCGCAACGAATCGCCGCGATAATGGCCTTTTTCTCGGACCGCGCCGTTCCAATGGATGCGCAGCTCGTGCAGGCTTTCCAGCGGCTGCAGGGCGATGGATTCTGCAATGGCCACGGTCAGTGCATCGACCACGGGTGGCTCTGGAGCGATATGCGCGAACAGTGCGGCGTCCAGGCCAATACCTACTAAGTGACCTGATGTCGTACCTTCACTCGATTCCCATGTTGCTACCGCATGGCGAATCCAGATATCGCCCGTTCGCAGCGCCTCCGCGACGGCGCGATCCTCCATTTGAGCCGACGAGAATGCGGCACGCCGCAATTCTTCAGGCGAGATCATGCCCCATCATCTCATCGCGCGGCGTGCAGGCTGCTGAACCACCGCCGGCTCCTCCACCGCGGGTTCCTCTTCTTCTTGTCGCTCCTCGCGCGTCTCGCCGTCGCTCTGCGCGAGGGCCATCGCGGTGGCAGCGACGCGCGTGCGCATGTCGCCGTAGGGCTTCGCGAGGTCGAAGATCACGCGGCTCGTCCGTCCCGACATGTTCTGCAGCGCTTCCAATCGCCGCAGCTCCATCGCGCCCGGCGACGAGGCCAGGATCTCCGCCGCTTGAGCGAAGTTTTTTGCACTCTCGACGTCCGCGCGGCTCTTGATCACCACGTACTGCCGATCGCGCTCGGCGATCGCCACACGTGCGATCACCTCCTGCATCTGCTGCGGAAGTTGAATGTCTTGCATCGCAATCGCCTCGACGTGAAGCCCCCACTGCGACACGAACTGCTCCACCGCCTTGCGGATCTTGAGCGCAATCTCCTCGCGGCGGGACAGCAGCTCGTCGAGCCGAGTTTCGCCGACGATGTCGCGCAGCACCACTTTGGCGCGGTCCCGCACGGCGTGGTCGTAGTTCTCCACGTTGAGCACCGCTTTTTCCGGATCGATCACCTTGTAGTAAATGACGGCGTCGATGGACGCGGTGACGTTGTCCGCCGTGATCACCTGTTGCTGAAACAAGTCACGGTTGCGAATGCGCGTGTCGACACGCACGATGCGCTGCAACCCTGGAATGATCCAGGTGAGCCCCGGCGTCAGCCGCCCGGTGTAGCGCCCCACCGTGAACTTCAGTGGGGCCTCCCATTGGGAAATCTGGCGTAGGCCGGACAAAAGATAGAGGGCGACGAGCGGCAGAAGCATAAGCAGGGCGACGAGCTCCATGCCCCAAGTATGCGCCTTCTTTTGCCCTGCTGCGTCTTCTTTCCCCCCTCCCGCGGCTCTAGCTGGCCGAGCCGTTTTCTGGCGTCGTTTGCAGCTTCATCAGCCCGATCTTCTCACCCCACCAGAGGAGACCCACGACCAGGCTGCGTTTGTCCTCGACGAACGACGGCTTCTTGCCCTCGAACGCGTGCCCTGCGAACTGGAAGCCCCAACCCACGGTGAAGAGGCCCGCGGCCAGCGGCAGGCCGATGATCGTGGCGCCGATGGGGAGCGAGGCGGCGATCATGGGGATGCCGATGGAATGGAACGCCTGGTTCTTCGGGTTCTGGTGATCGTCTTTGTAGCTTTCCAAGAGACGGGACCATTCGCGATTGAGCTGCATAGGGCGCTATGTAACATTCTTTCTGGCATGAGCACCACCACCCAAAGGCCCGAAGGCGGCACCAGCGAGAGCACCGAAGCGAAACAACCGGGGCTCCCCAAAATCGACGTGAACGAGTACGGCGGCAAGAAAGAAGGCGTGCGACAGAGCATGAACCGCCGCCTTTTCATGCAGCTGCTCGCGTTCGACGTGCCGGTCGACGTCAACGCGAACGACGTGGCGTCGGAGCTGGGGAAGCTCCTTCGCAGCCGCAACATTCCCGGCGTGATCTACGCCGACACCATGAGCCCGCGCGGCCTCGGCCTTCTGTCGTGGGGCGAGGATCCAAGCCATTTCGTGCGCGCCGTGCGGCCGCTGTTCACCGAGCCATTCCTGCGCTCGGTCACCTTGCGCCAGGACATGGCCATGCTCGGCCGCAGCTACAGCACGGGGCACGAGCCGGATCTCGAGTTCGTCCTTTTGAAGCGACCCATCCAGAACGTGCTCAACGAAAGCTACCCGTGGCACGTCTGGTACCCTCTCCGGCGGACAGGGGAGTTCGCGCGGCTAGAGCCCATCGACCAAAGCCACATTTTGCGTGAGCATGCATCGATCGGCATGGCCTACGGGGCGCAGGAGCTCGCTCACGACATCCGCCTTGCGTGTCACGGGCTCGACGCGCAAGACAACGAATTCGTCATCGGGCTCGTCGGAGGCGAGCTTCACCCGCTTTCGCACCTCGTTCAGTCGATGCGAAAAACCCGTCAAACGTCGGAGTTCATCGCCAAGATGGGGCCGTTTTTCGTCGGCTACGTGCTCGAGCGAAGCAGCGGCTGACGGCGCCGCGTTGTGGCCATAACACGCGAGAATACAAGCTTGTTCGCCCGCTGACACGCATAGCGCGGGCGAGTAAGCTTCCGCGCCATGCCAGCTACCAATAGCGCCGGTCTGACCCCTGAACAGTGCAAGGAGATGGAGACCTTGTGCGCGTGCTTCAATCTCCGAAGAGCCGCACGGGCAGTGACCTCGCATTACGACTCCATGCTTCAACCCTTTGGGATCAAGGCCACGCAATTGGCGATCTTGGTCGCGCTGAAGAACTTGGGCCCCGCGTCCATGAGCGCACTTGCAGATACATTGGTTCTCGATGCGTCCTCGTTGTCCCGCAACGTCGCGTGGCTCACCAAGGAGGGCTTCGTGCGACAAAGCCGCGGGAAAGACGGGCGCGTGCGTCCGGTGGTGCTCACGCCCAAAGGAGAGCGTATTATCTCCCGGGCATACCCGGCATGGTCCAGCGCACAAAAGCTCATCGAAGGGTCGTTCAGCGATCGCGAATTCAACGCGGCGCTGACATTTCTGAGGCGCGCGACGGATGCCGCGCTACGGGTGGAGGATCTCGACTGATGTTTTCGAGGGGGTGGTTGGGTGCAGCCGTGCTGCTGGCGTTGTCCGCGGCCGCAAGTGCAGGCTGCGACGAAGTGCAGCGCAAGAAGGACCTCACGGCAGCGACGGAGCGCAAAGAGGCGAGTACTGCGGCGAGTGCCAGCACGAATGCGGCATCGACCACCCCCGCCAAAGCTCCCGAAACGGAAAAAGCGCATACGCGCACGGTGCTGGCGCGCTTCAAGAAGCCCAAGGGGCTGGCCGTTTCCGGCGGCTCGGCGTTCGTGATGGATGCGCTCTCGGGCGACAAAGATCAGAACGAGGTTCTCGATCTTCTGCGCGTGCCCGTGCCCGCGGGAGGTGAGCCGGTGCGTGCAGCGACGAAGCTGCGGTCGGCGGGCACCCCCATCGTCGTCAAGGACAGCGTGTTCTTCGCCACGGGCGGCGACAAGCCGAACGGCGCAGCGGATCGCCTGCTCAAAGTGGCGGCGGATGCGAGCGGCGCGGCCGCGGTGCAGGTTGCACCGAAGACCCTCGCGCTGGCCGATCCCGCGGTGGCCAGCGACGGCACGAATCTGTATTACCTCGCCGCGACCGACGACAAAGCGAAGCTCGATGTGATGCGCCTTCCGCTCGCTGGCGGAGCGCCCACGAAGGTGGCCTCCGGCGATCGCTCGGCGCGCGTCTTGTTCATCGCCGCCGATGCGAAATACGTCTATTGGCCCGAAGCGGGCCGTTTGGTGAAGGTGCCCGTCGCCGGCGGCGAGCCCAAAGAAGTTGCCAAAGTGGTTTACGCCTGGGCGGCGGCGAGCGACGGCAATTACCTCTATTGGTCCGATAGCCCCGGCGAAAATATGGGGACCATCCGCCGCATCAAGTTGGAAAGCCCGTCGGGGCCCGGCACCGCGGCGGAAACGTTGGCCAGTGGATTCTCGTTTCCCGTCGGCCTCGCGCTCGATGACAAATCGGTATTCTTCGTGAACTACGACGCCGAGGATGGAGGTGTGTACCGCGTGGCCAAAACCGGTGGGACCACGGCGACGCTCATCCGCGGGCAGAAGCACCCCAAGCGCATTGCCGTCGACGAGCGGCACGTCTACTGGATTAACGTGGGCGAAGGCACCCTCTCGCAAACGGACAAGTAAGGAGAGCCTCGCCGAGGCTCATCCTCGCCCGGAGGCATCGAGCGCTCGTTCGGCGCGAGCGCAAATCTTCGGGATTTATCGCGGTTCCGTCGACTGGCATCCCCGGACATGGTTTTTGCACCCGGGTAGTACCTGGGACCACCATGATCATCCGATGCCCAAATTGCCGGCAAAAGTATTCCATCCGGGATGAGAAGATGCGCGGTCGAACGGCGCGCATTCGATGCCGCGTGTGCGGCGAGTCTCTGCTCGTATCGGGCGAATCCGCCGAGGCGGAGAGCACGTCGAGCGAGTCGCGTCCGCCCGCATCCAGCCCCAGTCCAGCGGAGGTGCGCACCACCGGCGAGCGCATTTCCGAGGACACCTCACGCATGGGGCGTATGTCCTTCGAGAACACCGCGCCCATGGAGGACGTGAGCGAGCTTCGTGCGCTCGCGCAGCGCATGACGCCGAGCTACGGGGAAGCCTCCGGGGAAGCGCTCGGGCCCGTGGAGTCGCCGCCGCCGACCCTGCAGTTCAGCAGCAAGACGACGATGCCCATGTTTGGCAATGCCGGCGCGAAAAGGGCCGACGCCGCGAGCACGCCGCCCGCGAGCACGCCGGGAGAGGTGCCCCCGGCGCCGGACTCGAATCCGTCCACGGGCGCGCGCAACTCGACCTCGATTCTCTTCTCTCTGGCTGCGCTGGCCGAGAAAGAGCGCTCGCAGGTGGTGGCCATCGGGCCGCGCTCCGAGAAAGAGCTCGCCGCCGTCCCTGCGATCGACGGCGAGGGGGATCACTCGGGCCTCATCGATCTGCATCGGCTCATGCCGAGCGGCTCGAAGCTCTCGGTGCAGCTGGTGAAGCCCGCCAGCTCGAGCGAACCGCCGCTGGCCGTGACCCGCGACGTTCCCAAGCCCGCACCACGAACGGGCCGCATGGTGCTGTTTGCTACGCTGGGCGTCCTTCTTCTTCTGGGCGTGGCGTTCGGCATGCGCTCGGCCCTCAAATGGGCCGCGGCCAAGGACATGAGCCGGCTCGCCGCCGCGCAAGCGGCTGCCCTGGAGTCGCCTCCTCCCGCGATGGCCTCACCGCCACCCAAGGAGGAAGCGCCCAGGCTCGATAGCCTGGTTCCACCCCCTCCGCCCGCAGCGGAGGTGACCGCGTCGTCCGACGCCACGGTCACCAAGGCGGTGAAGTCGAAGAGCCGCAAGCATCGCCACGGCTCACGCCGATCGAAGGCCGCGCAGGCCCCCACCGAAGCGCCGGCGCCGACCAACGATCCCTGCCATTGCAACGGCGACCTCGCCTGCAACATGCGCTGCGCGAGCCGCAACTAGCCTCGAGTAGGGCTGAACTAGCCGGGGCCGACCGCGCGCACGCGATGCCTCACTGCGGCACATCGTCACGGGCTCTACGTCATTTTTATTGGCGTTCCCATGTAGCCGTGTAGCCGATGCGCGTGGATCGATATCTGCTTCATCTCGGCGCGAAGGGCGGCCGGAAGGCCGGGGAGAACGGAGGTGAGCATGTTGAGTCAGCCGGACAGATACGAACAATTTAGCGGCCGCGAAAGGCGTCGCCATCGCGTTTTCGTCACGCACAACAGCGAGTATCACTGCCGAGACGGCATTTGCGTGGCCGTGCGAGATCTGCGCACGCGACGATTCCTTCCTGATCACATGGCCGTAGGAAAACGCGTTAGCTCCGGCATTCGATTCACCGAAGTCGGCGGCATCGCGTCCATATCCGAGCCGGGTGATCCGCACGTGGGCGAACAGATATGCTTCATTTCCGGTGAACCGGAGCCGGAGGAGGAAGTCCTCACGAGCCCGGTGAAGGCCATCGAGCGACCCCCCAAGGACGTGGTCGCGCTTTATCCGAATTGATCCTTTCGCACTAAACGGCGTGCGTACTGCGGCAGGGAGACATCAGTTGAGATGCCTGGGGGCCGCAGTGACGTTTCGCGACCGATCGTCGCGCTCTACAACGCTTCGTAGCGACAGACGCGCAGCTCGGTGAACCGGGCCTTCGTCTCGCGGGTGAGAAGGCCGACCGAGCCCTGCACACTGCTCAGACCTGTCGCCGATACGTTGACCGTTTTGCCGTTGCCGAACGTCAGGCTGCATGCGATTGCGCCGGCGCGCACGTTCATTTCCAATCGAAATACTTCGTTGACGTCGACCGGGTTGCGCGGCACGCGGGCCAGGGGCGTGATGGTGATGGCGTCTGCCGACCCTCCGAATCGAAGGACGGAAAGTTGGGCCTCCTCCGGCGCTTGGGCGCTGTCCACTTCGATTCCGCATCCCTCGGCCTCGAACGCGTGCGAGGCATCCACCGAGGCGCCGAAGACGAGAAAGATTTGGCGCAAATTCTTCCCGCCGAAATTGGCGATGCCCGTCGAGGCGGAGCTCACGCTCGCCCAAACGTCGCCCATCGTTCCTCCGCTCAAGAACGCCACGTCGCTCGCGCCGGCCTCGAGTCGGGATTGCAGAAGTGCGCCACCGGATAGCGCCCAATGCTCGCGCGCAAATCCCTCGGGGGGCGAAAAATTCTCGGGCCCTGCCGCCACGCGGTAGCTGGCCAGCTTCGCATCGCCCGGGTCGCAGTCGCAGGCGTCGCCAATCCGATCGAGATCGCGATCCGTCTGGTCGGCGTTGCGTACGGCCGGACAGTTGTCGCGCGCGTTGACGACGCCGTCCCCGTCGAGGTCCTCCGATGTTCCGGGGTCGTCTTGGTCGGGACTCTCCTCACCCTTCGAGCACGCCAAGGTGCAGACGATCAGAGAGACCCAAACGAGGATGTGCGGCAACCGAGGTTCGAGCATGTGAGCTTACAGAGCCGACATGCAAGCAGAAATGCGCACACTACACCAGGACCGGCGTCCGAAATCCGAAGGAGGGCCTGACGAAAAAGGAAGAGTTGATTCGTCGAAGTAGTGATACATAAACTGAAGGCTTGGACGGGTTGCCCTTATCGGTCGGCGGGAGGGACGGGTGCTCATGATTTGAGCACCGTTTCCATTCCGGGACATGGTTGTGCGCGAGCCCCCTTCACCGACTATCCACGATCGAGTTGTGGCGATTCTCACGCGCTACATCTCGCCCATTATGGCGCAAGGCGTTTTGTCGCGCGCGTTGCGGGAGTGCAAACTCACGCCCGAAACGCTCAACGGCTCGAGCCTCATGGGCCTGTACCCGAAGCTCGAGGTGGGCATCAAGCTGTTCGTCGAGCCATCGCTTCAGGAGAAGGTGTGGGCGGAGCTCGATGCGCTGGCTGCCGAGCACCATCCCAACACGCCAACCCTGGTGACCATCACGCAGGAGCGTGACATCGCCGAGGCGCGTGGCCATGCGCGCTTGCTCTGTGAGCGGATGCGTGCCCGGCCGGTTGCGACGGAACGCGTTGTCACGATCGTGAGCGAACTGGCGCGCAACATCGTCAATTACACGCCAGGCGGCCAAATCGAGATGGTGAGTGAACGGGTGCCCCGCGCCAAGATTAAGATTTTGGCAACGGACCGTGGCACGGGAATCCCCCATCTGGAGGAAATCCTCTCGGGCCGGTATCGAAGCCGGACGGGCCTGGGCAAGGGCATCACCGGGGTGAAGCGGCTGTCGGACGGCTTCGACATTCAGACGTCCACCGCGGGCACCAAGATCTCGGTGGAGGTGACCTTGTGAAGTGGAGCATCGGGACGCTCACCCGCCCTCGCATCGGGGAAACGGAAAATGGTGACTGCCCCGTCGTCCGCCACGCGGATCGGGTCACCTTGGTGGGCATCGTCGATGCGCTTGGACACGGCAGCGCTGCGGCACGGGTGGCGGACATCGCCACGCGCCACCTCGAGCAGGTGCCGCTCGACGGCGGTATCGAGTCCGTGATGCTCGATCTGCATCAAGGCCTCGCGGGGACCCGGGGGGCGGCGGCGATTCTCTGCCTGCTCAACGAGGACGACGACCTCGAAGGCTGCGGTGTGGGCCACGTCTTCTTCCGCTGCGGGCCCACGCGCGTGCCCGCGGTGCTGGGGGAGGGCGTGCTCGGTGCCCGGTTGCGGCGGGTGCGCTCGTTCACCTCGAAGCTCCAGCGTGCGGATCGCATCGTCCTGACGTCGGACGGCGTGGCTCCGTACTTCGGCCTGGCGGACTTCGAAGGCCTATCGCCGGAGCGAACTTGCAGTGAGATCATGATGCGTCACGGTCTCGGGCACGACGATGCCACCGTGGTCGTGGTCGACGCGGAGCCAAAATCGGCCTAAAAAACGAGAACAACGGAAAAGAGCCATGCCTGCCACGCCGAGCGGAATTCCGATTTTGAAAGTGTGGAATCGACTCCTCGTCACCCTGCAAGGGGATATCGGAGACGAGACCGCCGAGCGGGCCACCGCGGAGATTCTCGACATCATCCATCGCCAGCGCTCCGAAGGCCTCGTCTTGGACATCACCGGTGTCTTCACGTTGGATAGCCACCTTTGCTTCGTGCTCTCGAAGCTGGCGTCGGCCGCCAAGTTGATGGGGACGCCCACGGTCATCTCGGGCATGAGCGCGCAGACGGCGCAGACGCTGGAAACCATGGGCGTGCGATTGCGCACCATGCGCACGGCGCCCAGCGCGGAGGTCGCGCTGGAGATGCTCGGTGTGAAGGTCACGCTGCATCGTCCCGACGACGACTTGGACGTGCGCGCCCTCGCCCGACGCCGCGAGGTCGAAGAGCCGGTCTCGCTGGCCGATCTAGCGGCCGGCGGGCGCGGACCAGGAAGGCCATCGCGTCCATGAACGACAAGGCCAATCCCGCGATCTCCGTCGGCGGTCTGCGCTTCGAGTGGGACCTGGACGGGGGGCGCGTGCTCGCATCGGGCAATCCCGTCATGAGCCTTTGGACCGAGACGACGATGGCTCGGTTCATGTCCGCCATCCACAGGATGGTCGGCACGGAGCGATTGAACCTCGCGCTGTACGGATCGGGAGAGGCCACGGCGGAGGCCGAGTGGATGCAGTTCGTGCAGCCCGCGGCGAGCTTCGAGGATGGATTGCGCCGCATCGGTGGGGTGGCCCCTCTTTTGGGGCTCGGTCATTGGGAGCTCGTATCGCTCGATCGCGCGAAGAAGGAGCTCCGCTTCCGCACGCGGAACAGTTGGGAGAGCGTTTACCAGCGCGCGCTCGGCGTCTCGTGGGGATCGAGCTCGCTGGCCGGCCGGTTCGCGGCCTACGCGAAGCGTCTCTTCGGTGAGAATTGTTGGGCCGATCAGACGGCGTTCCTCACGCAGGGCGATCCCTGGGACGAGTTCGTGGCCCGCCCCTCGGATCGCACGGTGGAGGGGCAGCTCGAAGCGCTGATCTCCGCCGACAAGGCGACGCGTGCCGATCTGGACGCGGCGCTCGATCGACTGAAGCAGGAGATCCACGAGCGCAAACAGGCCGAGGAGCGCCTCAAGCAAGAGATCCACGATCGGAAGCAAGCCGAGCAAACCTTGTTGGACAAACTCGAGATCATCCGCCGCCAGGAGGACTCGATTCGGGCCATGTCCACGCCGATTTTGCAGCTCTGGGAGGGGGTGTTGGCCCTTCCGGTCATTGGATTGGTCGACAATGCCCGCGCCAATCAAATGATGGAGAGCTTGCTAGATGCCATCGTGAAGACGCAGGCGCGCTTTACGATTTTGGATCTCACCGGTGTCGACGGCATCGATACGAGCGCGGCCGATCACTTGCTCAAGGTCGTGCGGGCGGCGCGTCTTTTGGGCACCCGCTGCGTGATTTCGGGCATTTCTCCGGACATGGCCCAGACCATCGTCGGCCTCGAGCTCGACCTGGCCGAGCTCTCCTCGTTTAGTACCTTGGAGTCCGCGCTTCGGTATACCCTGCGCTGACACGAGTCGAACTCGGAGGAACACTATGTCCAGTACGCTGACGGTCGTTGCTTATTTGCATGCCAAGCCGGGGCAGGAGAAGAAGCTGCTCGACGAGCTCGTTGCTATGCGGGAACCTTCGCTCGCCGAGCCGGGCTGCATTTCGTATCAGGCCTACGTGGAGGGAAGAGACCCGCACCGCATCGCGATGATCGAAGAATGGAAGGACCGCGCTGCATTGAATGCGCACTTCGAGTCGCCGCATTTCCAGCGGTTCGCGCCGAAGCTCGAAGGCCTGCTCGCCGAACCCCTCGTCATCAAGCATTTCACGGCCGTCGACGGCTGAAGAAGGAGATTCACGGGAAGACGGGAAGACGGGAAGGTTAAGAGGTTTCCACTCGTCACAGTTCCCGGAATCAAAAAAACTTCCCGTCTTCCCGTCTTCCCGTCTTCCCGTCTTCCTGTGAACTCTCTCTCTGTAGAGCGGCGCGACGGGCTAGGGCTTTTTGCCGACTTTGATGGGAATGGTCACACTCCCCGAACCGTGTTTCGGTTTGGGGAAATGCCATTTGGAGATCTTGTCGGTGGCGCAGGTCAGTACGTCCTCGGGAATGTCATTTCCGCGATTGGCCACGGCGCAGGCCACGTTGCCGCGCGGATCGATCTTCGCGTGGACGTAGAAGAAGCCCACGAGGCCCGGCTTCTTGGCCATGCCGTCGAGGACGCACTCGTTGATCTGCTCCATGAGCTTCATCACGACGATGCCTGCGCGGTCCACGCCGTGGGTCTCGAGGCTCTCGATGCCCGCGGCACCGGAGCGCGGTTGCTCTTTGGATAGCTCGACGGCGCCGTCATCGAGTTCGAGGGGAATGGACAGGCGCGTTTCTCCTGCGGGGATCGGCTCGCGGGCGAGGCGCGTCGCGAGGCAGGCTTCGACCTCGCTCGAGAGGCCTGCGCCCTCACTCGGGATCACGCACGATGCACGCCCGTCGCGCGCGGCGACGTTGAGCACAACGTGGCCCTCGGTCATCGTGGGGTTCGACTTCTTGCCGGCCGCGTAACACGCGATGGCATCTTTGCGGATCGCGTCGACCAGCGGCACGTGCGGATCCGGAGGTGCGGCCGGCGCGGAGGCGGCCGGTGCGGGCGCGGGTGCCGGCTCGGACTTCGCCGGTGCGGTCGGCGCGGAGGCGGCGGAGGTTTGCGACGGTGACGAGGAAGCCGGCGAAGAAGAAGCCGCGCCCCCGCAGGCGCCGACGCCGACGAGAGCCAGTGCCAGCGACGCGCGTGCAATTGTTTTCATGGGGAATCGTCCTCGATAGCCCCCCGTAACACTTCGTAACCCGTGAGTGGACCGTCCTGGAACCCTTCGGCACCGAAGATGCGGCGCATGATCTTACCCATGTGCGCGTCCTTGGGCATGGCAAGAAGCGCCTGCGTGAGCGTCGCGCGCTCCGTGTCCTCCAAGGACGCGTGGGCCGCGACGACGTCGCCGGGGATCGCCCCGACGGTCATGAGCACGCGAATGCCGGCTTCACCACCGCGCACCGGTGTCCAGGCGCCGCGCAGCAAGCGTCCTTGCTCGGTGAGCTGCGCATACGTGCCGCCGATGTTGGCGCGCCCGGAAAGCACGGCACCGACCACGGCTTCGTGCGAACCGTAGAAGCGTTCCTCGCGGAAGAGGTCGCGCGGGGTGAAGCCCTTGGCGGCCAAGGTCGCGCGCGGGATGACATAGCCGGAGGCACTCCATCGGTCGACCCAGGCTGCACGCGAACCGCGCAGCATTTCCAGCGAGCGAATCGGCGAGTCGGCGCGCACGATCATGGCGGCATGAAAGCTGGCCCGGCCGGCGCGTTCGCTTTTGAGCAGATGGGCGACTTGCTTTTCCCGTTCGAGGCGCAGGTACACGAGCGGTGGCAGCCACGCGACGTGGGCCTGACCGGTGCGAACCATTCGTTCCAACTCGACGTACGAGAGCGACATGCGCGGCGTGATGGCAAAGCCCGTTTGCGCGCTCAGCCACGTGGTGAGCTCGCCGAATCGTTCGCCTACGGGTTCCGCGCTACCCTGCCACGCAAGGGCAAACACCAATCGCTTCATCTGCCCTTTTTGCCCGGCGCCGGACACCATATTGCGTATCGTGCGCGACTTTTCCGCGCGAATCTAGACGGCCGAGGGCCCATGTAACACCGGTATGAGATGATGGGTAAGAGCCGTGCGTGTCTCATGGATCGATATCCCCTCGGGGGGACTGCCAATCCCCGGGGGTCATGTGCCACCGTGTGTTACCTCTAATGCCGGTGCCACGGTTGTTACAAGGCGTTTGGGCGCGCGCGGGACGATTCGACCGACGTGGCATGTCCCGTGAACTGAGCGCCGTTCATGGCTCGTCCTACCCAACCTACACTCACGCGCCGCGCCTTTTTTGGGGGCAGCGTTGGCCTTGGCCTTGGCTCACTGGCATTTGCCCGGTTTCTCGCCGCTTGCTCGGGCAAACCTCCATCCGATCTGGTTGGGAAAGAGTACAACGACGGCGACGAGTACATTCCCGGTGGCAGTGGCGCCCCCGCCGTCGACGGCGAGGAGTTCTCGGCAGAGCGCAGGGCAAGGTGGGAGGCGCTCGTGCAGACGCTCGAAGCGCTCGGGCCGGTTTATACGGTGGCCGCGCCCGGCAAGTGGGCGGGCAAGGAACGCAGCCACGTGCCGCAGGTCGAGGTCCAGGGAAATGTCGTGACCGTTTTGGTCGAACACATGATGTCCATTCCGCCGCTCGATGCGGGCGGTGGCGGCAACATCGATGCGGGCGGAGGCTTCGACGCCGATATCGATGAGGACGCGGGCGAGTTCGATGCGGGCGAGTTCGACGCGGACAGTCCGTTCCCATTTCCGCGTCGCGATGCAGGAGGCCGCGACGGGGGAGGTCGCGACGCGGGCATCGACAAAGACGCGGGCGCGTTCGATGCCGGCGGTGGGGGAGGCATCGATGCGGGCGCGGGCACCGATGCCGGCGAGCAAGGCCTGCACTACGTGACGACGATTTACCTCAAGAACGAGGCGGGCGAGGTGGTCGGCCTGCGCGAGTTCCGACCGTTGGATCCGGCGCCGCCGAGGGTCAACTTCCGCTTGCCGCCCGGTGTGAAGTCCGTGACCGCGCACGAGCACTGCACACTGCACGGTGTGTGGGCCGCCGATCCCGTGAACGTGGGTTCGTAGCGTTCTCGGAAATTTCGCGTCTGACCGCCGCGGGAACCGAGAGCGGGGCATTGTTCGGTAGATTGAAGTGCGATGTCATCCCGAACGACGCCGCGATGTTCGATGTTGGGAATACGCGGTGGGATGGCAGGTCGGCATGATGCCATTGGAAATTGCCGTATGTGCGGCGACATTTCGAACTGCGCACTGCGCGGACGACTTGCCGCCGCCATCCATCATCATGCATCTTGGTAGCAGGTACCTGCTCTCGTGGCAGAGCGCCCGCCAACCATTCGACCTGGAGAATGTCGAAATGCTCGCAACCAACAACCTAAAAAAAGCCTACTCCGTCGTCGCCGATGCGGATGGAGATGAGCTGCCCAACCTCGACCCCGCCCGGCTCTACGTCTTCTTCCGATGCGGTGCCCGCACGGTGGATGCCATTGCCTGCAGCCCGCAAGACTTCGAGGAGCAGCAACGCGACTACGGGATGAACTGCTTCGATTGCATCGAATGCACGACGACCGACAACCTCGAAAACATGGAAGGCTGGAAGCCCGACTGGGCGCGCGCCGCGCAGCGCGCGTACGCCTTGCGGGGCGCCGCCACCCGCAGTGAGAGCTCGGCTCGCCCCGTGGGCGGCGTTGCGCTCATCGAGGCCTTTGCGAATGCCATCGAGCATTGTGCGGACCCCTCGCGGGCCCGCTATTGCTACGTGCTGATCGCATCGCGTCCCGATGCGTTCGAGGGCGATTTCACCGTCTGAGTCTCGCGCCCCCGGTCGCGTCGCGGTCACGGGCCTTGGCGTAAGAGCCACGCCAGTACTTGGTGCTCGAGCCCCAACGGCCCGCGTTCCCCGAGGTCCAGTGAACGCGGAAAGCCAACATGGCCTCCGCGGCTGGCCCACCGGACATCGAGCCGTGCCGGCGCATGTTCGAGCGCTGGCCGCACGGTGGTGGACTCCACCATGGGATCCGCGGGAGAGGCCACCAGCAGCGCGGGCCGCTCCAGGCGGGCCAAGCGCGGTGCCACGCTCGCCTTGGCGTAGTAGTCCTCCGCGCTGTCGAATCCGTGGTGCGGTGCCACGATGCGACGGTCCCACGTGCGCAAGGTCGAGATGCTCAGCATCTCCGTGATCGAGATGGGGATCTTCTTCCGGCGCACCACCGGGGCCACCATGCGCTTGAGTCCGCGCAGCACGTGGTGGCGGTAGATCCAGCGTGCCGGCCGATCGATGGTCGCGGCCGAACGATCCAGATCGAGCGGCGAGCAAACGGCGGCGACGGCACGCACGCGAGGATCGAGCTGCTCGGTGGCGTAGCGAAGCGCGACGTGGCCGCCCATGGAATAGCCGAAGATGTAGATATCCGTGTATTCTGCAAGCGAGGCGCTGGCCAGGGCGGCATCCACGTCCTGCCAGAGACCCGCGTGGTAGAAGTCTTCGGCGGCGCCACCGCCGACACCGCGAAGGTTCAAGCACAGGCTCGCGATGTCCACGTCGTGCGCGGCCCGCGTGGCAGGGCGCATGTAATGGCTCGCGCTGCTGCCGCCCAAACCGTGGATCACCACCAAGAGTGCGCGCGGGCGTGGCGAACGGTGCGAGGCGCGGCGAAGTTCGCCGAGGAGACGGATGTCGCCGAACGCGTCTTTAGCGACGACCGCGCTCCACGGTTCGACGGCGGCGGCCCCTGCGGGCGCGGGTGTGCGACGGGCAACGTGCGACACGAACGGGGCGATGGTCCAGTAGTGGCCGGAGAGAGACATTTCCCCTGCATGATACGCTGCGCGCATGCTGGGCGGATCCGAGGATGTGGTGGTGCGCGAGATTGTCGAAGGCCCGCGCCGGGCGCTCGTGCACCTGCCGGACATGCGCCGGATCGAGCGACCGGGCTGGTTTCAGCTGATTACGCCGTCGTTCCGCCAGGGAGGCTTCAACGAGGTGGCTTGTTCGGAGCTCGCCGAGAACGAGGCCGACGCCATCATCGAGGCGACGGTGGGCGAGTACCGTCGCCTGGGCATCAAGTTTCGATGGCTCGTGGGCGCACGGACCCAGCCGGCCGACCTGGGCTCACGCTTGGAGCGCGCCGGCCTGATCCGCTACACGTCCTGCGCGATGTTCGTGGAGACCCCGCACCCCGAGGTGCCGTTTGCCGCGGAGAAGGTCTCGACGGCGGACGAGGTGTCCATCGAGGAGGTGGATGATGCGGGCCTCGATCTATACACGCGCGTGATGGCCACGGGGTGGAACGTGGAGGCCGGGCCGCTCGAGAACGTGCACCGGCGGATGATGCAGGAGAAGGAGCGATCGCAGCGCTTCTTCTTGGGGCGTTACCAAGGTCGGCCCGCCGCCGCGGCCGGCTACTTGGATTTGGGACGCTCGGCGTATTTGCTTGGGGCGGTGGTGCTGCCGGATTTTCGGCGTCACAGTTTGTACCGCGCGATCGTGGCGGCACGGCTTCGCGATGCGCGCGCACGCGGGTTGCGGCTGGCCACGAGCCTCGCACGCGCGGAGACGTCGGCGCCGATCCTCGAGCGCATGGGATTTCGCACCGCGGAGCGTTTATCGACTTATAGTGGCTGAATGATCGAGCGGGTCGCGGCGTGGATGGGAGAAAGCCCTTTCGGGCGCGAGTTCGGCGTGCAGGTGCAGGCGGCGGATGCCGAGTCGTTGCGCCTCTTCTATCCGCACGATGAACGGCATGGGGCAATGCCGACGTCGCCGTCGGGCAAGGTTGGCCTTCACGGCGGCGCGATTGCGTCGCTGGTGACCATCGGGTCGCAGGCGCTGGTGCGTTCCGCATCGGGCGAATTCGACGCGCCCTCGAGCACGGTGTCGCTGAACATCGCGTACGTGCGTTCCGCGCGAAGCTCGCTCACCGTGACGACGCGCGCGGTGCGGCGTGTGCGCGAGCTGGTCTTTCTCGAGACGGAAATCGCGGGGGAAGACGGAGCGGCCGTGGCCGAGGCCTCCTCCGTGGTGCGGCTAGGGCATGCCGCGGGCGAGGCGAGCGGCCAAGGCATCGCGCCGCCGCTCGGGGAGGGGAGCGCGCCCGTGCTCGACGTGTTCCGGTCGGCGCTTCGCGCGATTCCGTTCATGGCATCGCGCGAAGTGGACATCTCCGGCGCCGCGCGCGGCCGCGTCGACATGTCCTTGGGCGCACCGGAGACGAACCGCGATCGCGCGGGCGCGATCCACGAGGGTGCGGCGCTCACCTTGCTCGATGCGGCCGGGGCCTCGTCGCCATGGACGGTGGCCACACCGTCGACGCGCGTGGCCGGGGCCACGGTGTCCTTGAGTGCCCATTTCGTGGCGCCGCTGCCGAGCGACGGCTTGATCGCACGCGCCACCGTGCGCGCATCGGATGCGCGCACGTGCTGGACCGACGTGGTGCTCTTGGGACGCACCGGCGAGACGCTGCACGCCTTCGGCACCGTGGCGTACCGCTACGGCGATTGACCGACGACCACGTCGAAGTGCCGCACGTGCGGTTCGAGCTCGAGGAGGTACTCGGGATCGCGCGGCAGGTTGTGCGTCTTTTCGATGTCCGCGCCCGCGAATTTCTTGATGGCTTCGCGGCTCTCCCAATACGAAATGACGAAGAACTCCGCCACGTCCCCGTCGATGCGGCGGAACATCTGGCATCCGCGGTTGCCCTCGATGGCGAGAATCTTCTTTACGCCGTTCTCGTCCAGGTAGCGCGCGTATTCGTCCGCTTTGCTCGCCGCCGTGCGGCCGTGCCATACGCGTGCGATGAGCGCCTTCGAGGGCGCTTGCGACGATGCGTGCGCACCCGGGGCGCTCGCGGGCGTGGAGGCGCACGCCGCGGTGAAGACGGCGGTGGCGAGCAAGAGGGCGCGAAGCAGCATGATCGATCCTTTAGCGCGGGACGACGCGAAAGATCATTCCCGCGGCGCGCAGCCGATCCAAGAGGTGCGTTCCCATGGCCACCGACGGGGTGAGAACACCGCCCGGCGATTCGAGCGGATCGAGCGCCAGGCAAAGGGCGGCTTCGGCGAGCATCAACGCGGTTTCGCCGTAGCCGGGGTCGCGATGCCCGCGGATCTCCGCATCGGCGACGACGGGGGTCTCCCCCGAGCGGGCCTCGGCCTCGCCGATGATGCGGATCTTGAAGAAGCCGGCTTCGCGGGCGTCGGCCGAGGGGCCTTCCCCGGGGGCGGGTTGAAACGGTTTGATCACACGCCGCCCGACGCTGGTCGCCGCCAAAGTCGCAAATGTGGCCATTCCGCCGGAAATGGCGGTGGCTCGCGCAAAGCCCGCGGGGCCGCTGCCGGTGCTCATCTCCTCGGAATACCGAAAATCGCGGCCATAGGCATATCCGAGCAACGCATTCGAGCGGTGCACGTTGCGCGTATTGATGGCGCCCATCAAAAAGGGGCAAACCCATTTGCCAATGCGGGATTCGAAACGAATCTTGTAGCGGTCCGCCTCGGGGCCTCGCTCTCCGTCGGCGAGCGCATAGGGATTCCTGAGAAGGCGTCTCACGTTCCGGTCGCGCGAGGCACCTTCGAGAAGCGTGGTCATGGTCGCCACGGTGCCGCCGCTCATGGCTCCTTTGACGGCCTCGCAAAAGAACCACGCGCGCGCGAGCTTCCGATCCTGTGCGGCGAAATGCTGGTGCAGCATGAACACGCCCAAATCGGACGGAATCGAGTCGAACCCCGCACTATGGACGATGCGCGCCCCCGTTTCGCGCGCGCGTGTGTGATTGCGATCGATGCTCTCGCGGATGAAGGGCACCTCCCCCGTCAAATCCGCGTAGTGTGTCCCATTTTCGGCACATGCGGACGCGAGTTCGCGTCCATAGGCCACGTACGGCCCGACGGTGGTGGCCACCATCTTCGTCTGCCGCGCCAGCTCGTCGAGCGCCGCACGATCGGAAGAATCGGCCACCAGCACGCCGAGGTCGTCCCGGCCGTCGCGTACCAATTCCGCCTTCAACGCCTCGAGCTTCTTTTTGTCCCGCCCTGCAACCGCCCATCGAAGCCGTTTCGGCCCTTGGACCTTCGCCAAATATTCGGCCACGAGCTTCCCGGTAAAGCCGGTGGCCCCGAACACGACGACATCGAAGCGTCTTTCCGATTCGGTCATGGATTCTGTATCGCACGAACTCGGACATTCCTCATGCCCATTCTCCCACGCCCATGTAGGCGCTTTTGAGGAACTCCATGAAGGCGCGGATCTTGGCGGTGGCGTGGCCCGGGGAAGGGTAGAGCGCGAAGACTGTGCTTTGTTCGGTTTTGGCTTTGGGAAACAAGGGGATCAGGGTGCCGTTCGCGAGATCGGCAGCGCACACGAAGGAGAGGAGAAAGGCGATGCCTGCGCCGGAGCGGGCGAGGTCGCAGAGCAGGACGCTGTTGTCGACGCGAACGGCAGGATCGATGAGGACGGCTTCGTCGTCGAAGTGCCATGCGAGGCGCCCGGTGACGCCGGGGGCGGCGTAGCTGATGCATGTGTAGCGCGACGGATGCCGTGCCAAATCGCGAGGGGTGCGCGGTTTGCCTGCACGCGCGAGGTACTCGGGGGAGGCGCACGCGATCATCCGCGTGCGGGCCAGTGGGACGGCGACCACGTCCTCGTCGTCGAAGGAACGGGTCACGCGAATGGCCACGTCGAAGCCCTCTTCGGCCAGGCGGATGTAGCGGTCGGTGAGGACCAACTCGATGCGCACGGCGGGGTACTTCGCGATGAACGCGGCGATGTGGGCGCGCAAATGCAACGACCCGAAGGCCACCGGTGCGGTGATCCGCAACGTGCCGCTCGGCTCGGCCTTTTCCGCGTTGGCCGCGGCCTCGAGCTCGCGCATTTGCTCCAGCACCGTGCGCGCGTGCGTGTACACCACGCGCCCCGTGGCCGTGGGCCGCACGGCGCGGGTCGTGCGGTGAAGCAAGGTGACCCCCAGCTCCTGCTCCAGCGACGACAGCACCTTGCTGACCGCGGCCTTCGAGACCCGCAATGTGCGCGCGGCCTGCGAGATGCTCTCCACGTCCACCACCTTGCAGAACCATGCGAGTGCCCGAACGCGATCCATGGGCCCACTGTTTCCATTTTGCGAACACGACGTCAACGAAGGGCGCGATTGTAAACCTCGCATTGGAGCGCCATCTTCCCCGCATCGGAGGAACCGAACCATGTCGCTCTCGTCGAACACGCACCTTGCCCTCGCCCCCTTTTCGTCCGAGCTCGCCGGCCTTTCACTGCGCAACCGCGCCGCCGTGGCGCCGATGAGCCGCGTCAGCACGGCCGGCGACGGCGTTCCCACGGATGCGATGAGGCGCTATTACGCCGACTTCGCCAAAGGCGGATTCGGGCTGATCCTCACCGAGGGAACCTACGTGGACCTCGCCCACAGCCAAGCGTACGAGCGCCAACCCGGCCTCGCGACCGACGCGCAGGTGAGCGCGTGGCGGCCCATCGTGGCCGACGTTCACGCCGCGGGCGCGAAGATCTTCGCCCAGTTGATGCATGCCGGCGCCCTCGTGCAGGGCAATCGCCACCGCCCGCAGAGCGTGGCCCCTTCGGCCATTGCGCCAAAGGGCGCGAAAATGCCCGAATACGGCGGCCAAGGGCCCTATGCCACACCGCGCGCCATGGTGGACGACGACTTCCGCGACATCACCGAGGACTTCGTGCGCGCCGCACTTCGCGCGCGGGATGCCGGGTTCGACGGTGTCGAAGTCCACGCCGCCAATGGGTACCTCTTCGACCAATTTTTGACGACGTACACGAACACGCGCACCGACGCCTATGGCGGCAGCGTCGAAAACCGTATTCGCTTCACCGTCGACGTCGTGCGCGCCATCACGAAGGCCGTCGGCCCCTCGTTCGTCGTCGGCGTGCGCCTCTCCGAGGCGAAGGTGAACGACAAATCGTACACGTGGCCCGGCGGCGCAGAGGAAGCGCGCACCATCTTCGCGGCGATCCGCGATGCCGGCGCCTCGTACCTGCACATCGCCGCCGAAGGACGCGACTTCGCCTTCTCCGCGCGTCTTCGCGATGGCCTCACGCTCACGCAGCTCGCCCGCCAAGCCACGGGGCTCCCCGTCATTGCCAACGGCAGCTTGCACGACGGTGCCCGCGCCGCACGCGCCCTCGAGGACGGACACGCCGACATTCTTGCGCTCGGACGCGCCGCCATCGCCAACCCCGATTGGCCTTCGCGCCTCGCACAAGGCCGACCGTTCGAGACCTTCGACCCCGCGATCCTCCACCCCGCCGCCTCGTTGGAGAACGCCGCGTCATGGCGGGCGGCACCACGCGAAACCCGCTAATCATCGGATGATATGGGCGCGATGTGGAAAAGACTTAGCGTAATTTGACGTGGTGCGTGATGGGTTGGGATGGAATTGAGGCTTAAAGATAGGATGTTTTGATCGTACGGTGCATCCATGCATTCCTTCATACGGGTAGTTGGGTGCGCCCTCTTCGTCGCCGGTGCAGCTGCTTCGTGCTCGTCCCGTCAGGATCAATGGACGGTGGCGTCGCCGAACGGCGAGCTGAAATTCGAACTGCGAAATGACAATGGCGCGCTGACGTACTCCGTCAGCCGCCACCACGATGGAGCACGTCACGACGTGGTCCTTTCGTCGCCGCTTGGCGTTCGTCGCGACGATCAGAGTTTCCTCGACGGCTTGGAGTTCCTCTATGCCGGCCCGGCCGTGATCACGAAGGACGATTACGTGGCCGCGCACGGAAAGCGGCGCGCGATTCACCATCACGCGCGCGAACAGGTCTTCGCCTTCGCCAATGCGCAGGGCGCGCGCGTCGAGCTGGTGGTGCACGTCACCAACGACGGCCTCGCGTTCCGCTACCGGTTTCCCGAGCAGGATGCGCAGCCGCACAAGCTCCTCGAGGAGACCACCGGTTTCCACGTTCCTGCCGGCTCGAACGCGTGGATCACGCCCATGCAGACGCCCACGCGCTACTCGCCTGCGTACGAGGAGCTCTACCTCGGCACCACCTCCGGGGCGACATCGCCGAGCGAATCGGGTTGGGCATTTCCCGCGCTCTTTCAAGTCGGTTCCGAGTGGCTGCTGCTGAGCGAGGCGGACATCTCCGAGGCCAACGCGGGGACGCGCCTTCAATCGGCGGCGCCCGATGGGCAATACCGCATTCGATATTCCGACGCGGGCGAAGGAAAGGGCGTCGGTGCGGTGGAGCCCGAATCGACGCTTCCGTGGACCTTGCCGTGGCGCGTGCTGGTCACCGGCTCGTCGCCGAAGACCATCGCCGAGTCCACCTTGATCGATGACGTTTCGGCGCCCTCGAAGGTGGCCGATGCGAGTTGGATCAAACCCGGGCGCGTGTCCTGGAGCTGGTGGTCCGACGACGATAGCCCGCGCAACGAGACGGCGCTCAAGTCGTTCATCGATCTTTCGGCGGAGATGGGCTGGGAGTATTCGCTCATCGACGCGAATTGGAACTTGATGGACCCGGCGGCGCTGCAGCGTATTTTGGCGCATGCCAAGGAGAAGAACATTGGCATTTTGCTCTGGTACAATTCCGGTGGCCCGCACAACGACGTCACCGAGCAGCCGCGCGAGCTGATGCACATTCGCGACGTGCGCCGCGCCGAATTCGCCAAGCTGCAGCAATGGGGCGTGAAGGGCGTCAAGGTCGACTTCTGGCAAAGCGACAAACAGGACCGCATGCAGCAATACATCGAATTGCTGCGCGATGCCGCCGATTACCAATTGATGGTCGACGTCCACGGCTGCACCTTGCCCCGCGGTTGGTCGCGCACGTACCCCAACTTGATGACCATGGAGGGCGTGCCCGGTGCGGAGCAATACAAGTTCCGCTCCGATTATCCGCAGAAGGCGGCGTGGGAAAACACCGTCCTCGCCTACACCCGCAACGTGGTGGGCGGCATGGATTACACACCGGTGACCTTTACCGATCATCGCTATCCGCGCATCACCACCGACGGGCACGAGCTCGCGCTGTCCGTCGTGTTCGAATCCTCGCTGCAGCACTACGCGGACTCGGTGAACTCGTACCATGCGCTTCCGGATTTCGCGCGCGACTTCCTCAAGGCGGCGCCGTCCGCGTGGGAGGACACGAAGTGGCTCGCGGGTGAGCCGGGCAAGCTCGTCGTGCTCGCGCGACGCGGGAAGGACGGCTGGTACCTGGGCGGCATCAGCGGGCTGGAGACGCCGCAGACCTTCCAGCTCGACCTGTCGTTCCTCGGGCAGGACGGGAAGGGGACGCACACCATCTCGTTCGTCCAAGATGGAGCCGAGCCGCGCCACCTCACGAGCTCGACGCGTCAGGTGACCGCGGCCGAGAAGATCGACGTCCCGCTGCTGGCGCGGGGCGGGTTCGTGGCGCGGATCAGGGATTAGCGGGGACGGGCAGGGGCACGGGCACGGGCACGGGTTCTTGGGGGGGGACCCGTGTGCTATGACCGGGGGATGCTGGTCGACACCATCAAGGCGCGTGCGCTCGAGGCGATGAAGGCGAAGGATCACGATGCATCCAACATTTTGCGCCTTGCGCTCGGCGAGATTCAAATGGCTGGCGTGCGAAGCGAGCGCGAGGTCACCGACGAGGACGCGGTGACCGTGCTGCGAAAGCTCATCAAGTCGAACGAGGAGACGCTCTCGATGTCCGAGGCGCCGGAGCAGCGCGCCACCCTGCAAAAGGAAATCGCACTTCTCCAGTCGTTCCTGCCGGCGAGCATGAGCGTGGACGC
The DNA here is from genome assembly GCA_037157805.1 of Sorangiineae bacterium MSr11367. NCBI lineage: Bacteria > Pseudomonadati > Myxococcota > Myxococcia > Myxococcales > Pendulisporaceae > Pendulispora > Pendulispora rubella. The sequence goes on along the minus strand of CP089983.1, from coordinate 11,293,259 downwards.
GATCGCCGAGGCGCTGGCCCCGGTGCTCGACGCGATTCGCGGGGCAAAAAGCGAAGGGCAGGCCACCGGCGTGGCGATGAAGCACTTGAAATCGACCGGCGCGAATGCGACCGGGACGGACGTTGCCAAGGCGATCAAACAGCTTCGCGGTGGTTGATCCTCCGACGCAACGCATCGACAATGGTCGGCGATGCTCGACCTCGATTTGCTCGTCATCGGTAGCGGCCCCAGTGGACAGCGCGCCGCCGTGCAGGCTGCAAAGCTCGGCAAAAAGGTAGCCCTTTGCGAACATAGTCCGCGGCTCGGCGGGGTGTGCATGAACACCGGCACCATCCCGTCGAAGACCTTCCGCGAGGCGGTGCTTCACCTCACCGGCCTGCGGCAGCGCCACCTCTATGGGCAGTCGTACCACGTGAAGGAGGACGTCACGATTGCGGACCTCATCTTTCACTGCGAGCACGTGCTCAAAACGCAGGCCGAGGTGGTGCGCGATCAACTGCGGCGCAACGGCATTTCCGTGCTGCGCGGGCGCGGTCACTTCATCGGCCCGCACGACGTCGAGGTGGAGAGCGACAGCGGCACCACGCACCTGCGGGCGAAGTTCATCGTGCTCGCCACGGGAACGGAGGCGGCGCGCCCGCCCGACGTGGAGGTCGATGGCCAAACCGTCATCACCAGCGACAATGTGCTGGGCCTCAACGCGCTGCCGCGCACGATGACCGTGGTGGGGGCTGGGGTCATCGGCATCGAGTACGCGTCCATGTTCGCGGCGCTCGGGGTGAAGGTCACCTTGGTCGACAAGCGCCCCCGCCTGCTCGACTTCGTCGATTCCGAGATCGCCGAATCGCTCTCGTACCAAATGCGCGGCATGGGCGCGACGCTCCGCCTCGGTGAAGAGGTGGACAAGGTGCAGGTCGAGGGCCCCCAGCGCGCGGTGGCCACGCTCAAATCGGGCAAGAAGATCGTGAGCGAGGTGCTCCTCTATTCCGTGGGGCGGGTGGGCATGAGCGCGAGCTTGCAACTCGACCAAGCGGGGCTCGAGGCCGATGCGCGCGGTCGCGTGAAGGTGGACGCGCACTTCCGCACGACGGTGCCGCACATCTATGCCGTGGGCGATCTCATTGGGTTCCCCGCGCTCGCCTCCACGTCGTCCGAGCAGGGCCGCCTGGCCGCGTGCCATGCCTTCGGGCTGACGGCGGCGTCCATGCCGGAGCTTCTGCCGTTCGGCATCTATGCGGTCCCCGAGATCAGCATGGTGGGCCGTCACGAAGAGGAGCTCACCGCCGAGGGCATTCCCTACGAAACCGGCATTGCGCGCTACCGCGAAATCGTTCGCGGCGTCATGTTGGGCGACGATTCGGGGTTGCTCAAATTGCTCTTTCATCGCGAAACGCGGCGCCTTCTCGGCGTGCACATCATCGGCACCAGCGCCACGGAGCTCGTGCACATCGGTCAAGCGGTGCTCGCGTTCGGGGGGACCATCGATTACTTCGTGGGCAACGTCTTCAATTATCCAACCTTTGCCGAGTGCTACAAAGTGGCCGCCCTCGACGGGTACAACAAAGTGGGGCGCAGCGAGGATGCGGTGGTGACGGAGCCCTCCGAATGATCGTCATCGTCGCGGGCGTATCGGGCAGCGGAAAAACGACGGTGGGGAAAGCCCTGGCCCAGCAATGGGGCTGCGCATACGGCGAGGCCGACGAGTTTCATCCACCGGAGAACATCGCCAAAATGGCCGCCGGCACGCCGCTGAACGACGACGATCGCGCGCCGTGGTTGCAACGCATTGCCGATTACGCGGACGAGCGCATCGCCAAGGGCGAATCGGCCGTGGTCACCTGTTCGGCGTTGAAGCGCCGCTACCGCGACTTCTTGCGCCGCGGCCGCCCGGAGTTGCGCATCGTCCTCTTGGACGGCGATCGCGCGACGATTGCTCGGCGATTGTCCGAGCGAAAAGGGCACTTCTTCAAGGAACATTTGCTCGATAGCCAATTCCGCGATCTGGAGCCGCCCCAGGCCGACGAGGAGATCGTGGCCGTTCCCATCACGGGCACACCCGACGAGATCGTCGCGAGCATCGTGCGGGCGCTCGACCCCACGTCGTGTAAGTAGACAGGCAAGCCATGAATGACGACCAATCGCAGCTTCTCGAAATGACCCAGCTTGGGTTCATTGCCTTTCGCAACTCCGAGCCCGCTCTGCTCGAAGCGATCCTCGCCCCCGAGTTCGTCACGCTGGGGCCAGGCATGCCCGAAATGAGCCGTGCGGCGTTTCTCGAATGGGTCCGCTCCTCCACGGGGACCATCGTCTCCGTCGAGGGCGAGTCGCTCGGCGCACACGTGTTCGGCGAAACCGGCGTCGTGTCGGGGGTCCAGCGATCCCACTTTCGCACCGAAGCGGGGGAGGTCTTGAACGTGGCGGCCTTCACGCAAGTCTTCGTGCGGCGCGACGGTCGATGGCAGGCCGTCTATTCCTATTGGGTACCCTGGGACCAGTTGGCCGCAACGGTCTCACCGTGAGCTTCGCGCAGCGGCGATACATAAGGCTACCTTATGTGTAGGCCCAAGTTTCTTCGTTGTCGCTGAAGGCGCCGAGCCTCATTGTCTGCCTCGAGCCCAAGGAAAGCTTGGGCGACAAGAGGCTCTCATGCTCGGATCTTCGCTCGTCTTGTTTGCGGCCACCCTGGGCGTCGCGGCGGTTTCGCCCGGCCCCACCACGATGACCGTCGTTGCACGCGTCCTCGGCCGCGGTTACCGCGGAGCGCCCATGCTCCACCTGGGCATCCTCTGTGGCGAGGTCGTCTGGCTCTCGTGCGCGGCGATGGGCGCGGCCACCTTGGCCGATAGGGCCCAGCCGGTGTTCATGGCCATCAAATACGCGGGCATCGCGTACCTGCTTTACCTCGCCGTGAAGCTCTGGAGCACCCGCCGCGAGGCCTCGGATCCCGAGGCCGAAGGCAAAGTCGTTCCCGGCGAAGGCGGCCGGCTCGTCCTCGCCGGACTCACGCTCTCGCTGAGCAACCCGAAGACGATGCTGTTCTATCTGGCGCTGTTGCCCAGCATCGTGGACCTCTCCCACGTGACATGGCTCGACCTCGGCACGCTGCTCGCCGTGGCGATGGCCATCGTGACCATGGTCAACGTGTTTTGGGCGGCCCTGGCCGGCCGCGCGCGCAAGTTCTTCCGAACCCCGGCCGCGATGCGCATCGTGGATCGCGTGAGCGGCGTGGTCATGGCCACGGCGGCGGCGATCATCGCCATTCGTTGATGATCTCGCGTTAAGAATACGCGCTCGCAAATTGGAGGAAACAAGCGAGAAATAGGCGGCCCCCTACGCTCCGGTATTGGATCTCACGGGAGCACGTCCATGCAAAAAGTCGATCGCGCGTTCGTCGGCGGGGAGTCCACCACCACGGCCGAGCCTGCAAAAAAGGGCCGCCAATACAATGGCTGGACCGAAAATACGGTGTTGGAAGACTACTCTCTGCGCTACGCGCCGAAGTCCTTTCGCACCTGGACCCCGTACGTCGTGGCCACCACGGCCCTCGGCGGCATCGCCTACCTCGCCGACTTTGCCATCGGGGGATCCATTGCCATCACCCATGGATTCTCCAATGCCCTGGCCGCGATCCTGGTGGCCGCCGTCGTCATCTTCGTGACCGGCGTCCCCATTGCGTACTACTCCGCGAAATACTCCATCGACATGGACCTGCTGACCCGCGGTACCGGGTTCGGCTATTTCGGGTCGACCCTCACGTCGATCATCTACGCGAGCTTCACCTTCATCTTCTTCGCGCTCGAAGGCTCCATCATGGGGCAGGGCCTGGAGGCGGCGCTCCACATTCCGCTGCCCATTGGGTACCTCATTGCGGCCACGGTGGTGATTCCGCTGGTCGTCTATGGAATGACGGCGCTCTCGCGCCTGCAGGTGTGGACGCAGCCCATTTGGCTGGTGCTCATGTTTGCCCCGTTCGTGGCCATCGCCATCAAGGAGCCGAGCAAATACGCGGAGTGGACGCACTTCGCGGGCAACTCGCCGAGCGGCAGCGGCTTCAGCACGCTCGGATTCGGCCTCGGAGCCGGCGTGGCCCTCTCGCTCATCGCGCAGATCGGCGAGCAGGTCGACTACCTGCGCTTCATGCCCGACAAGACCAAGGAGAACTCCGTGCGGTGGTGGGCGGCCGTGCTCGCGGCCGGTCCCGGCTGGGTGTTCCTCGGTGCGTTCAAGCAGCTCGGCGGCGCGTTTTTGGCGTTCTACGTGGCCGATCGCGTGGGGCTGGTGAAGGCGGGGGAGCCCATCGAACAATACATTGCCGGGTTTCGCACCTTTGCCACACCCATCGCCGTGGGGTTGGCCGGGTTCTTCGTGGTCCTTTCGCAGCTCAAGATCAACGTGACCAACGCGTATTCCGGCTCGCTCTCGTGGTCCAACTTCTTCTCGCGCGTCCTGCATTGGCACCCGGGCCGGGTCATCTGGATCTTCTTCAACGTGGGCATCGCGCTCGCCCTCATGGAGATGGGCGTCTTTGGCTTCTTGAACGCCGTGCTCGGCTTCTATTCCAACGTGGCCATCGCCTGGATCGGTGCGGTCACCGCCGACCTGATGATCAACAAGCCCTTGAAGCTCAGTCCCTCGTTCATCGAGTTCAAGCGCGCGCACCTCTACAACTTCAACCCCGTGGGCTTCGGCTCCATGGTGGTCGCGTCCATCGTGTCGATCCTTGCGTTCTTCAATGTCTTCGGCCAGATGGCGCAGGCCTTTTCCCCGTTCATCGCGCTGGTGCTCGCCTTCGTCCTCTCGCCCATCGCGGCCGTCGTCACCAAGGGCCGCTACTACATCGCGCGCAAGGACGATCTCCCCGAGCCGCTCATGGTCGACGGGCTGCTCTCCGGCGTAACCATGACCTGCACCGTCTGCGGCGGCGCGTACGAGCGGCCCGACATGGCCGGTTGCACCTTCCACGCCGGGACCATCTGCTCTTTGTGCTGCAGCCTGGAAAAGAACTGCGCGGACCGTTGCAAGCAGCTCGTGCCGGCGAGCGCCCTCACGTCGCGGATCTAGTTGCGCGGCGGGCGGCAGGCCATTTCGGTCTGCGCGAGATCGAGCTTGCTGATCTGGACGGCATCGTTCGAGGCGACGCCGCCCTCCCTGCCCGTGGTCGTGTTGCAGCCGTCGGCTGCGGGGCCGTGGACGTCGACGCGGTAGCGTTCGCCCACGGTCACCGTTTTGCTGACGATGGTCACGCCCTTGGCGAGCTCCTCGCGCGTCACCGTGCGCTCCTCGGGGGCGGCCTTGGCGACGCCCGGCGGGCAATTCGTTTCCCCCGTGCTGGAGACGGAGCAGTCCGCCGTCTTCTCGGCGCGTGCGAGCTGCTCCGCGTCCCAGATGGCAATGCGAATGGGCCCTTTTTCACCGAAGGATTGTGCCTCCGCGCTGACCGAAAAGGTCACCGGCTTCGCCTCCCGCACGCAGCCCCATGCCAGTGCGCCGAGAAGCGCCGTCATCGCCCACGTGCGCACCATCAGTTGCCTCCCCCGGTGAATTCCTTGAGCGCCGCCTCGCGCAGCAGATTCGGCGGCAGGAGCCCCTGCTGCAGAATGAAGTCGTGGAACTTCTGCGCATCGAACTTCGTCGCCCCCACCCGAGCCTCCACATCGCGCCGCAGTTCCAGCATGCGCGTGTATCCATAGAAATACGACGTCGCCTGGCCCGGCATTTTGTACGTGTAGCGCTCCACTTCGGAGTTGGCGAATCCGGGCGAGAGAACGACTTCTTTCTGCAGAAAGGCGCGGGCGGCTTCCGGCGTCCACTTGCCCTGCTGCAGCTCGGGATCCAGAAAGACACGAGCCGCGCGGTGCAGGCGGAACTGCAGTGACACGAGCTGTCCCTCGGGCGGCATGAACGGGTACGTGATGTACTCCGAATAGAGGCCCCAGCCCTCGATGTTCGCGCTGTTCGCGGCGAAGATGGCCCGCGCCAGGGAGATGCCTCGTTCGACCAGCGACGCGAATTGCAGCTCGTGGCCCGGGCGCGCTTCGTGCGCGGTCAGGGTCCACGTCGCCGCCGCGTAGCTGAAGTCGTCCATCTGCGCGTCGCTGGCCTTGCCGCCCGGCGGAGGCGGGACGCTCGTCGGCAGAATGAACTCGCCCTTCTCGCCGGTATTTCCAATCAGCCGCGGCGCGCTCATGTGGGGCGCCGGCAGCGCGGCGTTTTCGGCCTCGCTCCCCAAGCGGATGACCGCGGGACGGGTCGGCAAGGTGACCAGGTGCTCGCGCGCGATGATCGCTTCGACCTCCGTCAGCCGCTTCTTGTAGAGCGGCAGCACGTCGTTCGGTGCAATTTGCTCCTTCTTCAGCGCGAGGATCACATCGCGGTAATCGGAGCTGGGCAGGTGGCGCGCCCGCGCAATCTGCGCGGCGACCTTCTGCATCTCGGCTTGGAGCGCATCGAAGCCCTGGTGCCCCAGGGCGATGAGCTGCTCCGGCTTCCTATCCACACCGAAGCCTTCCAGTTCGACGGCGTAAACTTCTGGCGCCATTCGAAAATCGGTGCGCGTGCGCGGCAAGACTTCTTTGCGAAGATAATCTTGATATGCAGCAATCTGTTGTTTCAATGTCGCGAAGGACGGCTGGTAACCATCCAAGTGGTATTTCTGAAAGAGCTTGTCGATGCCGTCGACGAGGACGGGGCTGTTCTGCAATTCTTTCTCGACGTCGATGCGCGACGGCGGGAGCCTCGTTCCCGGATTGGCCAACGCATTGGATGTCTCGGTCCGCGCAAGCTCGGTGAACGGCGTGCTCCCGGGCTCGAGCCCCGCGTAGCGGCGCAACCGCGTCAGTGCGAGTTTCTGCCGCGCCGGCGGGATCCGGTCCTCCAACAGGACGCGCAGGCCGTCGAAGACGCGCTCCGTCACGCGATAGAACGGCACCTCGTAGCGCTGGTGCGCCTCCGAAGCGCGAATGCGTTGGTCGGCGGCGCGCACGAGGATCTCCAAGTCCTGCTTGACCAGGGGATCGGTTTCCGTGGCGAGCTTGGACTGCAGCGAGTCCTTCACCCGGGTCATGTCCGCGCGCTGGCGCTCCTCGTGCTTGTCGCGCAAGTCGGCGACCTGGTCGTCGTAGCCTTCCAAGCCATACGACGTCGCTCTCTCCGGGCGGTATTTTGCAACCACTTCGAGCAGCGGGCGCGCAGCCTCGTTGCTGCGCGCAATCCAAGCGGGTGCACCGGGGCCTGCGGCCGCGGAGGTCGACGCGGACGGGGCTGCAGGTGGCGGGCTCTTGCCGCATGCGGCAAAGACAGGAAGAAGAAGAGGCAGGATGCAAAGAGAGTGGCGCAGGGACCTCATCGGACTTTCCCCATACCACACGTCCCACGCGGGTCGCTGCCCGATGATGGGCGCACACGCACGACTGGCCGAGAGGTGCCTTTCGTTCCATCGAGACGTGGATTGAGCGAGCAAACATGGGTGGAATCGCTGAGGCGCACATGATTGCTGATTTGGATTTCGTGCGGGTGTGCGCGGCACAATCCGCTGAGCTGCGACGTCATGCGTCGTACACGCAAATAAGGAATCAATACTTGTTTGCGACTTGTTTGCGTACGCAATGCGAGAGTACAGTCTTGTAAATCAAAATGGAAAGCCCTCCGCTGACTGCATTGGGCGTTGCATTAGCATCGCTGCCGATTCTCGTCTTGCTGGTGCTAATCATGGCCCGGCGATGGAGCGCACCGCGTGCCGGGGCTGCAGCATGCCTCGTCGCGGCGACTCTCGCCCTCGGCCAATTCGGCACCAGTTATCGCTCACTGGCGATATCCAGCGCAAAAGGTCTCAGTTTGAGCCTTTTCGTGCTCACTGTCATCTGGGCCGCAGTGCTCCTTTACAACGTCGTCGACGGACTAGGGAGCATCAAGGTCATTGGCCGCACCATGAGTCGTGTGGTTTCCAATCCATTGGGGCAGGCGCTCGTCGTTGGATGGGCCTTTTCCGGGTTCATGCAGGGCGTCGCAGGCTTCGGCGTGCCGGTGGCGGTGGTGACGCCGCTGCTCGTCTCGATGGGATTTCCGGCGGTGCACGCGGTCGCCATGGTGCTGGTCGGGCACGCATGGTCGGTAACGTTCGGCTCGCTCGGTTCGTCGTATTATACGATTCAATTGGTAACCGGTATCCACGGCGAGGTCATCGGACCGCACATGGCCGTTCTATTCGCGGTGCCCATCGTGGCGACGGGCTTCGCCGTCGCGCATTTGCAGGGCGGATTTCCGGCCGTTCGCCGCGGTGCCATTGGTATCACGGTCATGGGGGCATGCATTGCGCTTGCCATGTGGTTGGCCACGGTCGGTGGTGTTCCGCAATTGGCGTCCATCCTTCCCGGGTTGATTGGATGTGGCGTAGGTTGGTTTCTGTCCCGCCTTTCGCTACTGGGCAAAAACGGAATTGACGTTCATTCTTCCGAAAGCGAGAAAGACGTAAAAGACGAGAAAGATGCTGTAGGCGAAAAGGGAAAAGAGGAGGGCAACTTTCATTTTGCCTTTTTGCCGTACTACGTCGTAATCGCCTTGAGCTTGCTTTCGCAGATCCCCGCGCTCAAGCGCGTCAAATTCGGATTGGGTCTCGACTATCCGACAGTGGAAACGGCGCTTGGCTACGTGACGAAAGCGCAGAAGAATTACGCAACCATCGAATTGATGCGTCATCCCGCGCCGCTGATCCTTCTCGCTATTGGCATTTCGTATGCCATTTGCCGCGTAAGTGGTCGCTGGCGTCCGAACCTGTTCGGCCGGGCGGCGAAACTCACATACGCACAATGTATCGGCACCAGCGTCGGGATCTGCACCATGGTGATGATGGCGCTGATCATGACCGACGCGGGCATGACGGCCCTGCTCGGTCGCGCGATTGCATCAGGTACGGGCTCGGCCTTTGCGGTCTTCTCGCCCTTCATCGGCGTGCTGGGAACGTTCATGACCGGCAGCAATACGAACTCCAACGTGATGTTCGGCTCCCTCCAAATGGAAAGCGCACGTGCATTGGCCATTGAAACGGTGACCATCGCGAGCATTCAATCCATTGGTGGCTCACTGGGCAGCTCCATCGCCCCGGCGAAAGTTCTCGTGGGAACGGCAATGGTGGGACTCTCCGGCAAGGAAGGAGAGGTGATGAAGCGCACCATTCCGTATTGCCTCCTCATCGTCTTCCTCGCCGGCCTGGAAGTGCGGCTCTTCCTGCAGTGATGGCTTTTTCTGGAATGAACCAAGGTCGGAGGTGGCCATGATTCGAGGTAAAGTGCTGCAGCAAATCGTACTGGGCGCGATCTTGGCCGACTTTGCCGTGCTCTATCTCGGCGCGGTCAAGTTCAATCAGCCAGCGGTGACCATCGCGGGGCTCCTCATCATGGCCCTCGCGGCGGGTGCAGCCCTGGTTTCGTTTTGAGAACGGAATCTCGACTCTAGTTCGAATTAGAGTTCGCTGCGTACCGCCCAAAGGTCGGGAAACATGGGGGTGAACAGGGTTTTGCGCAAATACTCGGCACCGGCGGACCCGCCGGTGCCTACTTTTGCACCAATCGTGCGCTCGACCATTTTCACGTGGCGGTAGCGCCATTCCTGGATGCCCTCGTCGAGGTCGACCAAAAGCTCGGCGATGTTGGCCGGGCCGGCATCGTCCTGGTACACGCGCAAGAGGATCTGCTGGAGCTCGGGCGAAGGCTCCAGCGGCTGGGTGACATCGCGCTTGGTCGACAGGGGGTAGCCTTCGATCATCAGGTACCAAACGAATGAATCGAACACCGAGGCGCGCGACATGGCGTTCGCGATGCGTTCCCGTGCCGCGCTACCCTCGGGGTAATGCTTGAAGACGCGCTCGTCGCGCCGGCCCAGGACCGCCTCGAGCTCGCGAAACTGCGCCGATTGAAAGCCGCTCGATGCCTCGAGCCGGGCGCGGAAGCTGGTGAATTGGCTGGGGGTCATCGTCTCCAGGACGTCGATCTGATGGACCACCGTCTTGAGGATGGTGAGAACCCGGCGCAGCGTGCGCACGGCGTGCGGCGTATCGCCGGCCTCGAGCCGCTCCTGCAGGTACGCGAGCTCGTGCAGGATCTGCTTGAACCACAGCTCGTAGACCTGATGAATCACGATGAAGAGGATTTCATCGTGCTCGTCGGAGCGCGGCCGCTGGGCACTCAGGACTTCGTCCAGCGCCAGATACGAGGTGTACGTCAGCGCCGCCTGCGTGGAGGAGGGATCTTGCGCCGTGGTCGGATCTTGCGCCGTGGTCGGGGGCTTTTCAGCGGTCATGGTTCAGCAAGGAACCATTGCACCTTGGAGGTGGGCAAGCCCTTTCGAACGCGGCGGGCGCAGCGTCAGGGCGTCTTGGGGGCCGGAGGAGCGGCCTCGGCTTCGTCGAGCTTGGACTCCACCTCTTTGAGATGCGCCGCGTCGAGCTTCACCCGCATTTCACCGAGCGCGCGCCGCGCCTCTTTGAGGGTCATGCTGTGCTTGTCGAACTCGATGCAGATCAGACACATCCTCGAACTCTAGCACCGCTTCCGGCCCCGTCATTGACTTGGTGCTTTCCCGTCGCATTGCTCGTCCGACGCTTGCATGACCTGGGTGGCGACCCCATGCCGTTGGGAGGCCTGCTGCTGCGGCTGCGGAGCCTTCGCCTCCTGCGTGGTGGTGGCACTCACGCGGCAGCCGGCGAGAGCAGGAACGAGGGCGAATGCGACGAAGAGTACGTACTTGTGACGTTCCATGCGGAGCACTGGTGCCCACGTCCCGGTGCTCCGTTCAAATTTTCGTACACGGCGTTTTATTCGTCTCGGCACCCTCGAGCGGGCGATTTATTCGTAACCGAACGATAGGAATGAGTTCACGTTCTCTTTCGTCACCGCCGTGGCCGGCACTTGGATGCGGCTCGGCACCTCGGGCTCGGTGAGATCGCGCAGGCCTTTGCCTTGTCCGATGAGGCGGGCAAGCCGAATCGCCGAGGCGGCCATCGACGGGTTGTAGAGAAACGTTGCTCGGTAAAGACCGCCGTTTTTCACGAGATCCATCGCGCGCTTCGAGCCGCCGGCGCCGGTGACGAACATCTCCTTGTCACGCTTGGCGTTCTGGATCGCAGCCACCACGCCCATGGCCATGTCGTCGTCGTGCGTGTAGACCGCATCAATCTTCTTCTGTGCCTGGAGGATGGCCTCCATCACCTCGAGCCCCTTGTCGGGGAGGAAATTCGCCGCCTGGCGCGCGACGACTTGAATGCCGTTGTTGCAGCGCTTGATGGCCTCGTTGAACCCTTTGGTGCGCAGCTCGGTCACGGAAATGCCGGCGATGCCTTGGATCTCGACCACGTTGCCTTTGCAATCGAGTTGCTCGGCGATGTAGTTGCCCGCCGAGAAGCCGATGCCGTAGTTGTCGCCGCCGATCCACGTGCGGTAGGCCGAGGGGCTCGAGAGCTCGCGGTCCACCGCCACCACGGGGATGCGCGCGCGCATCGCGGCCTGTGCCGCCGGAGTCAGGGCCTGGCCGTCGGTGGGCAGAACCACCAACACGTCGGGTTTTCCCGCCACCAGGGCATCGATCTGCGAGGCTTGTGACGCCGGATCGGTGGCCCCTTCGGACACCTCCAGGGTGACGTCGCCGAGCCGCTTGGCCTCTTCGCGCGCATTCTTGACGATGGCCGCGAGCCAGCCGTGGTCGGCGCCCGGCGCGCTGAAGGCGACCTTCACCGGCTTCCCTGGTGCCCCCTTTTCCTCGGTCGCCGCGTTTGCTCCGTTGGTCGCGCTGGCGGCCGTGGCTGCGACGCGCTCACCCTGGGGGGAGCCTTTGGCGGGCGCCTTGTCGCAGCCCATGATGGCAAACGATGCAAAAGCCGTGAGCAAGATTCGACGGTGGGCAAGCATGATTGTCTCCTCGCATGGGGCCTTTGGCTACGCGCCCTTGCGCTGCACCAGCACGGCCGCAAAAATGATGATGCCTTTGACGATTTGCTGAATCTCGATGCGCATATCGAGCAGCGTGAGCAAGTTGAAGATGACCGCGAACGTGAGCACGCCGAGCACGGTGCCCACCACGGTGGCTTTCCCGCCGGCGAGGCTCGTCCCCCCGATGACCACTGCGGCAATCGCGTCGAGTTCGTAGAAGTTGCCCGCGATGGGCGAGGCCGAGGCCAGCCGCCCGGTGAGGAGCGTCGCGGAAATCCCCGCGCAGAGCCCCGTCATGGCGTACACGCCGAGCAGCACGCGTTGCACGCGGACGCCACCAATGCGCGCGGCCTCGCGGTTGCTCCCTATGGCCACGACGTAGCGGCCGTAGCGCGTTTGGTTCAGCAGCACCCAGCCGATGGCGGCGACCAGGAGAAGCGTCCACGCAGGCACGGGAACCCCGAGAACCTGGCCCGCGCCGAACCAGCGGAGCGTCTCGAGTTCGCCCACCGGGATGGGCGTTTTGTCGCTCATCCAGAGTGCCGTTCCGCGTGCGATGGTGAGCATGGCCAAGGTCACGATGAACGGGACGACCTTGCCGTAGGCCACGGCGATGCCATTGACGGCGCCCGCCACCGTGCCCGCGAGAAGGGCCGCGCCGATGAAGGCGAGATCGCCGCTGCCCGCGAGCTTTCCACCGGCGATGGCCGCGAATGCGAGCACCGAGCCGACGGACAGATCGATGCCGCCGGTGGCGATGATGAAGGTCATACCGATGGCGAGGATGCCGACGGCGCTCGCCTGCGTGACCGTGGCCTTGAGATTCTCGTAGGTGAGAAAGCGCTCGCCGCGCAGCACGCCGCCCGCCACCACGAGAAGGACGAGGACCAACGTGAGGGCGAAATCTTGGATTCGGCGGAGCCGAACTTGCTCGGAGCTCGATGCGGCTTTTCTCGGTGCAATCGCGTTGGCGGCGTTCATGCCGTGGCCTCCACACAATGACGAAGCAAGAGCGGCTCGGTCGCGTCGGCGCCGTCCACTTCGGCGACGACGGTTCCCTCCCGCATCACCAGGATTCGCGTGCATACTGCAACGAGTTCGGACAAGTCGGACGAGACGACGATGACCGCCAGGCCCTTCGCCGCGAGCTCGCCGACGACGCGGTAGATCTCGGCGCGGGCGCCGACGTCGACCCCGCGCGTGGGCTCGTCGAGCAGGAGAATGCGACACGCGCGAAAGAGCCACCGCGAGAAGAGCACCTTTTGCTGGTTGCCGCCCGAAAGCTCCCGTACCGGTTGCTCGATGTCGGCGTACTTGGTCGCAATGCCGTCCAAATGCCCGCGGGCGCGCGTTTGCTCGGTACCCACATCGATCCAGCCGAAGCGCGATACCTGGGACAGCGCGGCCAGCGAAGCATTGGCCGCGAGTCCCCAATCGAGGAGCAGGCCTTGGGCCTTGCGATCCTCGGGGATGAGGCCCATGCCCGCGTCGATCGCGCAATCGGGGCGGCCGCGCGGCAGCGATGTGCCCGACACGAGCACCTCGCCGCCCTCGGTGGCATCGAGCCCGTAGATCAGGCGAAGCAGCTCGGTGCGGCCCGCACCGACGAGGCCCGCGATGCCGAGGATTTCCCCTTCGCGGAGATCGAAACGAATGGGCCCCACGCCGGCGCGTCGGACATCCCGGACGGAGAGAACGACAGGCCCGATGGTCACGCTGTCACGGTCGGCCATCGCCGGTTTGGCCGCGCTGCCGACCATGAGCGAGATGAACTCGCTGGCCGGCGTCGACGCGGGCAGGCCCGAGGCCACCGTGCGCCCATCGCGCAAGACGCTCACGCGGTGGCCGATGGCGGCGATTTCCCCGAGCAAATGCGAAATGAAGATGACGCTCGTCCCGTCCTCGACGAGGCCGCGTACGACCGCGAAAAGCGCCTCGATTTCCGACGCGTCCAAGATGGCCGACGGCTCGTCCAAAATGAGCAGGCGCGCCTGGCCCGAGAGGGCCCGCGCAATGGAGACGATCTGCTGGTACGCCGGCCGGAGCTCCCCCACCGTGGCATCGACCGCGATGTCGTCGTGGCGAAGGCGTGCGAGCACCGCCTTGGCGCCCGCGCGCATCGCGCGTCGGTCCAAAAAGGGACCGCGGCAGGGCTCGCGCCCGAAGTAGATGCTCTCGGCCACCGTCAGATCCGGTGCGAGGTCGAGCTCCTGGTAAATGGTGGCCACGCCACGCGCGAGGGATGCCGAGGGGCTGCCGGCGGGCAAGGGAACGCCGTCGAGCAAGATTTCCCCGCTCGTGGGCTCGACGGCGCCCGAGATGCATTTGATGAGCGTCGATTTGCCCGCGCCGTTGGCACCGAGGAGGCAATGCACCTCGCCCGCGTGGACGTCGAAATCGACGCCGTCGAGGGCGGTCCCGCCCGGGTACCGCTTGGTGAGGCCGCGAACCTCGAGGAAGGGACCACCCGCGGACGCCATGTTCAGCGCACCACCCGCGTGAGAACGCCGCGCTTCACGCCGGCACCTCCTGCCAAGAGCGCGTCTCGGCGGAGCGGAGGACGGCTTGCACGATGCGTGCGGCACGCAGTCCGTCGGCGAAGCGCGGAAGGCCGTTCGGTACGTCGCCGGTGCGCATGGCTTGGTAGGCGTCGCGGACGAAGCCATCGAACGCGTCGGCGTAGCCTTGCGGGTGGCCGCCCGGCGCCACCACGTAGCGTGCGGCCTCGGGGGAAAGCTGCTCGGGATCGCGCCGCACGACGTGGTCGCCGTCGCGCCGGCCGATCCATGCGCTTTCGGGCGCCTCTTGATCGAAGACCAGCGTTTCGTGCTGCCCGGAGAGCTCGATGGCCAGTCGGTTCTTTCGGCCCGCGGAAACCTGGCTCACCACCACCGAGCCGCGGGCGCCCCGATCCGTGGCGAACAACATGGTGACGAAGTCCTCCGTGGGGCGTTCCCGGTGTGCGCGCGCCATGTCCGCGCACAGCTGCACGATGCGGTGGCCGGTGACGAATTCGACGAGATCGCACCAGTGCGAGCCGATGTCGGCGAAAGCGCGCGAGCGCCCGCCGAGGTCCGCATCGACGCGCCAGTTGTGATCGCCCGGCAAGAGCAGCCAATCCTGCAAGTACGTGCCGTGGATCAGATGCAGCGCGCCCGGCGTGCCGGCGGTGACGCGTCGGCGCAGCTCACGCACCAGCGGATAGAATCGGTACACGAAGGGGACGGCGGCCACGGTGCGGCTCGCGCTCTCCGCGAGCACCAGTCGTTCGGCACCCGATACATCGAGGGCCAGCGGCTTTTCGCAGATGACGTGCTTGCCCGCGGCGAGGGCCGCCTCGGTGAGCGGCACGTGCAGATGGTTCGGCGTGCAGATGTGCACCACGTCCACGTCCGGCGCGGTCACGAGCTCTTCGGACGATGCGAACGCGCGCTCCGCGCCCAACTCGGTAGCAGCCGCCCGCGCGCTCTCCGCACTGGAGGCCGAGATGCCCACCAAGCGTGCCCCGGCGAGCCGCGCCGAACGTGCATGGATGCGGCCCACGAACCCTGCTCCGGCAATGGCCACGCGAAAGGTCGAGTTCATCATGGTACTGGTACGTGGACTTTTGCTTGTTGTAAAGCATAAGTTGTGATGCAATAAGTCAAAAGAAGACGGTCTTCCTTCCGCGTGACAGCTTCGACTGTGGTTCGGGGGTCGAGGTTTGCCTTATGGTTTCGAAACCGATGTTGCGGGAGCGTTTAGTCAGTCAGCCGGTCACCGGCTCCGGGGCACTCCTGCAGGTCATTCGGCAAGGCCGGGCAACGACCCGTGCCGAGTTGATCGAAGTGACTGGCCTCGCCCGCTCGACGGTGGCGCAGCGCCTCGATCTTTTGCGCGCGCGCGATCTGATCGTCGACGCCGGTGAAAATCCGTCGACGGGGGGTCGCCCCCCGGCGGTCTTCGCCTTCAACCAGAACGCGGGCCTCGTGCTCGTGGCCGATCTGGGCGTGACCCATTGCCGGCTGGCCGTGGCGGATCTCGCAGGGCGCCCGCTCATCGAGCTGGCCACGGACTTGGAGATCGCCAAGGGGCCGGAGCACGTCCTCACCTGGGTTCGCGATCGCTTCGTCGACTTGGTCGATCGCTCCGGCCGCAACATGAACGAGGTGCGCGGCATTGGCATCGGCGTGCCCGGCCCCGTCGAGTTCGCGACGGGGCAGGCGGTGCACCCGCCCATCATGCCGGGGTGGGATGGCTTCTCCATTCCCAACTGGTTCTCGCGTTACCACGACGAGGTGCCCGTGCTCGTGGACAACGACGTCAACATCATGGCCATCGGCGAGCATTGGATGCACTGGCGCGACGCCGCGCACCTTCTATTCGTCAAAGTCGGTTCGGGCATCGGTTGCGGCATCGTCGCCGGAGGAACGATCCACCGCGGTGCGCAAGGCGCCGCCGGCGACATCGGTCACATCCAAGTGACGGACCGCGAGGATGCCACCTGCCACTGCGGCAACGTCGGCTGCCTGGAGGCCGTCGCGGGCGGTCTCGCCATGGCGCGCGCGCTCACCGGCATGGGCATCCCCGCGGCCACCAGCCGCGACGTGGTGAAACTCGCCCGCGGCGGCAACCGCGACGCCGCCATGCTGGTGCGGGAAGCCGGCCGCGCCCTCGGACAAGTGCTCGCGGCCGCCGTCAACCTGGTGAATCCCGGGGTCATCGTCATCGGCGGCGACGTGGCCCACGCGCACGAGCAACTCCTCGCCGGCGTGCGCGAAGAGCTCTATCGCCGCTCCTTGCCGCTGGCCACGCGCCACCTCCGCATCGCGCGCAGCGAACTGGAAGACCGCGCCGGCGTGATCGGTGCGGCCGTCATGGTCATCGAGCACATTCTCTCGCCCGACGCCGTCGACCGCGCCCTCGCCACCGGCGCGTGATTTCAATTCAGGGTTCCGTGCGAAGTTCCCCCGAGGCGCTGCCCATCAACGACGAAAAGGGTCCGCCGTCGACGGCCACGGCGCTCGGTTCCAGGCTTCCTCCGTGCAGATCCGTCGACTGGGTCAGCAACTGCTCGTGGCACGAATAGGGCAAGCCTCCCATGAGCTGGGAGCACGAAATCGATCGCAAGTCGGGTAAGCAAGACCGACGAAGTTGACCCTCGTCACGAATCTGGACGACGCGGGAGCAGTTCGTACCCGCCTCCGCGTAATACGCGTCGTACGTTTCTTGGCGCTCCGCCCCGCAGCGCGTGTACGCGTCGATGACGGCGTCGCCGAGATCGAAACACGAGCGTTGGACGTCGGCATCGTTGTCGCTGCTGCTGCACCCGGTGATCGACGAAAGCAAAGCTGCAAAAAGAAAAGAAAGACTCGATAAGCGAACGAACGTGGACATTGAGAGAAGCCTCCTAAAAAGGTGTCTCTCGTTACTGCAATTGGAGCGCCACACTGTAATTTGCCGAAACGCGCGAAAAACCGGCCAAGCGTAATCGCGCGTTCATATCGAAGTTTCGATACGCGGTTACGGTACCGGAATGACGATTTCGTCCGTTTTGCACCCGAGGACCAGGCGCACCTTGGCTGCCGAGTCACCTTCGATGCTCTGGCACGAATTGCCGTAAAAACGGACCAGGGTGGGGGACGCATCGTTGTCGAAGGTCCAGCCATTTGCAGGGCCGTGCGGGATCTGCGTCGCCGGCCCCGAAGCACTCTCTCGCACGATGTTCGACCGTGTCGGATCGATGGCAGGGTGCGATGACGGCAAGGCGAAGTCGCAGCCGACGACCCTGCGCTGAATGGCAAATAGTGCGTTGACGAAATCCGAAGTCAGAGCGCTCGTGCTCTTGTTCCCGGGCGTGACCTGAAAGTGGCATGGATGGCCCGACGGCTCACCGGCCCAATCGGGGTTGCACGCTGCCGAGGCCGTCCCACCGCCCGCCTTGGCCAAGTGACCGAGGAAGACTTCGTCGTAGTCGGCCGGGTTCGCCGTCGGATCGCCCAAACCGATCACGAACGTCGTCACCGGCGGATTCGCCGCACGCAGACGCGCGAGCGCTTGCACGGAGGCGCTGGCGTCGGGGTTCGAGACGTTGTCGTCCGAGGGGGTCCCGTTGACGATGAGAAGCAAATAGCGCCGTCCGCCCGGCGAAAGGTCCGCCGACGCCGGGTCGAAGGTCTGCAGAAGCCGACCCTGTCCATTGATCGCGGCCAGCAGTGGCAGGTCCCCGCTCGGGTAAACGTTGCCAATGGGATACTGCGCGGTTCCATTGTGCGGGATCACCGGTGCCGTGCGTGCCGTGAGCACATTCATCTGAGGGTCGCCCACCGCGGCGGTGGGGATATCCTGTTGATCGTCTCCGATGTCCGTCGTGCCGTTGATGACGTGAAATCCGATCCCAAGATCGCGATTGGGCGGATTGCGGCGGAGCACGCTCCACGCCGAATTGAGCGCGGAGCGCGCCGCAAGCCACTTTTTCCCGGTGGCGGCAACCGGGCCCTGTCCGGCTTTGGCGATGTCCCCACTTCCATCGGGGATGGTGGGCCGCTCCCTATTTTGGCTATCGGAGTCGCGTGCCCCCGCCACATACACCAGGCCGGCCGACGTCGTCGCCATGCCGTCCATGCGGCGCGACCCATCGAGCACGATGCGCGCGTACGCGGGTGTCCGCGGCAGATCGACGGTACCGGTGACGCACGAGTGCCACCCTCCATCGCCGCCGTCGTATCCTGCGTCCCCCCCTTGCCCGGCACCGTCCGCGGCCGCGTCCGCCGCGGCATCGTCGCGCGTCGTTGCATCGTTCCCCGGGGCGGCATCGTTTTCACCGCCGCCCCTCGCATCGACGGACGCGTCGCCGCGTGCTTCGTCCGACGGGGACGCGTCGCTCGACCCGCATGCTGCCGCGAAGCATCCTGCTGCGCCAAAGAGAAGTGTTACCGCGAGAAGCCGAGAAGAACGAGTGCGCATCGCGACACGTTTACGCCAATTCGCGCCCGATCTTCCCGACGTTCCGATTTTTCCTATCGTTCGTCGACGAGCCCGCGCAACGCGGGCACCAGGCTTCGATCGGCCGTGGCGTGCGGCGCGATGCTTTCCGGCGCCATGCTTTGGACCACTTGCAGTTGCTCCTTGCAGCTCGGGTGGGTCGTCTGGAGATCGGCGCACGCTACGGAGCCGAACCAAGGAATGCACTGCCCCCGAAGCTCGCCTTCGTCGCGGATGCTGACGACCTTCGGGCACGTGGGCCCACCAGCCTCCGCGATGTAGAGGTCGTAGACCTCTTGATACGTGAGGGTCGTGCAACGAGAGTAAGCTTTGGCAAATGCCTCGCCGAGGTCGGTGCACGCTTTCACGATCTTCTCGCGAGGGTCGCCACCGGTGCTGCCATCTCCCGTGTCACTGCCACCGTCGCTGGCGTCCGGCTTTTCATCGCCGGCGTCCGCCCTGAGAACGATGCCGCTGTCCGTCCCAGCATCGGGCCGTGGCGGCTGTTGTACATGACCGTCGCCATCCGAGCTGCTGCAAGCGGCGATGGAAGAAGCTAGGGCAACGAATAGATAAGAAAAGGTAGATAAGCGCATGAACGTGGACATTGAGAGAAGCCTCCTAAGAAGGTGATCTCCCGTCATTGCAATTCGAGCGCCACCATCCATTGGCGCAAAACCTTCGACGGAACCCTCGAACGTAATCGCGCGTTCATGTCGCGCACCCATTGGAAGTTACGCTCCCCGTTGCACGAGCAACATGTTGCGAAACTTCGCAACCGCGGTGCATGCGCGGTCGAGACAAGGGGAGAAAAGCGAAAAAGGGAGCCCCCCCTCCGGCTCCCTCTTGATTAAGTGACTTCCCTCACGGCGAAGGATAGAGCTGGGTCGCCGGCACGATCTCCTGCAGCGTATTCGGGCTCATCCAAAGCAGCTTCATCGATGCCTCGCCACCACGTTCCGTTTGCTCGAGTCGAATCGTATGGCGGTGCCCCGCCTGCAGGGTCACCGTGCCCCGATCGATCTGCGGGCCGTGCGGCGACGTGTTGTCGATGACCAGCTGCCCGTCGATCCATAGGCGCACCGTATCGTCGGACATCGCGACGAACGTATACGGTTCCGAATACCGCGGCTCGATGCTTCCCGTCCATCGCGACGAGAACGCTTCCGCCGGGATCTGGGCGGCCGGCGAACCGGTGAATTTCCAATTGTAATTGACCCGCGCATCCGTGCGGCGCACCGTTGGCTCACCGGAGAAATTCGCATTGGGCCAAAACTGCGCGGACAATCCCGTGCCGCTCCCCACCGGAGTGGCGGCGGCCGTGGCTATGCCCAATTCGATGACCGTCGGATCTCCGACGCGGCTGCCGCTCGGCCGAATCGTCACGGTATCGCCCGAGCGCGTCGCGCTCACCGTTTGCGAGCTGCCCAGCACCCGCGCCCCCGTCACATTGAACGAGGCTCGCGCGTGCAACGTCAGCGATCCGCCCGATGCCGGCCAATTGAAGACCGATGCATACAGCTTGCTTCCGCGGCGGCTCACCACGCCCCACGAAGGCTCGTCGACCACGCCAGGGCTTTCCGCCTGGTACACCGCACCCGACTGCCCATTGGCGCCAAGCCAACTGCCCATACCGCGCAGCCGCGTCGCCGCCTCCGTCGGCACCCGCCCGAGCGCATCCGGTCCGACGTTCAAAAGGTAATTGCCGCTCCGGCTCGCGATGGTGGTCAACTTGCGCGTCAGATCGGTCACCGATTTCCAGTTCTGATCGTGCCGCGCATACCCCCAGCTCCCATTGATGGTCATGCACGATTCCCACAATTGACCAAGCACCGGCTCGTTTGGAATCTCCTGCTCCGGCGTGCCCGTGTCACCATCCGCCACACGCCGCTTTCCGACCCGGTTGTTGATGACCAAATTCGGATCCAACCCGCGCAAGTACGCTTCCAATTGCTCGCCGTCCTCGGCCCGCCACGGATTGTACGGGTTGGTCGTATCCCATTCGCCGTCGAACCAGAAGACCGCCGGATGGTAATTGTCGACCAGCTCCTTCAGCTGCGCGTACATGCGCTCTTTGTATTTGGGAAACGTGGACGCGTTCGGAAAGTCCGGATCGTGCCAATCCCAGATGGAATAATAGAACCCGAGCTTCACCCCGCGCGCATCCGAGGCGCGTTTCAGCTCGGCCAAGATGTCGCGCGTCTTGTCGAACGCCGAGTGGTCCCTCAGGTTCCACGTGTTGACCTTCGTCGGCCACATCGCGTACCCCTCGTGGTGCTTCGACGTGATGACGATGTAGCGCTGCCCGGCATCCTTCGCCAGCGTCGCAATCGCATCGGCGTCGAACCCGCTCGGGTTGAACGTCTTGGCGAACTGCTCGTACTCGCCTATCGGGATGTTGCAATTCCGTTTGATCCACTCGGCATCGCGGCAAACGCTCCCACTCGGCGAGGTGTACTCACCCTCGTAATGGGAATACGCGCCGAAGTGGATGAACATCCCGAAGCGATCCTGCCGCCACCAGGCGGTGCGCGCGGCGGTGAAGGGATCGTCGATCGCATAGTTGGTTCCGGGGCCGCTCGCTGCGAGCTCCTGCGCGCCATTCATCGGATGAATAGCGCCTTCATCCTCGGTTAAGGCATCGCTTTGACAGCCGTAGAAGAGGAACAGGACGGGCAAGGAGACAACTGCGCGAAAATACCTCGAGAAACTACGCTTCATGGGGAACCTCGCGAGGGGGGTGGATTGGCATCTCCATACCTGACCTATGGCAACCCCGGCGATAATCATCCCATCATTCGCAAGCTGAACCGCAAAAGAAAAGCTCCCGACCGGTCCATGCCCGGCGGGAGCTTTCCATACGTTTGGTTCGCGACAGCGAGGTTCTACTTCTTCTCGTCGTCGTTCGCGCCACCGCCCAGCAGCGCGATGACCTTGTTGCCTTCACCGGCGGACAACCCGTGGGTGGCGTTCATCCATTGCAGAAGGAGCGCGCGGTTGTCGCCCACGTTGAGGTTCTGCATCTCGAGGGCGCCGATGCGGTCCTCCGGCGTGAAGGCCGGGTCCGCGACCTTCTCCATCGAGAGCTTGTCCGGATCGTAGGACATGTGCGGCGCTTGCGTGGCGAGCAAGGTGTAGTCGTCGCCGCGGCGCAGTTCGAGGGTCACCTTCCCGGTGACGGTGGGCGAGATCCAGCGCGTGAGCGAGTCCTTGAGCATCATCGACTCCGGATCGAACCACTTGCCCTCGTAGAGCAGACGCCCGAGGCGCCGGCCCAAGGTCATGTACAGATCCGTGGTCGACTCGTTGTGAATCGCCGAGAGAAGCCGCTCGTAGGCAATGTGCAGCAGCGCCATGCCCGGCGCCTCGTAGATGCCGCGGCTCTTGGCGTCGATCACGCGGTTCTCGATCTGGTCGCTCATGCCCAGGCCATGCCGCCCGCCAATTTGATTGCACAATGCAAAGAGCTCGAACGACGATTCGAAGCGGTCGCCGTTGATGGCCGTGGGCCAGCCCGCCTCGAACTCGACGGTGACCTGCTCCGCCTCGATGGTCACGTCTTTCTTCCAGTGGGCCACGCCCATGATGGGCTCCACGATGTGCATGTTCGCGTCGAGCCGCTCGAGGTCCTTGGCCTCGTGCGTGGCGCCGAGCACGTTCGAGTCGGTCGAATACGCCTTCTCCGTCCCCATCTTGTAGGGGAGCTTCAGCGAAATGAGGTATTCGCTCATTTCCTTGCGGCCGCCGAAGGCCGAGACGAACGCCGGATCGAGCCACGGCTTGTAGATGCGAAGCTCGGGGTTTACCAGGATGCCGTAGCGGTAGAAGCGCTGGATGTCGTTGCCCTTGTGCGTGCTGCCATCGCCGAAGACGTTGACCCCGTCCTCGCGCATGGCCCGCACGATGGCCGTGGTGGTCACGGCCCGGCCGAGCGGTGTGGTGTTGAAGTACTTCTTGCCGCCCACCGACAGGTGGAAGGCGCCGCATTGGATGGCGATGAGCCCTTCGCGGACCATCGCCTCGCGGCAGTCGATCAACTTGGCCGCGCGTGCGCCGTGCTCGGTGGCGATGGGCGGGATATCTGCACAGTTCTTCTCGTCCGGTTGGGCGAGGTCCGCGGTGTACGCGAACACGTCGAGCCCTTGGCGCGACATCCACGCAACGGCGGCGCGGGTATCCAATCCGCCCGAAAAAGCGAGGCCAATTCGAGTTCCAGCGGGGGGCAGCGATCGATAGATGCGGCTCATGGTGGCCCCTGTTTACATCATTTTGGGAGGCTTGACGCGGCTCATCCTGGTTGCGTTCGGCAAGGGGAAAACAGCCTCCTGACACCTACATAATGAGGGCGTTCCCCTTCAGCTTCCTCTTGACCCCCGGGCGCGGGTGGGCTGGAAAAGCGTCCGACATTGGCCATGCGCAGCCCCGCACCCCGAAGTTACCGCTACTACGAGTTCGTGATGGTCGCCTTCGTGATCATCCTCGTGTGCTCGAACCTCATTGGCCCGGCCAAGATCGCGCAGGTCGACGCGCCCGTTCTGGGGCCGCTCTCCTTCAGCGCCGGCGCGTTGTTCTTTCCGGTCTCCTACGTGTTCGGTGACGTTCTCACGGAGGTGTACGGTTTTGCGCGATCGCGGCGGGTCATTTGGTCGGGGTTCGCCGCGCTCGCGTTTGCATCGTTCATGGCCTTCGTCATCGTCAAGTTGCCGCCGGCGCCATTCTGGAAGAACCAAGATGCTTACGAGATTGCGTTCGGCTCGACCTGGCGAACCGCGTCGTCGTCACTGGTGGCCTATTGTTGCGGGGAATTCGTCAATTCCTACGTCCTCGCGAAATTGAAGATTCGCACGGAGGGAAAACACCTCTGGATGCGCACCATTGGCTCGACTTTGTGCGGCGAGGCGGTCGACTCCCTCCTCTTTTATCCATTGGCCTTCTATGGAAGCGGCGTCATCCCCGATGACAAATTGCCGATGATCATGGCCGCGCAATTCCTGCTGAAGGTCGGCGTCGAAGTGGTCTTCACCCCACTGACCTACAAGATCGTGGCCTGGCTCAAACGCGCCGAACACGAGGACTATTACGATCGGGGGACGGACTTCACTCCGTTCTCACTGAAAGCCTGAACGCGCGACGAGCTTGAGCAGGTTGGGGCTTTGGAGGTGTGCAGTCACTGGCGCATCTTGCGCGCGTTCGGCGCGGACCTTACCCATTAAAATTGTGACCTTTTGGCGTCGTCGGGATAGGCTTCACCTGTCACTTTCCGCGCAATTCAAAAGAAGTATCACCGGAGGGGTAGCTGCGATGCCCGAACGCCAGCGCGTGACACACCAAAAGCGACGCTTCTTTTCGGCATCGTGCCTCGTTTCCATGGCCGGTCTCCTCACGCTGGCCACGCTGGTTACCGCGGGCTGCGTGAAACACTCCGCCGCGGCCGGGCCCCCCGCGACGGCGGCCGGCGCCGATCCTTCCGAGGCAGACCTGGAGACCGCGCGCGGGCTCTTCGCCGGGGCGATCAAGGACGAAGAAGCGCAAGACTGGGCGGCCGCGCGGGAGAAACTGCAGCGCGCCGGCGCCATCAAGATGACCCCGGGCATCCGCTTTCACATCGCGCTTTGCGAAGAGAACCTCAAATACCCGTGCGAGGCGCTGAACGACTACATCGCCGCGGTGAACCAAGCGCGCGACAACGAGGATAGCGAGGTGCTGCTCGCCTCCATCGATGGGTTGGGGCGTCTGGCCAGCCGGCTGCAGGTGCTGAAAACGTTTTCCCCCACCGCGGCAGGGCACATCGGCGTGCAATGCCAGCCCCGCGGCGGGGACGACACGATGGACAAGCTTCGCGCGGAGGCCGAGGCGCGCCAGGAAGAAGGCGTGAAGCGCCACACCGTGGGCGACGTGGCCGGTGCATGGCTCGCCTTCAAACAGGCCTATACGATTTATCCCAGCCCGAAGATTCTATGGAACCTGGCCCTATCCGAACTGGATACGGGAAGGAACCTCGATGCCGCCCGCCATCTGCACACCTATGCCGCGTTGAAAGACCCGTCGGTGACGCAGGAGAAGAAGAAAATCGCGAGCAAGCGCCTGGCCGAAGCGCGCAAGAAGCTAGGCGGCATTCTCGTCGAGGCAGCCCAGGGCGCGAAGATCTCGGTCGACGAGGAGCCGCTGCCGCAAGGCTACGAAGACGGTGACCTCATCGAGCTCGATCCGGGCCATCACGTGGTCGTGGCGGAGTTGGGGCCGCTCCGCCAAGAGCGATCCATCAAGGTGAAGCTGGGCAAGGTCACCAAGGTGGCCATGGACGAATCGGCGAAGACGAAACCGCCGGACCAGGTCAAGGCCGCGCTCAAGTAGACGACGAAGAGCCGCACGTTGGCTTAACTATCCCCGGAAGAAGAGAAGCTGCCCCACCCGGCAGCGCTCTCCGGTGCTCTCCATGTCCTCATTTCGCGCTGCTGCCCGCCCCAAAGCGGGTGCTCATGCCATGCTTTCTCGCGTCATCGCACGTGCCCCGCGCCGCATGGCATTCCGCGCCCGCAGGGGCGGGCCGTATGGCATCGCACTGAAAACGCCGACGCGGACGAGGCCGGAGGGGGAGAGGCACGGATTCGCAAATCGCGAATCGCAAATCGCGAATGCCCGTAACCTCCATCATCATCGACCAGTTGTTCACGGCCCCACGAAATCTTGACGCTCTTGGCGGTTGGGCAAGATTCTTCGTCTCGTAGGAAACGCCGATCGTTCCATTCCTCCGAGACGAAGGTCTAATCGTTCCACTCCGTGTTGCCCTCGCGCGGCGTGATGAACAAGATTCGCGCCTCGGGCGTGTGCAGTTTGCCCGAGTGTGCAACTCCCTTGGGGATCAGAAGCGCGTCGCCGGGGCCCAGTTCGTGCGCCTTCTCGGGCCCTTGGGCTGGGCGCAAGGTCATCGTGCAGCGGCCTTGGAGGATGACGAGCAGCTCGTCGCCGCCGTCGTGGCGTTCCCAGAAGCCGTGCGTGCGATCTTGCGCGATGCGGATGACCCCGAGCATGGCCGTGCCGTCCACGGCATAGTCGCCGAGGATGCTCGGCCGGGCGGGATCGGTAATGGCCTCGAGGGCGCTGGCAATATGGAATGAAGTGCCGGTCTGTATTGCGGACATGTGCTCAATATGGGAATGTGAAACCGGCTTCGCCAATCGCATTCCGGCGGCCGCACTTCGATGGAGACGAACCCGAGAAAAAGGCCTCGCCAAGCGCGTTCCCAGGCCACCGTCGATGCGCTCATGGACGCGCTGGCTCAGGTTTTGACCGAGCATGGCTACGAGGGGACCACCACCGCGCGCGTGGCCGAGCGGGCCGGTGTGAGCATTGGCTCGCTGTACCAGTACTTCCCCAACAAGGAAGCGCTGGTGGCGGCGCTCATCGAGCAGCAAGCCGCGAAGCTCGCGGCCGACTTCGACCAGGCGCTCGCCGGTTGTGCGTCACTGGAGGACGGGTTGCGCGCTCTCGTGCGCACGGCCATGGGCGCGCGGCCGATGGATCCCGCACTCCACCGCATCCTCAACGAGCAGGTGCCCCGCGTCGGCCGCGTCGCGGAAGCGATGGCTGCGAGCCGCTGCATCGAGCAGGCGATCGCCCGCCTCTTGCAAGCGCACCGCCATCGCTTGCCGGCCGAGCGCGATCCGGTGCGCGCGGCTTTGGTGCTGGAGACGGCGCTCGAGGCGCTCGTCCACAAATCGGTGAACGGTCGTCCCGAGCTCCTCGCCGGCTTGGAGGAGGAGTTGTACGCACTCGCGGCCGGGTATCTGATGGCGCCTTAGAGAGGGCACCGGAGCGCGCGGCTGCGCCGAGCTGCCTCGTCGGCGGTCACGGAACGCGGGCGCGCCGCACCCCATCGCTGCAGGACGAAACGATACGCGTCGCACGCACCGGGGATGTCCGAGGCCTTCTCTTTGGCTGCGCCGAGCCACAGGTGCGCTTGCACGTGGAGTGTGCCGCGCTGAATTCCCTGACACGTCCGTGCTGCGGTTTCGAGAAGAGGTATCGCCCCCGCGACGTCGCCCGCAAGAAAACGCATATGCCCCTCGTAGGCCTCGAGCACACCCATATTCACGGGCTCATTGTCCACCATTGGGACGGACCCCGCCTCGTGGCGAGGGTCGCGAAGCATGGCTTCGGTCGCCTGAATGCGAGATCCGACCGCGGGGCCCCATCGGAGCACCCAACGCTTGAAGCTGTCGATCTTCACCCGAGTGTTCTGCTCCCAAAGGTCGGTCGCGCCCTTCCATGCCTCCGGGGTCAGCCGGCCATGCTCGAGCGCCGTGGCGAAAAGAGACGGTTTCGCGTACTCGGATATCAAGGCCAGCGCGTCGCCGCGGATCCACACTTCGTTGCGCCGGAAAAAACGTTCCGCAATGAGGGCTGCATCGCGGCCTCGTCCCATCTCGCGCAGCGCTTCGACGGATAGGAGTGCCGCGGACAGGTGTTCTTCGATGAGTGCCGAGCCACGCACTCGACGCTCCAACTGTTCGGTGATGCGAAGCGCTGCCTCGAAGTCACCCGTCCAGATCTCGAGCTCGGCCGAATCTCGGAGGCGCGCGAGCTCGCTCGCTTCGGGGGAGAGATTCTTCCACCGCAAGGAGAGCGCTTCTTCGATTGCCTCGCGCGATGCGCCGCTGCCGGCCAGTGCGTCCGCGAGCTCGCGGTGGGCCCACGTCTGGTCCCCTTCCGATGCGACCCAGTGCCGCGCCTGCGTCACCGCCTCGCTACAGCGACCGGTGCGACGCAGATCGACGCTGCGATCCTCCATGCAGTCGACCGCTTCCGGCGAGAGGTCCAGACATCGATCGAGCGCAAGGATCTCCTGGTCGTGGCGGCCGAGACGGCAAAGAATGTGCGACTCCAACTGCCAGGCGTCCGCATAAAGGGGATCGATTTCCGTGGCTCGACGCACCATCGCGAGCAAATCTTCGAGCTCGTGAGGGAGCATCGCGACGGCCGAATGCCGCAGCGCCGCGAGGACGCGAAGCTCCGCATCCTCGGGGAATCGGCGCACGCCTTCATCGAGGAGCCGAGTGGTTCCGTTGTCGTCGGGAAACTCGGGCGAGATCAGCAGGGCGAACGCGTCGAGCACGAGACGATCGCGGCCGCTGAGCTTTTCGCGCAGAGACAGCGTTCGGCCGAGCTGCTCGATCTGCCGCGCCCTAGGCCAGCGCTTTCTCGGAATCACCGTCAAGCGAAGTTGCGTTTCGGGGCACGCGGGATCGATGGCGGCCGCTTTCTCGAAGTACGCCGTTGCTCGCTTCCAATTCGCTGCACGAAGGGCCTTCAGCCCTTCCTCATGAAGCTCGGCAGCCGCGGGGGCGCACGTTGCAGACACCGGGAGCGCAACGACCGACGTAGGGCTCGGCACCGAGATGGCGGTCGGCGTGGAGGCCCGCTGCGGCAGGGGCGCATGAAGCACGAGCCCCAGCGCCACCAGGGCCGCTGCGATCCATCCGAGGTGGCGAAATCGCTTGCGCACGGGGACAACCTGTTCACTCGGCTCGAGTGCTGCGAGGAGCGCCGCCATCGTTGGGTAGCGATCCTCACGCCGTTTGCTCATGGCTCGTCGAATCACATCGGCGACTTCGTGAGGCAAGGGCGCATCGTGCGGCCGCCCTTCGAGCACCGAGGCCATCGCCACCAGAGGGTCGTCGTCGGGCCATGGTAGGCCTCCGGTCACGAGCTCGTAGGCCGTCACGCCCCACGCAAATTGATCGGTGCGCCCGTCCAGCGGTTCGCCGCGAATCTGCTCCGGCGCCATGTACGCGGGCGTTCCCACGACGCCCGCGGGCACCGCCGTCGCGAGACCGAAGTCGACGAGCTTGACCGCATCATCGTCTCCGACCATCACATTGTCCGGTTTCACATCACCGTGCACCACGCCCGCTTGGTGCGCGGCGCCGAGGCCGCCCGCGACCTGCATCATCCATCGAAGCTTCCGCCGCAGGTCCACCGAAGGATCGCCCACGTAGGTGCGGAGGTCTTTGCCGGTGATGCACTCGCTCGCCAAGAAAGGAATCTGTTCGTGCACGCCGACGTCGTAGACGGTCACGATGTTCGGATGGCTCAACGCCGCGGTCGCACGCGCCTCGCGAACCAGTCGTGCCGATGTTTCGCGATTCGGTGAGCCGCGAAGAACTTTGAGCGCGACGGGCCGGTTCAAGGTCGTGTCGACGGCGCGAAACAGTTCGCCCATGCCCCCGGCACCCAGGGGCCCATCGAGGACGTAGCGACCGAAGACGGTGCCAGGCAAAAGCTCCAAGTTTCCGCGCGAGGCCGGCACAGCGCTCGTCTGCACCTCGCCCTCGATGCGCTCGAGTGCCTCGCGTACGGCTTCCGCCGATGGCGGGCGAAGGTCCCGCTCCTTCGCGAGCAACGCAGCCACCAGCTCGTCGAGAGCTGCCGGAATGTCCGGACGTAGATCGGCCACGCGCGGAGGTTCGAGAAGTACCAGCTTGGCAAGCGACGTGAGCGCGCGCGAGCCCTCGAAGGCCTCCGCGTCGGTGAGGCAGCGGAAGAGGAGGCACCCGAGGGAAAAGAGATCGGCCCGCCCATCGAGATCCGCGACGCCGTGCGCTTGCTCCGGCGCCATGTACCCGGGGGTTCCGACGATGGTTCCCGTCGCGGTCTTGTTGGAGTCCCCGTCGGCGATTCGTTCGACGCCGATCGATCGGGCAAGCCCGAAGTCGGCGAGCTTGGCCTGATCGATCGCTCGATCTGGGAGGAGCACATTGCTCGGTTTGATGTCGCGGTGAAGGATTCCGAGCGCGTGCCCCGATGTCAGCGCCTCGGCGATGCGCCGGCCGACCTTCACGACCTCGTGCACGTCGAGCGCGCTTCGTTGGAGTCTCCCGGCAAGCGTTTCGCCCTCGATCCACTCCATCGCTAGGTATGGTTCGCTGTCGCTGCTGACCCCATGCGCAACGTAGCGAACGACTGCCGGGTGTTTCAGCGTTTGCAGTGCGCGTGCTTCCGCGTCGAACCTTCGTAAAGCGGAAGGACTGCTCGTGCGTAGAACCTTCAGGGCGACGCGTGCCCCCGTTACATGGTCGTGCGCTCGGTACACGATGCTGGTGCCGCCCAATCCCACTTCACCCTCGATGTCGAAGCGCCCGGCGAAGACCAGGGGATGTGTTTCCCATTGCACCGAGTCGATGATTTCGCTCGGCGAACGCTTCACAAGGAAAGCCCCAACACGATCCGCGCTTCGTCCTGCATCTCCTGCTCACTTCCAGTGCAGTCCCGAAGTGCCTCGAGCAACGCAGCGCGGAACTCTCGGCGTGCGTACGAAAGGCGGTTGTTGACGTCCCCAATCGAGATGCCGAGCGTGGAGGCAATGGTCTCGTAGGTCGAGCGCTCCGCGTCGTCGCGCAGGTGAAAGAGCTCGAAGGCGCGAAAGTGGACCTTCCTTCCTTCACGCTCACAAACCGTGCGAAGCGATTCGACCGCGGTCTCGACCAGGGACTTTACCCACTCCGCGTCGAACACGGCCTCGGGATCGGCGACTGGAGCTTCACGCTCGATCTCCTCTTCCGCAAGACCGAAATCGAGCCGAAGAAGGGTCACTTCGCCACCGCGCTTTTTGGCGAGGTGTTGACGATCCATGTCGACGACGAGACGATCGACGCACATGCGAACGAAGGTGCGAAATCGCGCTTGGCCCGGATCGTACGATTGGAACGTCGTACGCTCGAGTGCACGCGCGAAGAACTCCTGCGTGATCTCCTCGGCCTCGGCGGGGGGCTTGCGCCAGCGAAGGCGGACGTACTTGTAGATCGGCTTCCAATACGATCTCGAAATGATCTTGAGCGACTGCGTTCGCTGCACCGGGTCCGGGCTCCGGACGCCGATAACCGCTGAGGGCGGAGTCTTGGGGAAGCCCGCACCAAACGGTTTATTCATCATGGTGAAACTTTGCCCGCGCAGTGGGATATCGGAAAGCGAGAAAGACAGGGAAACGGAGCGCAGATGTCTGTCTGACACCTTTTCGATGGTGACCATTGAGGTCGAGTGAAGGGAAAAGTGCGCTCGACTTCGACGAAAAAGAGCTTTTTGTTCCCGTCCGCCTAGCGGACCGACCCGGCATCGCCGAAAGGGACTTTCGTAGCCCTCAGCGTCGTCAGCCCGTCGAGCGACGGCGACGCCCATCCAAACCTGGAGAGAACAACGATGGTTCGTGCAACGACAGCGCGCGCGCTTGCGACGGTGTGCCTTTCCCTCGCGGGCGTGTCCGCATGCAGCTCGGACGGCGGGACGGAGCCGGGGGTGGCGGCGCAGGAGGTCTGCGCGACGAAGCACAAATCTTTCGATGTTGCGAATACGAAATACTTCCATGTTTTCGAATCGGATGCTGCTGCGGTGCAGGCGCTCCGAACGGGGTTCAACAACTACAAGTGGCTCGATCCTGGAAGCGCGCTGCAAAGACGTGGCGAGGCGGCCGCCGCGAAAGCGTACGCCGCATTCCAGAAGATCTATCCCGAGGCCACCCAGGACATGCCGGGGCCTCCGCGCATCATGATGATCGACGACCCTAATATCAACGCCTTCGCCATCAGCACACCCATCATCACCGAGGCAGACGGACGCCGCACGGCCCCGTGGATCTTCACCTATTTCAGCGGCATCTTTTCTGATGGCATGAGCGACGCACGGATCGAGCTCGTGGCGGCCCACGAGCTTGCGCACTTGCTCCTTCGTAATGGCAATCCCGACGTGTTCAAGCCCATTTACTATCGAGAGTCCACAGGCGAACAGGGGAAGATCTTCGGGGCATACGAGCCGAGCGAGCCCTTGATCGAAGGGCACGTCAATCTCATTCAGGACATAGGCTCACGCATCGGGCAAGTCGTGGTGCCCCAGCTCAATGGTTTTCCGACCCCGTATCTTGGGACGTCATTCATGGAGGATAAGAAGGCGCTCCCCGCGTATTTGCGGTACCTCGGATACTTGCACGCCGCCCAGTCGTCGGCGAGCACGAACAAAGCAGCTTGTACCCAAGCTGCAGCAGCATACAGCGAGGTCCTCCAGACCGTCCGGGCGCACAAGACGGATGACCTCGACGTTGACCTCGGGGCCGACGCGGGCAAACTCGACACCGCCACCAAGCGGTACGCCAGTGCCGAAGCGAGCTGTCTCGCGCACGTCAAAGCCACCTTTCGAGAGGTCGTCATCTACGCGAAGCGCGAGATGCGCGAAGACCCCGATGCCGCCAAGACGCTTGCCAAAATAGGCAACAACGAGGCACAGCTCCGGAGGTACCTCGGCCTCTCGCAGGTGGAGGTCGAGGCCGACGAGGCAGACCCCCAGGGATCTCCGAGCAATATCGTCACGAAGATCCTCAAGCTCGGAGCCATCGCGCAAACGCGACTTCGAGCCCATTTTGCAGACCCGACCTTCAAGTATCAGGAGCTGCGCATCTACACGAGAGAGGACGAGGCCGACGAGGCCGCGGTGCGCGTTGCAAAAGTCCTCGGCCTGAATGCCGACGACCTGGGGGAAGCCTTGATGCTCGATAATCCGGACTATGCAACGCACTGCCGAGACCTGATTGCAAGGGATCAGGTTCCTCCTTACGGGGGCGCGATCGATGATCATCACACCGCCTGCTGGCGTTCCTATCGGAATGCGAAGCTTGCATCGTCTCTCGAGACATGCGGGGCCAATTGGCCCTGAGCGTGCGCCGTGCGCTAGATGTGCTCGAGCGCGCGGCCCGTGGTGCGGGGACCGAGGATGGTGATGTTCAATGCGTTGAGGGCGATGACCGAGGCGACCACCACGAAGAGGGCGGCGGCGCCGTGGGCGTCCAAGATGGGGACGAGCACGAAGGGCATGGCCGCACTGGAGAGCCGTGAGAGGGCGTAGGTGGTGCCGCAGGCTGCTCCGCGAAGCTTGGTGGGGAAAATTTCTGCCTGGTAGATGTGGTAGCCGTTGGAAAAGACGTTGCTGGTGGTGGTGTAGAGAAATCCCAGAACGAGCACCCATACTGTGGACACCGCCGTGCCAAAGGCAATACCGAAGATGGCCATCAAGGCGAGTGCGCCGGCCACCACGTATTTGCGCTCGAAGCGCTCGATGATGGGAAGCGAAATCATGGAGCCGATGGGATAGCCAAGAAAGGTAAAGGCGCTGAACTGCAGCGACTTCATCGGATATCCCTTCGCCGTGAGAACCAGCGGTACGAGCGTGCCGAATCCGTAATACGCGAAGGGCTGCAGCAATTGAAACACGGTCATCATGCCCAGGCGGCGGCGCCACGGTGGCACGAGGAGATCGCGCAGCCGCGCGGTCTCCTCGCGCTCCTTCGCATCGCGGACCGCCACCACGGGTTCCGGGAGTGGTCCCGCCGCCTCGGCCTCGAGGCGCGCCACGAGCGCGCGCGCTTCGTCATGCCGTCCCACGGATTCGAGCCAGCGTGGTGACTCGGGCAGTCGCTGCCGCAGCGGGTACAGAATGATCGAGCCCAGCGCACCGAGCACGAACATCCACCGCCAACCGGCGATGCCCAACGGTGCGAGCGGTGTGAGGCCGTGCCCGAGAAAACCCACCGCGGGCACGCCAAAGAACGCCAGGGTGTAGGCCCACGCGGTGTAGCGGCCACGCTCCTTGGCGGGCAGCAGATCGCCCATGTACGCATCGGCGAGCGGTGGCTCGGCGCCGATGCCAATGCCGGCGAGAAAGCGCGTTGCCAGGAGCATGACCGGGCCCGTGCTGAAGGCACCGATGAACGAGAAAAGCGAATAGACCCAAAGGCCGAGCAAGAACGCCCGCCGGCGTCCTACGCGGTCGGCCAAGCGGCCCAGCGCGCTGGAGCCAATGGCCATGCCGAGAAACCCCGAGCCGAGAAGCGCGGGGAGCCAGTCCTTGGGCATGTGGAAATCGCGCACCAGCACCTGGCCGATCACACCGGCCAGAAAGATTTCGTACACGTCGAAGAAGAGGCCCAGGCCGACTGCGAAGGTCGCCATGCGGTGCGTTCGCGTGATGGGCAATCGGTCCATACGCGCGGCCACGTCGTTCATCGCCCCAGGCGTACTACGCTTCAGGCCTCGTTGAACACGAGAACGATGCGCCGTGCGCCCTGATGCTCGATCGGTGCCGAGCGGTGCACGGCGCCGAGCGCGGCGTTGCCCGGGAACTTCGCGCCCTTCAAGAGCAGCACGTGCCCCGGCCGCGTTCGGCGCACACGGCGCGCGTCGGGAACGATGGCGCGGTTGATGACGGTAACGTCCTCCCACGGCTGATCCATCGCCGCGCGGTTCACGGCGTGCTCGGGCACCCATTCGGTGCCCGGGCCCGCGTACGTGCACAAGAGGCGCAGGCCGACGTAATCCATGTGGAACTTGCCGCAGCTGTTCGTGGTGACCACCGAGAACGAGGCGCGGACGGCATCTGCATTGGTAAGCCCCACGAAGCGCTCGAAGAGCAGCCGTAGATCCCGGTGCAGCTCCGCACGCTGCGCGCTCTCAGGAAGCGGCGCGAGCAGCGGCTCCCAACGCGGTGCGCGTGCGTCGAGCACGGTCTGTGTCGCGAAGCTCTGCGCGCCGGCGACACGCTGGAGCCACGATGCGAGCGGCCCCGAGAGGCTGCGCTGCCAGACGGCAACATTGATGGAAGTATGGAGGATTTCGTCGAGCCCGTCGGGGCTTCGAACCATCGCGTAGCTCACGCGTGGGACCTTAGACGCACCGAAGATGTTAATGCAACTTGATTGCGAATGTCTGGGTTCTGCTGCGGTTTCTAACGCGTCAGGCCAACGCTGTCGGCTCAGGTGCCAGACATCCGATGCGCACGCTGATGTCGCGCTCGTCGCTTACACGCGATACGTTGTTACTCAAGGCGGAGGATCGAATGCTCATGGATCGTCCGATCACGGATAAGGATCTCCATCAACGCGAATCATGGCGTGAGGCGCTCCAGGCGCGACGGCGTTCGTATGCCGGCTCGTACCGACTTGCTGGAGCTGCCGTGTTTCTTCTGGCCCTGGGCGGCGCAGCGGGTTGGTCGCTGCACGATGCGACCGCACCGGGGACGGTGGGCACGGCGCTGCTCGCCCGAGAGGCGGCAGAAAGCTACGCGGTGTACGAACCAGATCTGGTGCGCCCAGTCGAGATTCGCGCCGAGGGGCGCGAGGAGTTGCTCGGCTGGGTGTCGAAGCGTTTGCAGCATCCCGTCGCCGTCCCCAACCTCGCGGGGTATCGCTTCATCGGCGGGCGTCTCGTGGCCACGTCACATGGGCCTGCGGGCCTCTTCATGTACGACGACGACCACGGCACACGCCTCGTCATGTTCGTTCGCCCCATGTCCCTCGAGCGCGACAGCCCCATGTCGCAGCACACGCTCGGCGAGTTCATTGGCTTCGCATGGGCCGACAAGGGCATGGGCTACAGCCTCGTCGGCCGCACCACCGCGGACGTCCTGCACCCCCTGGCCGATCAGCTCCGTCGCCAGATCTGAGGCCTAAGAGAGAAATTCACAGGAAGACGGGAAGACGGGAAGGTTTTTGGGGTTTCCAATCCGCCAAGTGGGCGAATTGGAAACCCTAAAAAAAGCCTTCTGTGCCGCGCGTGCAGGTTCCCTTCCCGTCTTCCCGTCTTCCCGTTCAATCAAATCTTCTGAGCTTCCTACTTCTTCTTCGCGAGTTCGTAGATCTCGGGGGTGAAGGCGCTGTCCTCGGCCGGCTTCTTGATGACCTTGAACTTCAGGGCGATGTCGGCGGTGCGCCGGAATGCGGCCTTGTCCATCATGCCCGGCTCGGGGCCCGCGGGCGGACCCCACACCAGCTTGTTGACCTCGGCCATCATCCACGCCTGGTGATCTTTGCCGAGCGTGGGGCTTTGCTTCAGCACGACGTCGACGCACTCGTTCGCGTTGTCGCGGCAGGCTGCCCAGCCTTTGAGCGATGCACGCAGGAAGCGGGCGGCGATGTCCTTGTTCTTCGGATCTTTGGCCAGCCAATCCTCGCGGGCGAAGATCCCGTCCTCGAGCATGGCCGTACCCTCTTCGTTGAAGTCGATGAGCGACAGATCCTCGGGCTTCACGCCCGTGTCCAAGACCTGCTTGTACTCATTGTAGGTCATCGCGGCGGCGGCTACGACCTGCTTCGTGACCAGCAGGTTCATATCGAACGGCTGCTGCACCAACGTTACGTCTTTGTTGCGATCGATCCCGTATTTGTCGAGCGTGGCGAGCAGCTCGAATTCGTTGCCGCCGAACCACACGGCGACCTTTTTGCCCTTCAAGTCCGCGGGCGTCTTGATGCCCGACGATTTGAAGGACACCTCGCGCAT
This sequence comes from Sorangiineae bacterium MSr11367, assembly GCA_037157805.1. NCBI lineage: Bacteria > Pseudomonadati > Myxococcota > Myxococcia > Myxococcales > Pendulisporaceae > Pendulispora > Pendulispora rubella. Next base: position 11,257,066 of record CP089983.1, on the reverse strand, counting down.
GCCACTGTGTTGAAACACTTGCGCGACGTTCACGAGCGGCGTGCCCTGCTCGCGGGCGGAGAGAAGGCTGGGGAGCCAATCGATTCCAAACTCCGCGCCGCCGCCGGCGACGACTTGCTCGGGCACGATGTCCGGCCCGCCCGGAAGGATGGATACGTCGAGCTTCTCCTCCGTGTAGAAGCCCTTCGCTTTGGCCGCGTAATATCCAGCGAATTGGGCCTGGGTCATCCACTTGAGCTGCAGGCGAACCTTGTCCGCCTTTTCGACCGCGTTGCCGCTTTCACCTACTGCCGCCTTGTCCTGTTTGGAACATCCGGCGGCCGACAAGGCCATCGCGCCCAACGCGACCGATGCAGCCAACAAAATGGATCCTCGACTCATAGCGCACTCCCTCCAGTATTTTCGCTCTCGTCAGTTCCGCCGGAACGTGACGTGCCACGGTACGACTAGTCGCTCCAGCAATGCCATCGATAAGTAGAAGCCAATGCCCAATGCGCACGCCACGAAGATGGCGGCCCACGCCTCGCGGGTGTGAAACAGGCTCGCTTGGCTCTTGATGTACACACCGAGCGACGCGGCGCGTCCGCCGAAGTATTCACTTACCACCGCGCCGATCATCGACAGCGTGGTGCACACTTTGAAGGCCGTGAAAATGTACGGCAAGCTCGCGGGAAGGCGCAGTTTCAGGAAGATTTCCACGTCCGATGCCGCATAACTACGCATCAGCTCGACGGACGCTGCCGAGGGACTCAACAGCCCGCGCAACGCCGAAATGAACGTCGGAAAGAAGGTCATCATGGTGACGATGGCGACCTTCGACCCTTGATCCACACCAAACCAGACGATGGCCAGCGGTGCGAGCGCAATCACCGGCACCGCGCTGGTGGCAATCGCATAGGGCAACACGATTTCTGAGGCGGCGGGCCATCGACTCGCCAAGCCCGCGGCCAGCACACCGAGGCCGCACCCGACCGCAAACCCCATGAGCGCTTCTTGAAAGGTGAAAAAACCGGCCTCGACGAGCAAAGGGTAATGCTCCCCCAAGGTCTCCACGATGACGTGCGGCGCCGGCAAAAGGTAAAACTGGATGTGCAGCGCCCACACCAGCACCTCCCATGCGGCGATGGCCAACACGAACATGAACGCCGCCGGGAGGTACTCCCGTATCCAGGTGCTCTTCATGCTCCCGCCCCATCGACCACGGCCAGCGGCTCGTCCTCGCGCAAGGAGTGGCGCACTTCTTTCACCAGCTCGAAAAAGCGCGGCTGATCGCGCATTTCCGCGGTGCGCGGGCGCGGCAGATCGATGTCCACGATGGTCTCGATCTTCCCGGGGCGCGGCGACATGACCACCACGCGGCTGCTCAGGAACACGGCCTCCTGGATGCTGTGCGTGACGAAGACCACCGTGGACTTCTCCTGGCGTTGCCAGAGATTCAAGAGCTCGTGGTTCAAGCGCTCGCGCGTGAGTTCGTCCAAGGCGCCGAAGGGCTCGTCCATCATGAGGATCGGCGGGTGGAACACCAGCGCCCGCGCGATGGCCACGCGCTGCTGCATGCCGCCAGACAGCTGCCACGGGTGATGGTTCTCGAAGGCGCCGAGCCCCACGAGCCGCAACATCGCCCGCGCCTTTTCCTTGGCCTCGGCGGACGGCACGCCCATGATCTCGAGCGGCAAGAGCACGTTGCGCAAAACCGTGCGCCACTCGTAGAGCACCGGCGATTGGAACACCATGCCGAACTCGCGATCGAGCCGGGCCTGGCGGGGGGATTTGCCATTGATGCGAATCGTCCCGTGCGTGGGCTGGTCGAGATCGGCAATGTTGCGCAGCAAGGTGGATTTGCCGCAACCCGACGGCCCAATCAGCGAGATGAATTCGCCAGGGGCAATCTTCAACGTGGCATCGACCAAGGCTCGAACCTGGCTTTTTCCGCTGCCATACAGCTTGCTGACGGCGTCGACTTCGATGACGAAGCTCATACCGCGGCCTCACCTTCGGAAGCGGAGGAGCGGGGCTTCCATGTGACGATGAGGCGTTCCATCAAGGCGACGAATGCGTAAAAGGCAATACCAATCAAGGCCGAAATCAAGATTGCGCTCCACAGGTTGGCCGGGCGCCAGTTGTAATATTGAGCTGCGTTGATGATGACCACGCCCATGCCGTACTGACTTCCCACGGGCAACTCGCCCACGACGGCGCCGATGACGCTGGCCGTCGCCGAGATGCGCAGGGCGGTGAACAAGTAGGGCAAGCACGCGGGCAGGCGCAGCTTGAAGAAAATCTGTGTGGGGCTGGCGGCGTACGACTCCATGAGGGCCACCGCCTCGCGCTCGACCGACTTGAGGCCGCGCAGCACGTGGATGGTCACCGGAAAGAAGGTCAAATACGCCGCGATGACCGCCTTGCTGACCCACGAGGTGCCCAGCCACACGACCACCATCGGCGCGATGGCCAAGATGGGCACCGTCTGCGAGGCGATGACGTAAGGCAGCAATCCACGCTCGACCAGCGACGAGCGCGCGAAGGCGAGGGCCAACGCGAATCCCGCCACGCCGCCGAGAACGAAGCCAATGGCCGCCTCCCCCGCGGTCACCCCGGCGTTCTCCAGCATGATGCTGAGCATCCACTGCCCATCGCCGCTCTCGCGAAAGAACTCGGCGAAGATCTGATGAATGTGGGGCAGCTTGTGGACGGGGATATCGAACAGAGCCTTTGCAGCCTCCCAAAAAGCGGCAAGGGCTATCACCACACCGACGGAGATGAGCATACGCGTGCTCCTTTCTCGCCGGTTAGGTAGCGTTCCCACTGGAACGTGCGTCATTTGACTCAAGTCCTTCATGCGGACGTGAGCTTATGTCCAAGCCCAGGCGGTTGGGTTGGTAATTTCACATCGATCGCGAGGGCCGAACCGAAGGGTGGGGCGCCACAGCAATGATGACACCTGAAGGGCTCCGTGGAACAATTGCCCCATCTTTGGTTGGCTTATCCAAAGGAAGGGGTACCGGACAATGAGGGTAGGTTGGCACGTTGCGAGGGCGGGCCTCGTGATCCTTCTCGGCAGCACCATGCTGAATGCGGGAGGTTGCTCGCTCGTCGTCGAGAAAGAGATCGAAGGAAAGGGGATTGGGAGTCTTTGCACCGCGAACGGCGACTGCCACGCCGGCGTGTGCGAGCAAGGTCTCTGCAGCGCGAAGTGCACGGGCGATGGTGATTGCCCCTCGCCCACGAAGTGCGTCCAGAAAACGGGCTATTGCTCGACCCCGCTCCGCGCCGGTTTCATGTACGTCGGCGTTCTCGAGGATCAAGGTTGGAGCTACATCCAAGATCAGGGACGAAAGGCTGCGGAGCAAGCGCTCCCCTACCTGTCGACGGATTTCACGCTGAGCGTGGTCACGGACGATCAGGTCAACAGCGCGGCGCGTACCATGATCGCCAAGGGGGCCAACGTCATCGTGCAGACGTCCCAGGGGGGCACCGCGCCCATGGCGAAATTGGCGCAGGATTTCCCTGCGGTGACGTTTTTGCAGCTTTACAACAAAACGGTGACCCCGCCCAATCTGGGCTCGTATTGGGTCAAGCTGCAGCAGTCGTGGTACATCGCGGGCTACGTCGCGGCGAAGAAGTCCAAGACGGGGCGCGTTGCGTGGATTGGTGGTTACGTCTCTCCCCAGGGCGTGGTGCGGGCCAATGGCTTCATTCGCGGCGCGAAAAGGGCAAACCCCAACATCAAAGTCGACATTCGATGGGTCGGTTTTTGGTTCGATCCGGGGAGCCCGGTCAATGGCAAATATCGCGAGACGGTGTTGACCGAGCAGGCCCTCGACGCGGGTGCTGACATCGTGATTGGCAACATCGACAACGAGCGGCCCTACGACGTCGTGAAGCAGCGGCATGCGAAGAATCCGGATGTCTGGTCCATCGAGACGAACAACCGCGCTTCATGTGAAAGGTACAAGGAGTCGTGCCTTGGCGTGGCATGGATCGATTGGGCACCGATCTACATCGATCAACTGGATCAGATTCATCGCAAGACGTGGCAACCCGGTTACGTGCATCGTGGGATGGCGGAGGACTTGAACCAGAGCCCCGTGGGATTCACGCCTTCGAGTGACAACTTGGGCGACGTCGACATTAAGCTCGAGATCGGGAAGATGAGCACGGATTTCGCCAAAGATCCGGAGGCACCGCTCCGAGGTCCTTACAACATCTCCGGGGCCCAACGCGAGCCGGTGGGGGAGGGCGAGATCATCGGCGAGGACGAGTTGCTGAAAATGTGTTGGTTCCCGGAGGGGGCCGTCGAAAAGTCGGTTCCTGACGACCCGACCTCCGCCGACAGGGCCGCGACCGTTCCCATTGGGGACAAAACCTTCTTGAAGAAAGAGTTGCTAAGTCCCGAAAACCAGGGCCTCGCCGATCCGCCGGACTGCCGAAAGAACCTTTGACGACAGCGGCTTGACCGATTCGTTGCGACGGTGCGAAGGTTTCTCTTTTGACGGAGTAGAAATACGTGAATTCCGTTTCCGAAGATGTGAATCATTCCACCGTCCACGGTCTGGAAAATTCGAATGGGGCGCGGGCAGGTGAGGGCCCGGGCGAAGCGAGGACGCGGCTTCCCAAGAACCGCGTCGAGCTCGAATTGCTCGACAAAAAGCCCACGATGACGCCCGCCGAGGCCAAAGCTGAAGCGGACCGCTGTCTCTATTGCCAAGATGCGCCATGCATCAAAGCGTGTCCGACCGAGATCGACATCCCGACCTTCATCAAGAAGATCGCGAGCGACAACGTCCGCGGCAGCGCGAAGACGATATTCGAGCAAAACCTGCTTGGGTATTCGTGCTCTCGCGTATGCCCGGTGGAAGTCTTGTGCGTCGGCTCATGCGTATACAACGCATGGCATCGCGAGCCGATCGCCATTGGCCGTTTGCAGCGGTATGCGACGGAGCAGGCGACGGCACCCGGTAAACCGGTGCTGTTCACGCCAAAGGCGCCTTCGCGCCGCAAGGTGGCGCTCATTGGCGCGGGGCCGGCGTCGCTTTCTTGCGCAGGGTACCTCGCGCTGGAAGGGCACCAGGCGGTGATCTTCGAGAAGCGCGCCTTCGCGGGCGGGCTCAATACGACGGGCATCGCTCCGTACAAGCTTCACGTGGAAGATTCGCTGCACGAGGTCGAATGGCTCGAGCAGCTCGGCGTCGAGGTTCGCACTGGCGTGGAGGTCGGCAAAGACGTCCGCGGTGAAGACCTGTTGAAGGATTACGATGCGGTGTACATCGGCGTCGGCCTCGGGGAGGACACCAAGCTGCGCATCCCGGGCGAAGACGGCCCTGGCGTGTTTGGCGCCACCGCGTGGATCGAGACGATGAAACTCGCTGCCGTCGGCGCGACGAAATTGGGGCGCGTGCTGGTCATCGGCGGCGGCAACACCGCCCTCGACGTCGCACGCGAGTGTGCCCTGCTCGGCGCCGCGGAGGTCAGCATGGTGTACCGGCGCGACGTCGCGTCGATGAGCGGCTACGCGCACGAGCTCGAGGGGGCGCGCAAGGAAGGCGTGCGTCTCGTCACCCACGCGACCCCGGTGGCGTTCGAGCGCGATGCGCAAGGTAAGCTTACGGGACTCCGGGTACGGCGGATGGCTCCCCCTCCCCAACCCTCCCCCGGAGGGGGAGGGGGCACCAATGGTGCCCAGTTGGAGGAGATTATTCCCTGTGACACGGTGGCCTTGGCCATCGGGCAGTCGAAGATGCATGCCATTGCCGCGGAGTTTCCTGGGGTCGCGCTCGATGCCAAGGGCTGCATCGTGGCCGACCCGAACAACGGTGCCACCGGCCACGCGAAGGTGTTCAGCGGCGGCGACTGCATCAACGGCGGCAAAGAAGTGGTGAATGCGGTGGCCGACGGCCGAAACACGGCGCGCCACCTCGACCAATTGTGGAGCTCGTAGCAAGCCATGGCCGATTTGAGCATCGATTTCGCGGGCATCAAGAGCCCGAATCCGTTCTGGCTTGCCTCCGCACCGCCGGCGAACAGCGGCGAACAGATCATGCGCGCCTTCGACGCAGGGTGGGGCGGCGCGGTCTGGAAGACCTTGGGCGATCCCATCGTGAACGTCTCCAGCCGCTTCGGCGCGCTCGATTACGGCGGGCAAAAGGTGATGGGCTTCACCAACATCGAGCTCATCTCGGATCGCCCGCTCGAGGACAACCTGCGCGAGGTGCGCGAGGTCAAAAAGCGCTACCCGAAGCACGCGGTCGTCGTCTCGGTGATGACCGAGACGCGTGACGACTGGCGCGTGCTCATTCGCCGCTGCGAGGATGCGGGCGCGGACGGGCTCGAGTTGAACTTCGGCTGTCCGCACGGCATGTGCGAACGCGGCATGGGGTCGTCCGTCGGGCAGGAGCCGCGGTTGCTCGAGGAGATCACCTCGTGGGCGAAGGAGTTCGCCAAGACGCCGGTGCTGGTGAAGCTCACGCCGAACGTGGGCGACATTCTGGAGCCGGGGCGCGCGGGCGTGCGTGGTGGCGCCGACGGCCTGTCGCTGGTCAACACGTTCAAGAGCATCATCTCGGTCGATCTGGATCGCATGGTGCCCGAGCCGCGCGTCGGCATGGACTCGACCAACGGCGGCTACTGCGGCCCCGCGGTGAAGCCGATTGCGCTGCACATGGTGGCCTCCTTGGCACGCGATCCGCGCATCGGCATTCCGCTGAGCGGTATTGGAGGCATCTCCAATTGGCGCGATGCTGCGGAGTTCATCGCCCTCGGTTGCACCAGCGTGCAAGTCTGCACCGCGGTGATGCACTACGGCTTCCGCATCGTCGAGGACATGATCGATGGCCTGAGCAACTACCTCGACGAGCACGGCATGAAGAGCGTGAACGATCTTCGCGGTCGCGCCGTGCGGCAATTCCGCGAGTGGGGAGAGCTCGACCTCGGGTACCAAATCGTCGCGCGCATCGATTCCAACAAGTGCATCGGTTGTCAGCTCTGCGTCTCGGCCTGCCACGACGGTGCACACCAGTGCATTTTCACGGGCACCGAAGATCGAGCGCGCCCGCCGCACGCCCACGCCCCGCATGCCATCGCGAAGGCGCCGCGGCCGCAGGTCATCGGCGCCGTTGCGGGCGATCGCGTTCCCTGGGTCGACGAGCCCGAGTGCGTCGGCTGCAACCTGTGCGCCTTGGTCTGCCCCGTGCCGGGGTGCATCACCATGGAGCAAACCTCCGCACCCACGGGCGACACGTGGAACCGCCGTGTGGAAGAAGGTCGCAACAAAGTTCCCGGCGGCATTCACGAGTTCTAGGATTTCGTGATGTAACTCGGGGCGACGGACTCGCCGCAACTTCGGGGTGGCGAGGTCGAAATGAAGAGCATGACGGATCGAAAAGAAACCGTCGCGCGGCGGCTGGCGGAAGCCGCCCGCGAAGTGCTCTCGACCGACGGGGCCGATCTGCGCGCCCTCCGATTTGCGCTTTCCCGCTGGGAGGAGTGCGAGCTCGTTTCGCCGCCCGCCCGTGACGACGTTCCGCCTTCAGGAACAGCCCCGCAAGCGGGACCTGGGGCGCACGCCCACGGTTGACGTTCGCCGTACCAACGTCGCCCAGCGCCGGCCCTCAGCTTTTTGTACGCAACGCGCCATCCTCCGCGGTCGAAGGGTGACTCAGACCAAAGGAAGGTTCCCCACCATGGATGCGATCGCGCGCGACACCTCGCCCATCGAAGCCCGATTCATGCACATGCTCTCGCAGATCTTCGAGGACGGCATCATCACGGACGACGAGCGTGTCACCTTATGGACGGAGGTCGCCACCGGCGGCCTCGCGGCCTCACGGGTCGACGGCCTGCTCCTTCATTTCCTGCAGGAGCAATTCGCCGGCTTTGCCGCGGACGGCATCATCACCGACGAAGAACGCACCCGCCTGCGTCTCATGGTCGACGTCCTCGGCATCGCGGACGTTCACCTCCCCGACGAGATCCGCCGCGTGCTGCAGGCCTGACTGGCGCGCACAAAAGAAAGACACCGCGCAAGGCCCGGGGGGGGAGAGCCATCAACGCGGTGTCACGGGAAGAGATTGCGAGGGTTGTGCCAGCGTCCAACCTTCGGTTTTCTCGGCGATTTCCGATCGAGCCCGGCTCGAATCCTTGAAGAAGTGAAATCGCAGCTTTCACTTCTGCGACGCGCACTTCTTGCGCGAGGGAATCAGCGCTTCACACCCATGGCCTCGTGAAGGTCGCCAGCGGGGTACACCACACCCGCGCGCACGGTGGTCGTGATCTTGCGAAGGTCTTCGATGCGCTCCAGCGGATCGCCGTCGACGACGAAGAAGTCCGCATCCTTGCCCACGGCGATGGAGCCCGACGTCTTGTCGCGCCCCATCACCCGCGCCGAGCCCAGGGTGGCCAATTGAAGGACATCGCCCGTCGGAATGCCCGCCCGCGTGTAAAGGGCGAGCTCGTGGTGCAGATGGAGCCCGCCGCCCGCGTCCGTGCCCGCGACGATGGGGACGCCGGCATCGTGCAGCGCCTTGGCCATCTGAAGCATCTTGCCGAACGCTTGCTTGTAATGCTCGTCCTTGCCCTCGGGGACCTTCAGGCCTCTGGTGAGGTATCCGCGCTGAACCTGCAACGGCAGCCGTTCAACGAGCGATGTATAGCTGGGCACAATTTGCCCCGGACGACCGAGGAACTGCTCCTCGAACACGTTCAACGTGGGATCGACCACCGTCTTCCGCTCGCGCAGCAACTTGATGAAGTCTTGGGCCGGTTTCGAAGCGATATCGAACGAGGGCGCTTTGTCGGCGACCAGCGTAAATCGCAATAGGCTTCGCGTGTCCGTGTCCTTCTCGACGAAGAAGTTCAGAAACAGCATGTTCATATGCTGAATCTCGTCATACCCCGCGCGGACGGCGTCTTCGGCGCGCATGAACGCGGGGATGTGGCCGCTCACGCGCATCTTCTTTTCGTGCGCCCGTCGCGTCAGGAGCGGCACGAGCTCGGGCTTGATCGAATTGTAGATCTTGATGCCTTCCCAACCGCGCTTGGCATAGAAGTCGACGGCGGCCTTGGCTTCTTCCTCGGTCGTGGCCGTGATTTTCGAACCGGCCGCACCCGCACCGCGGCCTTCGATGAAGCCGGAACGCAGCACGTGCGGTCCCACGGCGGTGCCCTCGTCGAAGTGCTTCTTCAGTTCATCGACGAAGTCCGGATCGTTGCCGAGATCTCTCGCCGTGGTGACGCCGGCGGCGATGTCCAGCATGCCCTCTTCTCGGCCCAGATGGGCGTGCATCTCCCAGAGGCCTGGCGCGAGAGCCTTCCCCGTGAGGTCGACCACCTCGGCCCCTTTGGGGACCTTCGCGCCCTTCGACGGGCCGAATGCCACGATTTTACCGCCAACCACCGTCACGGCATGATCGGGCAGCCAACGCTTCTTCGCGACGTCCAGCACCCGAGCGTGCTGGAACACGATTCCCTCGGCCGGTGGCCGGTGCGCGAATCGCGCGACTTGGTCGGTCTCCCTCTTGGCGTCGAACGTTTTTTCGGCCGCCACCAGCGTGTCGTTCGCGCCTTCCCAACCCTCGGGGAAGTACCACCACCACGTACCGGCGAAACCGAACAACGTGCCGTCTTCCTCTGCCCAGAGATACTGCGGAAGGAAGTCGAGCCCAGAGATACCCCAGGCCACGAGGCGCTTTTCTTGATCGCCGGCGCGCACCGTGGCGGTCCCGAAGCGTTCGAGCCGTGCCTCGCCTTCGGGCAGAAGCGCCAGCTTGCCGCCGTGTTTCTGCAGCGCCGCGAAGAGGAGCTCCGTGACTTCGGGCACCGGCGCAATGGGGATGTAGAACGCGGGGCCCGTGAATTCCTTTTCGCCCTGTTCCTCGACGCTCTTCCACCGGGCGCGTGTCTTTCCCCCGCGGGTCTCGATGGAAAAGGATTCGTCGATGGGATTCTTTTGGGTGTGCGTGCCCTTGGCCTCGAACGAGGCCAGGGTGCCATCCGCCGCGACTTTCCAGTGCCCGTCGACTTTGGGGCCGCGCCCGTTGTTGATGTACTGGTACGCAAACTCCGCACTTCCGTCGGAGTGCGTCGTGATGACGTTGCCTCCCGCCTTGCGCGAGAGCACGGTGACGCTCCGACGGATGACCTTGGTGTCGGCCTTGGGGGCGGGGGCGGTGATGGGCGGCGCCGCGCTTGCGACGCTCGGAGCCGGTGCAGCGGGCGGGGACGAACCACACGCTGCAAGCGCTGGAAGCAGCACGAGACCAAGAAGGGGCGCGGATTTCATACCCATTCGTTCGGCCACGTCGCTGCCTCCGTTGCGGGCGATGTTCAGCGCTTCAGCTCAGTGCACGATGATCGGCGGCGGAGGCTCGTGGTCGTTGGAGATGCACGACGATAGGTCGAAGAGCATGAACTCCAGGGCCTTTTCCTGCGGGGACAGATCGACGCTGGTGAAGCTACCCGGTTTGCCGAAGCCCTGGCAACCCGCGGGGAACTGCGTGCCCTGTTTGCCGGCGATGTCTTGCGTGGCGCCGGAGGAGACGTGCATGTCGGTGAAGACCGCGCGGCCGCAGACTTGGTCGTCCGTGGCGCCGATGGGCGCGTTGTAGGACATGAGCTGGACGGCTGCAGGGTCGCTCGTCTTGGCTGCGTCGGGGTAGTGCGGCACCTCGCTCCATTCCGTGGCCACCGGTTTGACGGAGGCGAGCACCGCACGCGCGTCTTTGATGGCGAGCTGCCCTTTCGTCGTGGTCGCCTTCACGTTTTGCAGCCAGTCGGCGAAGGCCGCACCCTTGGGGAAGTCGGTGCGGATCGTGGACATGTGCGTCTTGCCTTCCACCTCCGGCGCCTCGAAGTTCCACCCGCCCGTCTTCTTCACCGCGTCGGGACCCTCGCTGAAGAAGTACTCGTGCCAGTGCGAGGCGAAGACGCGGCCGCCCATCGACTCGTAGTCGTAGAGCGCTTGGCGTGCGGCCGGTGGCTTGCTCTTCGTATTTCGGCCGCCCTCGCACGAGAGAATCACCATGTCGTACTTCTTGAGCGCATCCACCGTGTTCCATAGGTCCGTCGACTTCGGGAAGGCCTTGCCGTCTCCGAATCCCGCGCGGAAACCCGAGGTGGAATAGGCGCGCTCGTCCGGATCCTCTTCCTCGAGGAGGTCTTCGCCTTTGTAAAGGTGGACGCGGCCTTCGCCTCCCTTGCTGGTGAACTCGCTGATGTCGATGCCCATGCGCAGCGGCAGGCACTCCATGGAGTCCGCCCCACCCGTGGTGATGGCCATGAGCGGGATGTTCCCCTCCGCCCGGGTGCGCGGCAGACGCGTTTGATTCTTGTCCGCGAGGGCGGTGTTCGTGCAGGCCGAGACCAGCGGAATCTTGATCTCGCGCCGCCACTTGCCCAGCTGGATCACCAGCGGGATGTCCTTGCCGACGGGCATGTTGGGAATCTTGAATTCACCCTTGGCATTGGTCTGGACGCCGGTGAGCGGGTTGCCCGAATAGAGCTTTCCATCGCATCGATCGCACGAGGCGCCCGTTTGGATCGGCTCCACCGGCGCGTTGGGCACGTACACGACGACGTTGTAGAGAGGAACCTTGCCGGCAGGATCGTAGACGATGCCGGTCACCGTGGTGTCGCCCCCGTTCGGGCATTGCACCTGCTGCTGGCACAAACCGGTGCACGGCCGTGCGTCCGTGCCGGGCTGTCCGCCCTCGCCGAAGTTGCCGCCGTGGTTCTCGTCGCCCAATCCGCCGTCTTGGGTTCGATCGTTGAAACTCGATTCGTTGTCGCTACCGCAGCCTGGAGCGAGCACAAGCGTGGCTGCACAAGCCGCAAGAAAGCCGATAAGCCACGTTGATCCCCTCTTCATGAAAGCACCCCGCAAAAGTCGTTTTCGTCGTTAGGGTCACGAAAATATCGCGAAGTGTAAGTTTACGTCGTCATCGTGCGATGCGCCACATCATCGCAGCGCCAATGTTCCCTGCTGCCAATCGGCGGTCTTCCATTTCTGGAACGTGGGGAAATTGGCGAGGCTCGCGGCTTGCTTTTCGACGCGGAGACTGTCGGTTGCCACGACCTGGAAGCTTCGCTGGATGCGCGGTGGCGTGGTTCGCGGCGCGCCGACAGGCCCGCTCACGCGCGACTCGCGCACGAGGAGAAGACGCGCGCCGTCGGCCGAGAAGCCCGCAAGCTCGACGTACCCCAGCTCGGGATCGACGGTGGCCGGCGTCACGGTGTCGGCGATCCAGTTGGCCGGCGCGCCTGGAGAGGCGTGGAGCACGAGCAATTCGCTCCATCCTGGAAGCGGCTGCACGGTCATGGCCACCGCGGTCTCGTGCGGGGCCACGCGGATCGACGAAGGCCACACCACGCCGTAGGTGCAATGCTGGAAGGGCTCCTTTTGCGTCGCCTTTTTCACGCGCACGCAGGTTTGCCCGGGCTCCCCCGCCGCGAGCTCCACGCTCAGGCCTTTGGCGGCCGGTGCCGACTCCTCGGCCCAGCGCACGGTGGCCACACGCAGCGCGGCCTCGTCGTACGCGAGGAGATCTTCGTCCGCCAGGGCGGTGCGATCGGCGGTGAGAAACTCGCGCTTCGCGGCATCGCTGGCTTGCTTCGCGAGCGCGCGTTCGCCTGCGCGCGCCGCCGAATACGCGAGCTCCGCCTGCACCGCCGCGCGCCGCAGTCGTAGCCGTGCGCGCTCGTGCGCGGGGACGCCCGCATCGAGCTTCGTCGGGTCCACCGTGTCGAGCACGCCCGCGCGCCACTTCGCCAGGGTGAGCGCGGCGCTGGCCCCGAGGGAAGGGTCGGCGCAGTCCGGATCGGTCAATCCAAGCGCCGCACGGACGCGTGCCCGCCCGCTTCCACCCAGGGCGAGCACGCGTCGGTAGGCTTCGCCGTCGTAGCAAACGCGGGTCTGCCCCTCGCGCTCGAACCGGACGAAGTGCACGCCGTAGCTCTCCGCCGCCTCGAGTTGCGCGGCCAGTACTGCGTCACCCGTTTTGACGACACGCTCGGAGGCGCGCACGCCGAGCCGCTCGGCCATCGTTCCCAGCGCATCGAAGGCGTCGGCACCGACCTGCGTCGCCGGCGCCGCCCGCAAGTACAAGGCGACGTAGCCGATGCCGAGCGACTCTTGTCCGGGCGCATCCCGCAGGTAGTCGACGAGGGCGGCGAGCTTCGGGGCGGTGCTTTCCTCGACGGTGTAGCTGCGCACCATCGACGGATGCACGTAGCCCGCGCGCTCGTGGCGATGATCGTACACCTGGAGGTAGCCTTGCCGTTCCCCGCGCACCTCGAGCCAATCGCCCGAGGCGAGCGTGGTTTGGCGCGGTGCGTTTGCGTGGGAGGCCGCACGCAAGGGCACCTGATTCTGAACGACGAGGGCAACGGTGAGCGCGAGGGCCGGCAGTATCATGGCTATTCCTGTCCTTGGCTAGGGGCCTTGGCCGAGGCCTGCGACGGCGGCGGCTGCTGCCCGAGGAGGCCGTTGGCGAAGAATCCGCTCTGCGGCGGGGCGATGATGACCTGCACCTTGTCCGACAGCTTGTCGGCCACCGTTTTCTGGATCAAAAGCGGATTCTTCGCGATGAGCGCCGAGTCGCGTTCCAGCTGCGCCGATTGCGCTTTGCCGGTGGCATCGATGCGAAAGGCCTCGGCCTCGGCGAGCTTGCGGCGTGAATCCGCCTCGCCCGCCGCCTCGATGCGCCGCGCATCGGCCTCGCCCTCGGCCTGCTTCACCCGCGCCACCTTCGTAGCCTCTGCCTCGAGCCGCTTTTGCTCGATTTCCTTCTCCTTGAAGGGCAGCACATGTTTCATCGCTTCCGCGCGCGATTTGGCGGCGATGATTTCCTCCAGGCCGGCGGCCTCCGCGGCCTTCTCGCGTTTGACCTTGTCGGCGTCCGCCTCGAGCGCCGCCTCGCGGACCTGCTTGTCTTTGAGCTCCAAAGTGTACCGCATTTTCTCGGAGGAGAGCTCTTCGGCGAGCATCGATTCCAGGCCGGCCCGGTATTCCTTGGGAAGATCCACCGCGCCGATGAACACCGAGCGCAGAAGGATGCCGTCGGGGATCAGTTGCGGTTTGAGCTGGTCCTCGAGCTCCTTTTGAATGTCGCTGCGCTTTTCGGAAAAGATCTCGCGCACGGTGTGCTTGGCGAAGGTGCGGTGCAGGACGCCGTCGACGGTGGGCTCGACCAGCTCGCGTCCGACGTCGGCGGGGCGCTCGGCGACGGCGACGACCTTTGCGGGATCCAGCGCATATCGGACCGAGACTTCGACGCCAATCGAGAGGCCTTCGACGGTTTGGAAGGGCGCCTCGGCATCGGCGTGGGCGCTTCGTTCGGAGCGGTAAATCTGGTCGCGAAGCGGGAAAAGTCGCAACTCGTGCAAGAGCGGGACGTCGAAGGCCCATCCCTCGCGCAACGTGGAGACGCCGCCGGTGAGGCGGTTGGCGCGAACGCCGATTTCACCCGGCGGAATCGAGCGTATGGGGCGCAGAAGCATGAGGCCCCCGGCGCCAAGGACGAACGCCGCGACGGCGAGCACGCGCCTCCCTCGTTCGGTTCCGACGGTTTCGAGAATACCAAGTACCGTTGCCCATGCCGCGGCGCGCGACAGGACACCTATTTTGCGAAAGAACGCACCCAACGATCGCAGAAAGCGCATGACGACCTCCGGCCTGTCGCGCACTGCAGCCGCCGCGCCATGATCGATAATCGGTATTTCGCCGGTGGCGGGTTCTGCGGTCGTGTCCCGCGGGGAATGTTCCGCGCGGTCGCCGGGACACAGCGCTCCACGCCCGCGGACGTTGGGAGAGGTTAGCTCTTTCCCGACCAGCGCTCGTCGACGATGACCGACGTGATCGTATAAACGCAGACCGCCGCGCCCTGTCGAAAACAGGTTGGCTGCGAGACGAGGGCGGGCGCACCCACGGCCGCCAAGGCGGCTTTGATGATGCCCTGCTCCATGACGCAATGATGCGGTGTGTTCTTTTCGAGCTCCGCATAGCCGGGCTCGAAGCGCAGGACCTTCCACCCGCCGATGCCCGTTCCACGGTTCGCGTGGTGGTACATGGCGTCGAAGCTGTGGAGGATGTCGCGTGCGGAGGATGCCGAGGCGAGCACGCGCTCCTCGTGCGAGAGGCTGAAGACCATGCGCCCCATACGAAGGAGGCCGTAGTAGCCGACCCGTTCGTCGAGCTTTTCCATGAGCTCGAGGAGCCATCCGATGGGGTACCAACCATCGGGTTTCACCTCGGAGAGACGCCGCACTTCGTCGTCGCCGAGCACCTGTTCAGGTAGAGACAGGGTTCGCAGCACCGAGAGGATATCGGAGCCAATCGTCTCATGATTGGTGCCCGAATAGCCTCGGGGTCGTCGGGCTGCTGCGGCGGTAGCCAAGGACGAAAGGGTAGAGCACAGCCCGCCTTCCGGGGAAGGGCTCGAGTGCGCTTGGGCCATGTGCGCCAAGGGCGCATGCGCTGCGCACGAAAGCTGACAGAAGGCTGTCGGTGGTGGACCGCACATTTGACGCATGAAAAACGCGGTGAACTGGTTCGAGATTGCCGTGAACGATTTGGAGCGGGCGGTGAAGTTCTACGAGGCGGTGCTTCGTATCGAGCTCAGGCGGGAGACGACCGAGGACCTCGAGCTGGCGATTTTTCCGTCGGACGCGGAGGGAGCCGGTGGGGCGCTTTCGTTGAGCCGGCATCGGGCGCCGAGCCCGAATGGGTCGCTGGTGTATTTGAACGCCACGGGGGTGCTCGACGAGGTGCTCGCGCGCATCGAGCCGGCCCGTGGGCACGTGCTCCTGCCGAAGACGGACATCGGCGATCCCGGTTTCATCGCGCTTTTCAGCGACAGCGAGGGCAACGTCGTCGGCCTGCACGCGCCGCATGACGGGCCGCCCGGCGGGGCGTCCGGCGAACGAGGCTCTTGACGCGGCGGCGCGCATCTCTATCTTGCCGGGTCTCGACGTACCTCATTTCGGGGGCGATCGGCTTCGACGGAGATGTCAACGGCATTGCGGCGTACCGTGGCCCGCTGATCCACGTAAAAATCCGCGGAACGTCTAGTTGCGAACGATAACGCACTCGCTCTCGCTGCCTAAAAAACAGTAGAAGCCGTCCGACCGAAGGGCCCGCCAGCGCCCTCGGAAGGGCGTCAACAAGCTGGCTAGCCAAGTGTCGGGTTACCGGGCCCAAGGCGAAACCAAACAGGTGACTAGCTCCAAGAGAAGCCTGCCGATGGGCGTCCCCTGGAGCAAATTAAAACCTCGGCTACGTACGTAGAAGCGTGTCGCGTGCCATTTTCGGACCCGGGTTCGATTCCCGGCGCCTCCACCCTGATCAGCGAAAAAGGCCCCTGCGGGGCCTTTTTCGTTTCCCATCGCTAGGTCATCGCCGTTCCTGTACTCGCAAAGCCTCGTACAGGAACGGTCGATTCCCGGCGCCTCCACCCTGATCAGCGAAAAAGGCCCCTGCGGGGCCTTTTTCGTTTCCCATCGCTAGGTCATCGCCGTTCCTGTACTCGCAAAGCCTCGTACAGGAACGGTCGATTCCCGGCGCCTCCACCCTGATCAGCGAAAAAGGCCTCTGCGGGGCCTTTTTCGTTTCCCATCGCTAGGTCATCGCCGTTCCTGTACTCGCAAAGCCTCGTACAGGAACGGTCGATTCCCGGCGCCTCCACCCTGATCAGCGAAAAAGGCCTCTGCGGGGCCTTTTTCGTTTCCCATCGCTAGGTCATCGCCGTTCCTGTACTCGCAAAGCCTCGTACAGGGACGGTCGATTCCCGGCGCCTCCACCCTGATCAGCGAAAAAGGCCCCTGCGGGGCCTTTTTCGTTTCCCATCGCTAGGTCATCGCCGTTCCTGTACTCGCAAAGCCTCGTACAGGAACGGTCGATTCCCGGCGCCTCCACCCTCCCATCGCGAGGGCATCGGCGGGCGGCATCATCTCTCTCTCGGGCGAGCGGACTCCGCAGGACATCTGGCTGATGACATGCAATCACGCCGATGGTGACAAGAACGCAGAAACAATATGCAGGTCCACTCTGGCAGGGTTCAGATTTCGGGATCGGTGAGGTGAAGAACCTGCCGTTGATTCACGAGCACGGAATGTTGGTCGTGCGAGAAGGCTGGATGGATACTCCGAACTGGTTGGTGCTCGGAGGTACGTCACCGTGAGTGGCATTTCAATTGGGGTTCGGCCCAGTCCGAGCCGTCGAAGACGCTGCTTCCACCGGAACGGCCGATGAGATCATTGATCTCACCTCCGGTTCGTCCGACGACGATGAGTCGCAGCATGGAGACATCGCGGATGTCGACGGTGATGTGCTTCGCCGGGTTGCCGTGTTGCATGATACCGCTGTCATAGAGCTGGCGGCCGTCACCCCATACTTCGAAGCTCACAGCCCCCCATGCTTTGCTGCCATCGTCGACGCCCACGTAGCTCGTAAAGGTGGAGCACCGTCGATTGGTGCGCCACGCGAGTTGGGTTGGCGCACCGAGGATGCCGAAACCCTTTGCATACTTCACCCCGGCGATGGACATCGAGGCCGGAGGCGGAGGCGGGGTCACCGGCGAGGGCGGTGCCCGGTCGATGGCAACGTTCGAAATGCCCGTGGCGGTATCGATTCGATTGGATGTAGCGTGCGCCCAATGCACGGAACCAAGGGGCACGATGCCCTCGAAGACGGGCTCCTTGCCGACGATTCGAAGCAATGTGGTCCCGTGCGGGGGAACGGTCGTCGTGTACGATGAATGAAAACTACCGACGTCCTGACGGGCCCAAACGTCGCGAACGAGGACGCTTTCCGCCTCGTCGAGACCCAAATCGGCAAAGCGCACGGCCATGGCGGCAGGGGCGGTGCCTTCATTGAGAAGAGCCACGGCACGCGCGCCCGGCTCCTTCAAGGGTTTCGCCAGAATGTGCGTCTCCGCGGGCGCGTTCGCCGTTGCAATCTCGGAGGCACCGAAGTTCGACGCATCCTGATCGATGGCAATGACCTCCGGATTGGTGAGCAATGCCAGAGTCTCCGCCGATTGGGTGCGAATGTCATTTCCCGCAATGAGCGGTGCGGACATGATGGCCCAGATCGAGACGTGCGAGCGGTCTTCCTCTGCGGTCAATACGCCACGCCCCACCTCCAGGGCATCCATGTCGTTGTGAAACCACGGCAAGTTGTACGCGGGGGCGGCGATGCGGGCGGTGTCGATGATGCGCGCGACGCTGGTCCAATCGTTCTTGATGTCGGATGCAATGCGCGCCGCGTTCCCCAGCGCCGTCGCACGCCAACCATCGGGGGTGTGCAAAAAGGCGTCGGGCCGTGTGACGTAGTGCAAATCCAGATAGATTCGCTTTCCCGTTTTCGCGGCGATGCGCTCGATGGCATCGTGCATGGCGACGAAGCTGTCGTGAGGACCGTCGCAGTTGTCGTATTTCAAATAATCGATCCCCCAAGACGCGTATGTAGCCGCGTCCTGTTCCTCGTGGCCGAGGCTCCCCACCAACCAGGGCCGTGGATTCTTCGTACTACGGCCGGCACAGGTCAATGTGTAATTCGTCGAATACAAACCGAGTTTGAGCCCTTTGCCGTGCACGTATTCGGCGAGGGCCTTCATGCCACTGGGGAACGTAGTGGGATTCGCGAGGATGGTGCCGTCTTCATCACGGTTTTGCATCCAGCAATCGTCGAGGCTCACGTATTCGTATCCGGCATCGCGCATGCCGCTGGAAACCAGCACATCGGCGACTTGCTTGATCAAGCTCTCGTTGATGCTGCAGCCGAACGTGTTCCACGAATTCCACCCCATCACGGGGGGGCCGAAGTGCCGCGGCGGCCGACGTGCCGATGCCGAAACCTCGAGCGACTCGGGCTGGCGAATCTCGGGCCCCGACGCCGCGCTCCCGCCATCGCCGCATTCCGCCAACAGCCCGCCACCGGCCACTACGCCCAACACGACTCCGAGGTTGCTCCAGATCATCTCCACCTCCTCAGGCACGTCCCGTATACATCCGATGTATACACTACAAATGGAGGTGTGTTAGCAAAAATGCGCGAATGATCCATCGATCGAGTGGCGTATACGTCCTATGTTTTGGGCTGTCTGGTTGCCGCTGCCGCCGACCACGAGGACGCCATCCCGTTGCAACGGCAACGTCCCACGTTGCAGTGTGCAACAGGACCGCCAACAACTTTCGGATATTTCGATGTCGAGTATGAAGTACGGAACTTGCTTATCGTGGAGCATTGCCGAACCCGAGCGGCAAGAGGAAGGTCATCCCCATGTCATCTGGCCGAATGCTCATGCAAAGGTCGACACCCGCAGTCGCGAGCCGTGTCGCTCGGGAGCCCAACGCCGCGCACCTTCGCCGTGCCACCTTGGATTCCGAGTCGGCCGTGCCGGGGGGCGAGCCATATGCTGGGCGAGGCTTCGCGCACGACTTCTCCGCGGTGCCGGCCCATGGCACTCCGTTCACCTTCCGCAAGCAAGAGTCGAATGTCCCATCCGACGTTCAGCCAGTCCAGCGCGCCTGTGCGGCGTGCAGCGGAGGGGCCAGCCCGTGTCCGACCTGCGACGAAGAATCGACGCAGCAGCTTTCCGTTCAGCGCACCGCCCTTCGTGCTAGCGCGCTCCCGACGGACGACAGGGGCCCGAAGGCCGGGCCCACGCGAATCCATGCCGCGGCCGCGCGAGGTACGAGCGGACCGAGTGGGTCGTTGCCCTTCTTGGAGCAGATCCAGCGATCGTTTGGGCGGCACGACGTATCGCAGGTCCGAGCACATCGAGATTCGGCCGCCGCGGCGGGGGCCGCTGCCATGGGCGCGGAGGCCTTTGCCACCGGAAATCACGTGGCGTTTGCCGGGAACCCGAGTTTGCGCACGGCGGCTCACGAGGCCGCGCACGTGATTCAGCAACGCGGTGGCGTGCAGCTGCACGGCGGCGTCGGGCAAGAGGACGATGCATACGAGCGACACGCGGATGCCGTCGCGGAGCTCGTCGTGCAAGGCAAATCGAGCGAGGCGCTGCTCGATGCCTATGCGGGTGATTCCCCAGCCGGGCCTTCTCGGCCCGTGGTGATGCGCAAAGAGCTTTTCTCGAGCACGGTGAACATCTGCCGCCGTTTACTGAAATCGCGTGATTTCAAGGTGTCGCAAGGAGGATTGGCAGTAAGTATCGAAGCCTTTTGGCACGGCCCCGAAGACGGGGCTTCGAGTTGTGCGTCGCATCGCAGCCATCCTTACAACGTCACTTTGAGCCAATCGGGACTCCTCCGCGACCCCGACTACGGCACGTGTGAGTTCGACCCGCAACGTTCGAGCACACGCATCTGGAAGAACCTGCCGCCGTCCGCCGATTATTATTTGACGATTTGGACGAACAATACGAATCCGAATTGTTGTCTCGATGGCGACATCCGAGTCTCCGAAGACGCGAATCTCACCGGGGAGTCTTGCACGGTAATCCCGGACAGCGCGCTGGAGATTCTCCACGGTGCGCTGGACATCGCCGGATTGATTCCCGCTCTTGGAGCCATTCCCGATGGCATCAATGCCGGCATTTACCTCATCGAGGGCGATTGGACGAATGCTGGACTCTCCGCTGCAGCGATGGTGCCCATCTTCGGTGAAGGTGTCACCCTGACGAAGCGGGGGATACGAGTTACCCGAGCCGCCATCAGCAAGGCGGGCAAGGAGACCATCGAACAAGGCCTGAAGAATGCTGTGAAAGAGGGCGAGAAACTCGCCGAAAAGGGGGCAAAAGAGGCTGAGAAGGCGGCGTTGGAGGCCGAGAAGGTCGCAAAAAAAGAGGGGGCCGAGAAGGCGGCGAAGGAAGGGACCGGGAAAGGCGCGAAAGAGGCGGAGAAGGAGGCGGACGAGGCCGCAAAGAAGGATAAAAAAGAAAAGAACAAAGGAGGAAAGTGGACCTGCTATGGTCATAGTGCCGTGCTGCAAATACCAAGTGCGTTACCGGAGTTTCCATGCCCGTTCGATGGCCAATACGTCGATGGCCCTCCCATGAGTGCTCCGAGTGAAGACGCCGCTTGTCTCGCGGCGAAGCATGCGTTCAACGCCATGATGCCGCGCGGATGCCGCCCCAAACACCTTGCATGTCGATGTACGAAGCGATGAAACCCGATAGCGAGTTCAAAGAAAAATTGGACGCCTTGGTACTCAGCATCGCCGCGGAAGGTCGGGCGCAAGTGCAGAAGACGATCACGACCGTCGTCAACGCCGGCGGCGTCTCCGAGAGTGCCCTTCGGGGTATCGTGTGCGACCGCAACCGCGGCACGTCGTTGCGATTGGACGCGTGTTGGCTGCTTGCGCGATTGGGCATCGAGTCCGCGGACGATGAGCTCGAAGCGTTGATGTCCGACCCTTCCGAGCAACTACGCGAGGAGGCTGCCGTGGGACTCGGTCTCGTATCGCAAGGCAAGGCCGTCGATGTGCTCTTGAAAGCGCTCGAGCAAGATAGCTCCAAGCCAGTTCGATTGGCGGCCCTCCATGCCTTGGGCATTCTGAGCTCGCCCCGGCCCGAGTCCGCGGCCGCCGTGATGAGGGTGCTTCAAGACTCGACGGAAGACGATGATACGAGAGCCGATGCGGCCGAAGCCCTGGCGCACGTCAAGGGCGAGCACATCGTCGATGCCCTGATAGCTGCCCTTCACGACCGTTCTCCGTTGGTGCGATATTCGGCTGCCTATGCGCTCGGAGAGCAGGGCGACAGGAGAGCTCTTCCCGCGTTGAACGAAATCGCGTCGCGCGATCACACGGCGACGCCGTGGGGGACGGTTGCGTCCCGCGCGCTCGATTCGATTGAAGGCATCACGAACCCGAATCGATGCGACTGACCCATTCTTGCGTGCTCTATTCTGCCGTCCATCCGCCGTCGACGAGAAGCGCGGAGCCGGTCATCAACGCTGATGCGTCGGAGGCGAGAAAGACGGCGGCGCCCATCAGATCTTCGACCGTGCCGAGTCGTCCCAGTTTGATCTTGGATAGGGTATTTTCCCTGAATGCGTCATCTACCAAAAAGGGGCGCGTCATCGAGGTTTCGATGAACGTCGGGCACAACGTATTGACGCGAATGCCATATGGTCCGAGCTCGATGGCCATGGCGCGCGAAAAGCCTTCGACGGCCCATTTCGAAGCACAATAGAGCGAGCGATTGGCTGCGCCGACGTGGCCCATTTGCGACGACATATTGATGATCGAGCCCGGCCGTTTCATCTCGATGAGCTTGCGCGAAACGGCTTGTGCCGCGAAAAACGCCGCACGCACATTGAGGGACATGGTGGCGTCGAAGTCGTCGAGCGGCACCTCGACGAAAGGCTTTGGCCGATTGAGGCCCGCGTTGTTGAAGAAAATGTCGTAGGGCGCGGCGGACGCGATGGTGTTTTGGAACGCCGGTACGTCGGTCACGTCGGCCGTGAGCGCCGATGCCGCCCATCCGCGGCTTCGTAGAGCGCGGGTTGCGCGCTCGATCTCCTCGGCACTTCGTGCACAGAGCGTGACATCGGCCCCTGCTTCGGCGAATGCCGATGCGACCGCGAGACCGATGCCGCGTCCAGCGCCAGTGACGAGTGCCCGGCGTCCGTCGAGTCGGAAGGATGGAGTTGTCGGGAGATCGAGCGCGCGCATGGGAGGATACTCCGATCTCACTCGGCCGCAGTGCCGTAGGGAATGGGCTTTTTTCCGTAACGCCGCACCCGGATATTGGCCTGCTCGGCGTGGCCGACGAAGCCCTCGAGCATGCACAGTCGCGAGCAATATTCCCCGACGCGCGCGGACGCTTCGTCGGTGAGCACGCGCTGATAGGTGCACGTCTTGAGGAATTTGCCGACCCACAAGCCGCCGGTGTAGCGGGCCGATTTCATCGTGGGCAGCGTGTGGTTGGTGCCAATGACTTTGTCGCCGTAAGCAACATTGGTGCGCGGGCCCAGAAAGAGCGCACCGTAATTGGTCATGTGCTGAAGGAAGTAGTCCGGGTCGCGCGTCATGACTTGCACGTGCTCGGAGGCGATGCGGTCAGCCTCTCGAACCATCTCTTCCAGGGTGTCGCAGACGATGACCTCGCCGTAGTCGGCCCAGGATTTGGCCGCGATATCGGCCGTCGGAAGAACGGTGAGCAACCGTTCGATCTCCGCCATCGTGGAGCGCGCGAGCTTCTCCGACGTCGTCAAGAGAATCGCGGGGCTGTTCGGCCCGTGTTCGGCTTGGCCGAGCAGGTCGGTCGCACAGATTTCCCCGTCGACGCTATCGTCGGCGATGACGAGCGTCTCCGTTGGCCCCGCGAAGAGATCGATGCCGACTCGCCCGAAAAGCTGCCGCTTGGCTTCGGCGACGAAAGCATTACCCGGCCCGACGAGCATATCGACCGGCGCGATGCTCTTCGTGCCGATGGCCATCGCGCCAATCGCCTGCACGCCGCCAAAGCAGTAAATCTCATCGGCGCCCGCGAGGTGTTGCGCCGCGACGATCGCCGGCGCAGGTTTGCCGTGATAGGGCGGCGCGCAGGTAACGACCCGCGGCACACCGGCCACCTTGGCCGTGATCACCGACATATGCGCGGACGCAAGAAGGGGATACTTGCCGCCGGGGACGTAGCAGCCGACAGAACTCACGGGAATGTTCTTGTGCCCGAGCACGACGCCGGGTTGCGTCTCCACCTCGAGATCGCGCATGGCTGCACGCTGGTGCTGCGCGAAATTGCGCACTTGCTCTTGGGCATAACCGATATCGTCGAGATCGCGCGCCGACAATTGCGACATGCATTCGCGGATTTCGGCCGCCGTCAATCGGTAGTCGTCACGGTCCCAATGGTCGAATTTTACGGATAATTCGCGCACCGCTTCGTCTCCGCGCGCTTCGATGTCCGAGAGGATCCCTTCGACGGTGTTGCGGACTTTGGTGGCATCTTCCGCGCGCAATGCGGCGTCGCGGCCTCGTTTCAAATACTTGGCCATGATAGCTCCTTCGATTTTGGTGATAAAATTTGCTTATTCGATTTCGTGTCGAGTCGCGTTGTCGTCAGTGAGATCGAGCCCTTGGAGAATGAGCCGCGTCGTGGTCTCGAAATGAATCTCGATGAGGCGGCGCGCCTGCGCGACGTCGCGGGCGAGGGCAGCCTTCACCATTTCATGGTGCTCGGCATTCACGTCGCGAGGTTCCGTGCGCAGAGGTACCGACAACCGGCGGTACCGCTCCGATTGTGCGTAAAGTATGGCGCGCATACGCAATAGCCAGCGATTGGTGCACCCGGATACCAACGCCGCATGAAATTCCTGGTGGGCAGTTGACCATTGGTCGTCGAGTCGTGACGTGTCCTCCGGATCGCGTTCCGGCAGATGCCGCAGGCGGTGCAACGTCGCGAGCAAGGCGCTTTCCCAGCGCAGATCTCCATTCCGGATGGAATCGGCCATGCACAGGGCCTCGAGCTCCACGCGGGCCCGAGTCAGATCGACCAGCTCGTCACGGGATACCGGCGCAACGGAGTAGCCCTTCTGGGGTTCTGCAACGACCAGGCCGTCGCCCGTGAGCCGAGACAAGGCTTCGCGCACGGAGCCGAGGCTGAAATCGTAGCGCTCGCACAACTCGGCGATCTTGAGCTTGGCTCCCGGCTTGACACGGCAACTCAGAATATCGTTTCGAATCAGGGTGAAAGCGTGATCCGCCTGGGTCGCTCGCCGGTGCTCATGATCCGTCCTGTTCGTCGCACGCTGCATACGGTACGCAAGAGCGGGCGGCGAAGCGATAGTTCCGAAGTTGCTCGCGAGGTTTCCTGGCATGACGTTTACGTCATCGGAGTTCGTAGTTGACGTCGAAATCCTTCGGTGGTTTCGGCCCCCAAAGGTAAAAGCCATCGTCCGGATGATGATCGCCGGCGGGCCAATCGACGCCCGCGGGAACGTAATCGATATCGAACGAGTATTCGGCATAACTGTTCCAGGGATCGCGAACATAGTGGAAATAGTTGGACCCGAGCACGTGCCGTCCGAGGCCCCATCCGTCGTTGCCGTAACCAGCATCTGCCATTTGCATGGCACCGAGCCCCACCTCTTGGACCGAGCCGACGTCCCACGAGGAGTGGTGGAGCCCCGGCCCCTTTCTCTGCACGAATGCGATCATATGGTGATCGCTCCCGTGCGGCCCATGAAGGAACGCAACGTCGCCTGATTTATCGGAAAGACGCAAGCCGAGCGTCTTGCAATAGAAGTCGATGGTGTGCGCGATGTCGTTGACGAAAAGCAGAATATGCGCGAGCCGCCTCGGCTGCACGAGCGGGGCTTTGCTGCGCAGCGGAGCGGCGGCCGTTCCTGGCGGTGTCGGCGTGTGGCTTGCGGCGGGGGCCGACTTCGCGTCGGGCGATGACTTGTCCGCCACGATCACTTCAAGTTGCAACCCATCGGGATCTTTGAATCGAATGGCATTTTGGTCCCGTGCAAGGTCGGGAACGGCAAGTGCTGCCACTCGATCGTAGAGCCCTTCCATATCCTCGCGGTAGGCGCCGAAGGCTACGAATTGGAGAGATTTCGTCGGCGCAGGGCGCACGGTGACCCACGTATGATCGCGGCCGAAGGTCCGTAGATCGATGCCGCCGCCGTTCGACCGAACGTCGAACCCGAAGGCTTCGAAAAAGCGGCGCGCCTCTCCGATGTCCGGAACGACCATACCGAAGTGATCCAGCGAGTGGACGCCCAGCACGGAGCGGCTCGCCACAGGCTTTTGGCTCACGACCGCGTTCCTGGTTGGCCACCGAGGGCGCGCTGATCGGCAATCGGATTGACAAGTAGCCCAACGCCTTCGATATCCACTTCGCAGACGTCTCCCGGTTTCATCCAGAGTGGCGGTTTACGAGCCGCTCCGATTCCGGCCGGTGTTCCGGTGACGATGACGTCGCCCGGCTGGAGTGTGCATACCTCACTGAGCAGCGACACCAAGGTCGCAACGTCGAAGATCAGATCATCGATCGAAGCTTGCTGCACCACGTTTCCATTGAGCCGGGTGGTCAAACGCAAACCGCGGCACCCCGGGGGCAATTCATCGGCCGAAACGAACAGAGGGCCGAATGCACCGGTTTCGTCGAAATTCTTTCCGGCTGTCCACTGCGGGGTTCGATGCTGGTAGTCTCGGATGCTCCCATCGTTGAATGGCGAATACCCAGCCACGTGAGACAGCGCATCCTCGCGGGAAATGTTCCGCCCGCCGCGCCCGATGATCGCCGCGAGCTCCCCTTCGAAGTCGAGCTGTTCCGATACCACGGGCCGAACGATCGGCGCGCCATGACCGATCAAGCTCGAGGTGAATCGCCCGAAGAACGTGGGATAATCCGGAACGGCATATCCGCTTTCCGCACTGTGATCGGCATAATTGAGCCCGATGCAGATAATCTTTCCGGGATTGGCAATGGGCGGAAGGTAGTCGCAGCGTGCCAGGTCGATTTCGGGGCTACTGCGCAACCGTTCGGCAGCCGTCTTTAGCGCGCCGTCTCCGCGGGCCAGAATCGTTGCAAGGTCACCGGGAAAGCCCCCGTCGTGCACGCGCAATCCGCGGGCACGGCCGTCCTGGCTCAAAATAACGAGTCCCTCACCACGTTCGTCTTTGAATCGAGCTAGTCGCATCGTTCACGCTCCTGTTGACTGTGTGATGGGGTCCTCGTGGGCGTGCGACCAGTTAAAATATATTTCTTTTGATCCGATGTGTCTATCCAACACATGCTTGGAGCCCGAATATGCGTCGCAGTAATAATCAATATTCGTATGAAGTTCATTGACGCCGAACCCCTTGACGGGCCGTGAATCGACATAAAATATATTTTCCGAAGGCCGCACGGCGAGCCGGGAAGACTGGCCCTATCGGGTGCCTGTTGGGCGTGTGCGTGCAGGTTGTGAAACCGACAGGTCGAAAAAGCGAACACAAGGAAAGAGAGCGATCAATGTCAGCTGTCGTCTTGGATTGTGATGTGGTCGTCGTCGGGCTTGGACCTTCTGGTCTGATGGTCGCTGCGCATTTGGCGAGGCGAGGTGTTCGCGTCATCGCCATCGAGAGACACGAGGCGCTCTACGGACTGCCGCGCGCGGGGCACGTCGATCACGAGATTGTGCGCTTCTTACAGGAAGTGGGAGTCGAAGATAAGTTTCTAGCCGACGCGTATCCGATACAGAGTTACCACTGGTACAATGGACAAGGGCAGCGGCTGCTCGAAATGAATTGGGGCGGCGTATCCGACTCGGGCTGCAATACGGATTACATGATGTATCAACCCGTGCTCGAGGATGCGCTGGTTACGGCGCTCGATCGCGCGAAGCTCCCGCCGCGTCAACTTCGCGGCCACCAAGTGAACGAGGTCACCCAAGACGCGGACGGCGTGACGGTGAAGGCGCAGCGCACTCGACCCGACGGCAAGGGAGGTTTCACTCTCGGAGACGAGATCGTGACGGTGCGCGGTAAGTGGCTGCTCGCCGCCGATGGCGCTCGGAGCAGCATCCGCGAGCGGCTCGGAATCGAGCGTCACGATCTCGGATTCAACGAGCCGGCTCTCGTCGTGGACGCGCGCGTCAAGCGCCCGCTCCCGCTGAACGACCCTTTCCACGTGTGCGATCCAAAGCGGCCCGCGTTCATCGGCCCGCTCGGAAAGCGGCACCATCGCTTCGAATTGCACATTCTTCCCGGTGAAGATCCGGCGGAATTCAGCCGGCCTGAAAAGGCATGGGAGCTTCTCGCCAAGCAGAACATCGGGCCGGACGATGTGGAGATCGTTCGTCAGCTCGTTTATGTCTTCGAGGCACGGGTCGCCAAGCAATGGCGGGATAATCGGATATTGCTCCTTGGCGATGCAGCCCACACCATGCCGCCCTTCATGGGGCAAGGTGCGTGCTCTGGAATGCGCGATAGCGTGAACGTCGCGTGGAAGCTCGAGATGGTGCTTCGGGGGATCGCACCCGACACGCTTCTCGACAGCTACCAAACGGAGCGCGAGCCGCACACCCGGACATGGATCGATATTTCGATACAGACGGGCGAAGTCTTGTGCACGCGCGATTTGGAGCAGGCTGCAAAGCGTGACGCTTTGCTCTTGAGCGGGCAGGCTCCGCCGGTACCGGAGTTCCCTGGTCTGACGTCGGGAATTCTCGATTTCGGCCCCAAGGGCGAGCGCGTCGCGCCCGTCGGTTCATTGTTTCCGCAGCGCGCGATCGTGCGCGATGGGCAAAGTGGCTTCTTCGACGACATCGCGGGCCGAGGCTTCCTCGTGGTCACCGTCGACCCCGAAGTTGCCGCGAAGGTCGGCCAGCCGGCGCGAGAATTTCTCCAGCGCATCGACCGAGGTGTCGTGACCATTTCGCGCACGCCTGCCCCGGGCGCGCTCGTCGATCTCGACGGCTTCTACGCGGATTGGTTCGCCAAGCACGGTGTGGTGGCGGTCATCGTCAGGCCCGACTATTACGTTTACGGTGTCGCGCGAAACGCTGACGCGGTCGATGCGCTGGTCGCACGATTGCAAGCGGCGTTGACCGGCGTCGCGCCGGAGGCTTCCCGTGGGTGAAACATCCTTGGGGCGGAGCCTTCTGTCGGGTCTTTCGTATCCCGAATCTCCCCGCTGGCGCGACGGGCTCCTTTGGATATCCGATGTTCACAACTTCAGGCTAAAAGCCTTCGATTCCGCTGGCGCTCTGCGCTTCGACCTTCCCGTTCCCGAGCGGCCCGCGGGGCTCGGGTTCCTGCCGGATGGCCAATTGCTCATCGCCACGGCGCTCGGCCGCCGCGTGTATCTGGTGACTGGCATCGGCGGCGAAGGCCCTACGGGAGCACTGCAATTGGTGGAGGATCTGTCGGCTCATACGCGCGGCCTGCTCAACGACATGGTCGTCGATCGGGCGGGGCGCGCGTATGTCGGCGATACGGGGTTCAACCTCGGTGCGGGGGAGGCCCATCGTCCGGGGCAAATCTTCTTGGTCGAGCAAGGGCGCACCGCGCGCTGCGTCGTGGACGACATCGACTTTCCCAATGGTATGGCGCTCACCCCCGACGGGGGCACGCTTTACGTGGCCGAAACGTTCGCCCACCAGATCTCTGCGTTCACCGTGCGCGCCGACGGCAGCCTCTCTCAGCGAAAGATGCATGCGCGGGTCGTGGGAACGCCCGACGGTATTTGCCTCGACGCCGAAGGTGCCCTCTGGGTTGCCACCCTCAAGAGAGGCGAATTTCAGCGGATCGCCGCGAACGGCCGCCTGCTCGAGCACATCGACGTAACGCCGGCACACAGCGTGGCGTGTGCCCTCGGCGGCCCCGATCGCACCGCGCTGTATCTATGTTTCGCCACGGTCGAGGACGACGGCCAAGGCGGCTTCCGGCGCCAAGGCTTCGTCCGTTGCTTGCCCGCATCCGTCGCGGGGGCCGGGCTCCCATGAGACTGTGACGGGCAGTCGTCGCACTGGTGGAGTGACCAATTCTTGCGTGTCCGTTCGCGACACGCTCGGCTGTATCCGCGATGTTCATGAAGGCGGAGGCATCGCGCCGAGGCTTCCGCGAATCAAGGCGAGGATTTCGTGCGATCTGCCATGTAGATGTTCAGCGCGCGGG